>CAIZQW010000387.1 GCA_903935195.1 uncultured bacterium
GCATCGCAGGCGAGGAATGCGGGGAGTCGTCTATGGGCGGGGGGTACCTGTATTCGGGCCCCGCCCAGAGGCGACTCAACCGCGTCCGTAGCCCGATGGCTCAGCAGGACACGCCCGAACGCGGAGCGAAGGCGTCGCGAAACAGCAGGCCGATACTGGACTCGGGTGATCCGGCAGGGGTATCCAAGCATCCGCCGAACGGAAACGGAGACGGATTTGCGGATGTGCGGCTGGGCGCTGGATACTTATCCGCCCCAGCCGCGTATTCAGACGCAAACTCCGGCCCGTTTCCGGAAGGCGACAGATGCGTACCGGCCGGATCACCCAAGAGAAGCAAAACAGAAAAAGGAGTCATTGAAAGAAAATGTAATTCCTCCAAACAGCATAAAACTGCGCAAAACGTTATGGATTGTTGTTGGTTGACACGCAAGCGGTTATAATTTTTCCGTTAATGTATACTTGGCAGCGAGCCAAGAAAGGGGTAATCTAATCACGATTCACAGAGATGAGTCAGTCGTTCATCGTATGAAGTAACAGTCCATAGGAGATCGCAATGTCAGCCGATAGCTTCTCACAAGTCACCAGCGAATCATGGTTCACCCGTATCAAAAACGCCTTTGTAGGAATATTGGTCGGGCTGGTTCTCTTTTTTGTCGCCTTTCCCGTACTTTTCTGGAATGAAGGCCGGTCTGTCAAGACGTATAAGACGCTGAAAGAGGGTGGCGGGGCTGTCGTTTCCGTGGCATCGGACAATGTTGATCCGGCGAACGAAGGTAAGCTCGTGCATGTCACGGCTAAAGCTGACACGGGGGCGCCGCTCTCCGATCCAGTCTTTGGTGTTACGGTACAGGCGCTGAAGCTGAAGCGCGTTGTCGAACTGTATCAGTGGAAGGAAACGGCCGATAAAAAGACCGAGAAGAAGCTGGGTGGCGGCACTGAAACAGTCACGGCCTATTCTTATAGCAAGGAATGGTCAGGGGACTTGATCTCCTCTTCAAATTTCAAGAAGGCGGACGAGCATAAGAATCCGACTGCGATGCCTTATCCGGCACTCGTAGAGGTTGCCCAGGATGTGACAGTCGGGGCTTTTGTCCTGTCGCCATCACTGGTCAGCAAAATCAATCACTATGAGGCTTTTGCCATTGGCCGTGACAAGCCGATCCCGGAAGCACTCAAAGAAAAAGTCAAACATTGCGAAGCGGGTTATTATGTGGGTGCTGATCCGGCCACGCCCCAGATTGGCGATGCGCGCATCACGTTCAAGGTTGCGAATCCTGCGGAGATCAGCGTGATTGCCAAGCAGACAGGGAAGAGCTTCGCGCCATACGGCACAAAGGCGGGAGGGACCATTGAGCTCTTACAAACAGGCGTTCATGATGCAGCTGAAATGATCCAGAAAGCGCAGAGTGACAATACGATGATGACATGGATCCTTAGGCTTGTCGGTTTTATCTTGATGTTGGTCGGCATGGGCTTGATTCTCAGGCCGCTCGCAGTTGTCGCAGATGTCATACCTTTCGTGGGTTCTATTATGAGCGCTGGCATCGGGCTCATCTCCTTCTTGGTGGCCACCAGCTTCTCGCTGGCCACAATCGCTGTTGCCTGGATTGTCTACCGTCCGCTCCTAGGTGGACTGCTCATTGCGGGCGCAGTCGCTCTGATCGTTGTCATCAAGGGCAAGCTGAGCAGTAATAATCCGACTGCTTAGAGATAAGCCTGTCTTTAGCTTTATCCTGGGAACGCGGACGCTCTTGTCCGCCAACCCACCTTTATCTTTATAAGCACTCTTAAACTTTAACCCACTCAACGACTTCTATCACAGTTAGTTTATCGGTGGGTATTTATTCGCTTTGGCGGACAAGAGTGTCCGCGTTCCCAGGGTTTGTCACTTTGTGTCCGCTAGCTGTCCATCCCACCATTCCAACATTCCATCATTCCAATGAAGTTATTCACCCAAGTTTAAGCTTGTTTCTCTGCATCCTGATGCGTAAACTTATTAGCCATACAAGAAGGTAATAAAAAGATGAAAATACTGATTGCTGATAAAGTTTCCCCCACAACCGTCAAGTCCCTTGAAGCGCTTGGCTGTGAAGTCGCCTTAAAGCCAGAGCTGGATGCAGCAAGTTTGCCCTCCGCGATCGCGGGTTTTGATGTCTTGATCGTCCGTTCGACCCAAGTCACTAAGCAGACGATTGAGGCTGGCAAGGATTTATCCCTCATCATTCGCGCCGGGGCGGGTGTCAATACGATTGATCTCGAGACGGCAAGTCAATATGGAATACATGTAACAAACTGTCCGGGCAAAAATACGGAAGCCGTGGCAGAGCTTGCCATCGGGCTGATGTTGGCTTGCGATCGCCGGATTCCGCAGGCAGCGCTTGAAATGCAAGGTGGCAAGTGGAAGAAAGGTGAGTTCGGCAAAGCAAAGGGGTTGAAAGATCGGATCCTCGGCGTCATTGGTCTTGGAAATATCGGAATGGCCGTGATCGCCCGCGCGAAGGCGCTGGAGATGAATGTTGTCGCCTGGTCACGTTCCCTGACACCTGAAAAGGCTGAGGCCCTGGACATTGTGTATGCCGAGTCGCCCTTGGCAGTTGCTGCCCAGGCGGATGCGCTCTCCTTGCATGTCGCCTACTCAAAAGCGTTGAACCACATGGTGGATGCTGAATTTCTCGCGACGATGAAGCCCGGTGCCATCTTGATTAATACCGCCCGTGGCGATCTGATTGACACAATAGCCTTGAAAGAGGCGATCAAGAGCAAAAAACTGCGCGTGGGTCTGGATGTCTTCGAGAATGAGCCCAAGGGAAATGAAGAGCCCTTCTTAGACGCGGAGTTGGCCAGCTTGGCAATCTGCACGCCCCATATCGGCGCGTCAACCGATCAAGCTTCAGAAGCTATCGCTGAAGAGGCGGTCCGGATTGTACGCTCGTATATTGAGGCTGGTATGCCCGTCAATGTGGTCAATGTGCGGATGAAGCCCGCCACGACCCATAAGTTGGTGGTCCGCCACCACAACCGCGTCGGTGTGTTGTCCGCCATCTTGCTGATGCTGAAGGAAGAGGGGATCAACATTGAGGAGATGCAGAACACCATCTTCTCAGGAGGCGCGACTGCGACCTGTTTGCTCTATCTGGACAAGAAACCCTCGGATAAAACGATCTCACTCATGTCGGCACATGAGGACATCATCCAAGTCACGGGTTGTTAATTCAAAAACAAATGACTGGAAAAGGGAGAGCGACTAAGCTATTATAAAAACTTACTTTTTATCACGAGGAGAATTTGGTTATGGATCCAGCAATGAGTCAGGCGTATGGAGTGGCAGGTGCGGTGGTTTGCTTAGGAATGAGCGCGGCCGGATCAGCCATGGGAACAGGAGTTGCGGCGGCGTCAGCCGTGGGGGCTTGGAAAAAATGCTATGCGCAGAATAAGTCGGCTCCGTTTTTGCTGCTCTCCTTTGTGGGGGCGCCCATTACCCAGACGTTGTACGGGATGATCCTGATGTTCACGATGTTTGGCAAGGCTCAGGCTGGGCTTCCCTTGTTGGTCCTTGGGGCCTTCTCCGGGTTGGCGATTGGACTTTCCGCCTACTATCAGGGCAAAGCAGGTGCGGCGGCCGCAGACGCACAGGCTGAGACAGGGCAGGGGCTTACCAACTATTTGGCAGCCTTGGGTATTATTGAGACTGTAGCTATCTTCACCATGGTCTTCACCCTCATCGCGATCGGCAAGATCAGCGGCTAAGCCATTCGTGTAAAAAGAAAAGGAGGTCAGCCCGTGAGGCGACCTCCTTTTCTTTTTGCTTCCGACAACTATTCTTCGGCATCCTCGACGCGATGCTTGGCCGCCTCGGCGATAATCTTCTGCGCGACATTTGCCGGGACAACATCATAGCGGTCGAAGGTCATCACGAATGAACCCTGTCCACCCGTAATGGAACGCAACTCCGCAGCATACTTGAAGAGTTCAGCCATGGGAACTTCTGCAGTGATGATTTGAATATTTTCGTTCACTTCCATGCCAAGGACGCGTCCACGCTTGTGAGGCATGTCGCCACTGATCGCCCCCATGAAGGTTTCAGGGATGGTGATCTGTAATTTCATAATAGGCTCCAATAGAACCGGGCGAGCCTTGGTCATGGCATCACGCAGGGCACCGCGCCCAGCAATCTTGAAGGCGATTTCCGAGGAGTCCACATCGTGGAAGGCGCCATCATAGACTTCCATGTTGATGCCCTGCACAGGATAGCCTGCTACCGAGCCAGCCAACATGCCTTCGTTGACACCCTTCAGAATGGCGGGGATGAAGTTGCCAGGGATCGAACCACCCACGGTCTTGTTCATGAACCACTCGCCCGTCTCTCCTTCACGGCGTGGATAGACGCGAAGATACACTTCGCCAAACTGTCCGCGTCCGCCGGACTGCTTCTTGTGGCGGTAGTGACCTTCGCCCATGGCGGTGACGGTTTCGCGATAGGGGACTTTAGGTGTCGAGAGTTCGACGTTGACGTGGGATTGTGATCTCATCAAGTTGACGGTGACGTCAATATGCACATCGCCAAGACCCTTGAGGACCACCTCTTTGGTCTCTGTATTTTTCTCGTAATGCATCGTCGGGTCTGCATCCAAGATACGGTGTATGGCGGTGCTGAGTTTATCTTCGTCTGCTTGCGTCTTGGCGGCGAGCGCCATAAAGAAGACGGGTTGTGGGAATTCGATATCCGGCAGTTTTCCAGCAAAACCTGAAGCGAGGGTATGGCCGGTCTTGACCGATTTGAATTTTGGCACAGCAACAATGTCACCTGGAACCGCCTTGGCAATGGCGACCTGTTTTTTGCCCAATACTTGGACCATGCCCGAGACGGTTTCTTTGGTGTCGGTGGAGTTGTTCTGGATAGACATACCTGGGGTCATCGTGCCGCTCAGGATACGCACATAATTGAGCTGTCCGATGAAGGGGTCTGAGGAGGTGCGAAAGACTTGGGCAATCAAGGGACCGTTCGGGTCGGCTTTGATGATGTTACCAGCATTATCCTTGAACTCGCGTTCGCCAGGTGCAGGAAGGAGACGGCAGATGCTGGAGATCAGCTCGTTGACGCCGATATCCTTTAACGACATGACGCTGTAGATGGGGTGGACGGAACCCGCGTCGATGCCGAGATGCAACCCTTTCCGCGTCTCTTCCGGAGAGAGCGTTCCCTCTGCGAAATATTTTTCCATGAGTGCTTCATCCGTCTCCGCAGCAGATTCGGCAAGCGACTGGTGGAACACTTCCAGGTGAGGGGGCAGCTCTTTAGCATCTAGCAGATTGATGACGGATGTGGGGCTAAGAGGTGCTGTGACAGGCGCGCAGTTCATGCCGAAGGTCTCACGGATCGAGGTCAGCACCTTTTCAAAGTTGGCGTTATCTTTATCGAGTCCTGTAACAACAAAACCGACAGCCGGCATGTTGCAGTCCTTACAGGCCTTCCAGGCGCGACGCGTACCGACCTGCACGCCTGCGACAGCGTCAACGGTAATCAGAGCAAAATCTGCAGCGCGGATGGCGCCGAGGACCTGTCCGTAAAAATCCATGAAGCCTGGGGCGTCGGTAAAGACGAGCCTAAAGGTCTCACCATCCAAAGCGTATTCACCCATGAACGAATTTGCAAAGATACTGATTTTGCGTGTCTTCTCCTCTTCGCACGTATCCGATAGGCTCGACCCATTGGAGACGAGTCCGAGGCGGTCGTTTAATCCTAGCTTAAAAGCGAGCGCGTCTGTCAGCGTTGTCTTTCCCGTCCCGCTGTGTCCGAGGATAACGAAATTACGAATATTAGCAACAGGTACATCACTCATAACGAAACATCCAATCTTTTTTAGTGTTTAAGTTGTCGGTAATAACCTTGAGAATCACGAACGTCTGTTCGGGCGTGAGATGCTTTTAAAAAGGCAAGTCAATGCCCATTACAGAATACTGTTGCAGTATCTCAAATGCCTTTAGTCAAACGCAAGCGAAATTTAATGGTGTTGCAACTTTGTTGCGCAGTTCCGGGTTCTTTGCTAGGTACTGTCTGATTCTACAGCGGGCGTTTACGGGGAGTCCGGAACAGGAGAGGAGAAAGTTCTAAAGCTCGCGAAGTTCACGAAGAAGAAAAATTGTGAAACGCCCTTCCGGGAGGAATTGAGGATAAAGTTTTGAGGCGCAAAACACAGATGGCGTTATTTAATTTCTCTCGATTCCGGCGAAGAACCGTTGCGGAATTTTTGGCTCGGGTACTCCCGAACGAAAATACCGCAACATTGTCTTCCCTTTGCGAGCTTCGCGTGCTTCTGTTCAAATTCCGTATTAGTTGAAATGCGTCCCGGGTTACCGGATTAACCGGTTCAATAACAGGTCTTCCACATTTCTTCGGGCGTCGAGGAGGGCGAGCACATACACGGTGTTAGTCTCTATTAACCTGTCACCCTGTTTCTCATTCTAAAAAAACTATAATTTCAATTACATTGACTTTGTGGAAATAAATGCAATTATTGATTGCATTATGGGTGTGCGTGAAGACAAATTGCGAGAGATGGGTGAGCGATTGAGGCGGGAGCGAATTAGTCGGAATGATACCCAATCCATGTTTGCGGCCCGAATAGGGGTGAGTGTTCCCACCCTGAGAAAGATGGAGGCAGGTAATTCGACCGTACTGATTGATTCATGGGTGAAGTCTTTGGAAATCCTGGATCGGCTGGGCCAGATGGATGGTCTGTTGGCCGAGCCGGAAAACCTTTTTGAAAAATATGAGCGGAAGAATGACCCGCACCGGCAGCGAGCCTCGCGGAGGGTGTCATGATGGTTCGAGTAAAAGTCTGGGAACGGTCTTTGGGAGAACCTCGTCCTGTTGGGGATTTGATCACGGAAATTGAAGATAATGGCCGTTTGCGAAGCGCATTCCAGTATGATTCTGAATTTCTAAGGCGCAAAGAGAAGTATGCCTTGGATCCAGTATCGTTGCCACTGCAAGGCGAAGCCATTTCTACCGTTCATCCGGGCTTTTTTGGTGTGTTTGAAGATAGTCTTCCTGATGATTGGGGACGTAATCTTCTGATCCGGAAGCAAAAGATTGCCCGTCGGGATCAGCACTTGCCGGGGTTACTGTTAGCGCTAGGCTCATCTGGATTGGGTGCGTTGTCGTACAGTGCAGAGGGTTGTTTGCCGGAGTCTGACCCTGAGGTTTCCTCCCTGCATCTATCAGAACTCGTTGAGGCGGCCGCGAGATTTGAGCGTGGTGAACCCTTGGATTCAGTCATCACGCTCTTGCTGAGCGCGGGAAGCTCTCCAGGGGGTGCACGTCCCAAGGCCGTTGTGGTGGATGATGAAACCGGATTGCACTATATCGCCAAATTCCCGAGCGTTAAAGATCAGGTGGATGTCGTTCGGATTGAAGAGGCAACCCTGCAGCTGGCTAGGCAGGCTGGACTACTGGTTCCAGAGACTCGTCTTCTATCGTGTTCAGGTAAAATGGTGCTGTTAGTCAGACGGTTTGATGTCATTCCGGAAGGAAGACGGCACATGATCAGTTTCCAAACCCTGCTCAAGGCCACGGGCTATTATCAACACCGCTACTATGACCTGTTATTGCTGGTGCGGAAGTACAGCAGGGATCCACAAGTGGACTCGGAGCGATTGTTCAGGCAGATGGTATTCAATGCTTTGGTTGGAAATACGGACGACCACCTCAAGAACTTTATGATGATCCATGATCATCAGCAAGGTTGGCGGCTGTCGCCGGCTTTCGATTTGATCCCCGACATCGGTCAGAGACGTGAGCATGTCTTGTTTTTCGATTTAGATGCCCATTATCCCGGACGACGCGAACTTGAACGGTTGGGGCGGCAATGGGGGATTGGGTGCGCCGGCGAGGTCGTGGATGAGGTTGTTCAATCATTGAGGGAATGGCGGAATGGCTTTGCGGAGGTGGGAGTATCAGAGCAGGATGCGCAACGTTTTGCCGAAATAGATTTCCGGCTCGATGGGGTGGAGTAGTGGCTGAGTCTCCATTAACCTGTCACCCTGTTGCTCAAATGAATAATTCGGGAAAAGATTGTTTCAGGGGATTTAAGCCGGATGACAGTCCGAACCACCGGCCACACAGTCCCGAGCTAAGTCGAAGGGTATATTTCCCCGGATTCCCGAAAACCGTTGCGGGATTTTTGGCTGAGGTACTCCGCAGACGAAAATGCCGCAACATTCTTTTCTTTATTAGTGTAAATCAGTGAAAATTAGTGGTGAAGTCTTCTTCCCGACGTGTGATGAGATGCGTCTGCCCCGGGCGGAAAGGGATGTTGTTTCGAGATGATGGATTTGCTAAGTTTCAGCTCAGGCCGGAAGCCATTGAGGTGAAGCATGACCGCATTAGCACAAAAGATTTATGACGAGGTGCTGGATCTCCCGACGGTTTCCGGATAAGATTTTCTCACGCGAAGCCGCGAAGCTGCGAAATGGAACGGGAAATATTTTATGAAACAGCAGGATTCTGATGATGTAGATCGGCGGGATTTGCTAAACCGTGAAGTGGAACGGTATGTGGAACTTTTGTCCCGTGAGAAAGACACCGTAGGTATCGTTCTTTTTGGCTCTTTAGTGACAGGGAATGTTAACGCAAATTCCGATGTTGATTTGATGATTGTGAAAGAAACAACCGTTCCGTTTTGGGAGAGGCTCAAATTGGTTCGCAAACTGTTACGTCCCCGGGTGGCCACGGATATTCTGGTATATACCCGTGATGAATTGCGAGCGATGTGGCGCGGGCGGCCTTTTGTGAGACAGGAAATCGTGGAGCGAGGGAAAGTTTTATATGAACGAGAGCGCGGAACGTTGGCTGGGCTTTGCGCATGAAAATGTCACCTCGCTTGATGATTATTATATTCCGACGCGATATCCGGATGCTCTGCCGTAATGGGTCACTAACGAGGGGGTAAGGGCTTTCTCAAGGCTCCGTGGGAGGGGCGCTGTGCGCCGCGACCTCCTCCCGGGAGCCTGTCTTGGCCTTGTCGCGGCGCACAGCGCCCCTCCCACAAAGAAAAAAGTTTGGGGTTGACGAGGGTTCCACCCCCGCGTTAGTGACCCCTTACTAAAGGGATCTGTTTGTGATTGCGCTGGAAAAAAGGTGTGATATAGTTCCGCCCTTCTTTCTTCTAAAGCGCCCATCGTCTATCGGTTAGGACACCAGGTTTTCATCCTGGGAAGCGGGGTTCGACTCCCCGTGGGCGCGCCACTTCAATAAAAGCCAATAGAATCAGTGGTTTCGTGAATATGGCGCAAATGACTTCCTGAAAAGCATAACGGTAAAGCATAACGTGAAGCCCGAAATCCGCTTTGTCCTCCACGTTTACCCATGTAACTTTTAGAGGTGTGGGGCAAGGGTGTTGATTGGTGCGGGCCTTCCGCAATTGAGGGGGCGAATGGGTCAGGTCAAGTCCTATGCCGAGCGGCTCTTTGATTTTCCGGAGATTGGTCAGTTGCCTGCGCCCGCCGCGAGAATCGCCATTGCCAAGCCCGCCGCCGCTCACGCGGTGATGGTGAATGACGATGCGCTGGAACAAATTCTCGTGGAGACTCACCGATACCCCTATTTTCTTCAGGAATGGGGGAAGCATACCTGGGACACGGCCGCCGCTTCACCGATTACGTTTCAGGATGTGAGTCAAGCCTCCCGGGCGGCAATTGCGGCGTTGGATGCCAGTTTTTTCAGGGTCAGATTCGACCGGTTGACACCGGTGGAAAAAAGATACATGCGCGCCATGTCTGAATTAGGACCGGGCCCCCACCGGTCTGGAGATATTGCTGAAAAAATGGGGCGTGAAGTCACCTCGCTGGGGCCCACCCGCAGTCAATTGATCACCAAGGGAATGGTGTGGAGCCCGAGTCATGGCGACACCGCCTTCACCGTGCCCCTTTTTGATGAGTTTATGCGTCGAATTATGCCCGGTGACGATTGGAAAACAATCTGATAACTACTTAGGAGGTAGGGTTCAGGGTTCGGGGTTCAGGCTGAATTTTTCGAAACAGCCGCTGTCGCCCACGGGGACGAGGACCAGGACGCTGGAGGTAGCCGCCGCTGTCAAGCGAGGGGAAATGATGAAGTATGAGTGATGAATTATGAATAGTAAGCCATCATTGAGATGCGACCACTACGAATCACCACGCCGTGACCGGCGCGGTTACGGGGTCGGGGACCAGGACGCCGCAGGTAGCCGCCGCTGTCAAGCGGTGGAC
>CAIZQW010000388.1 GCA_903935195.1 uncultured bacterium
CCAGAATCGAAAAGGTGAAGTTGTCAAACGGTTTCATGTCAAGATGGTCGGGACATGGAGCAACAACGTCGGGAGGCTCGAGGAGGATTTTGTCTATTCGGATGGCACGAAACAGCGCCGAGTCTGGACCCTCACGAAACTCGATGATCATACGTATACAGGAACAGCGGACGATGTGATTGGCAGTGCGAAGGGCGCGGCGTATGGAAACGCCTTGAATTGGCGATACACGCTCGCGTTGCCAGTTGACAAGACAATCTATCATGTGCAATTTGATGATTGGATGTTCCTCGTGGATGACACGATCATGCTCAATCGCGCGGTGATGAGCAAGTGGGGCTTCAGGGTGGGGGAGGTGACCCTCTCGTTTACAAAAGGAACGACCGTAGCTCGCTAACCCTATGATAAAAGGAGCTTCATGCGTAACCTGTTAATCATTGTCATCTTTCAGATTGGTTGGTTTGCCTGTGTTTTTGGCGGCGCCAACACCGTGGCGTTGCCAATTGCGCTATCCGTGGCGTTGACGTTGCTCGCGTGTAATCTCTGGTTGAAGCGTGAGGGGCTGGTTCGGGAACTTCGCGTGGTGGCGGCTGTCACGGCGATGGGTTTTGTTATCGAGACGATCAATTTGACGACAGGTGTCTTTAAGCTCACGGACTCCGCCACGTATCCCTGGCTCTGTCCGGTCTGGTTTTTGCTGTTGTGGGCTCTCTTTGCCACGCTCTTGCGGGGACCGTTTGGTTGGTTGTCCGGACGCTATTGGCTGTGTGCCCTTCTCGGCGCGATTTTTGCGGCTCCGAACTATTTTGCAGGTGCCCGGTTGGGGGCTGTGACATTTAACGAAAATCTGATTTTCAGTTTCGGTATGCTGGCGCTAATTTGGGCGCTCGCCATGCCGTTCATGATCTGGCTGGCAAGGAAGTAAGCCCGCCGCCCGGGGCGGCACAGTAGCAGTCGGCAGTAGCAGTTGGCAGTTGGTCCCGGGAATAAACTGATGAGTAACTTTTTCCCGCAGAGGCGCAGGGGCGCAGAGGAGATTTTTGACAGGATGAACAGGATTGATAGGATTTATTTTTCTAGTTGCCGGCGGAGCCATGCCGAAAATCTAAAATCCCAAATCTAAAATCTAAAATCAACGAAGTTAGAGACAAGCGATGAAAATTTATCTTATTTGTTTAGGTGCCATATTGTTTTTTGAAACCTTTTGGTTCCTCCTCGCATGGGCGAGGGGGCGCAACGACGTGGCGGATGTTGCTTGGGGGTTCGGCTTTGTCGTGGTGGCTGGAGTGTCGCTGGCTATGGGTGATGCGAACGCGCCGCGGGGTCTGCTCGTGTCGGCGCTGGTTCTCGTGTGGGGTGCGCGTCTGGCCCTGCATATCCATGCGCGGAATGCGAAGAGAGGGGAAGATCCCCGCTATCGTCAGTGGCGCGAGGCGTGGGGTCGCTGGTTTTTGTTGAGGTCCTTTTTTCAGATCTATGTGCTTCAAGGGACCCTCCTCGTGATCGTAGCGATTCCGATTATTTTTGTGAATGGTGCCGCTGAAACCCCATGGACACTGTTTGATGGTGTTGGGCTTCTGGTCTGGTTCACAGGTTTTCTCTTTGAGACGATTGGAGACTGGCAGCTGCTGAAGTTTATGCGCAATCCCGCGAACAAGGGTAAACTCATGACCACTGGGCTTTGGAGCACCACGCGTCATCCAAACTATTTCGGTGAAGTCACACTCTGGTGGGGTGTGTGGCTGATCGTCTGTGCCATCCCGAATGGCTGGATTACACTGGTTGGTCCCTTGACCATTACGTTTCTGATCCTCAAAGTTTCCGGGATCCCCATGCTTGAACAACACTATGCGGGTCGGGCAGATTTTGAAGCTTACAAACGCCGCACAAGCGTCTTTCTGCCGTTGCCGCCACGTGAAAGGAGTGAATCATGAAAATAGCGATTATCGGAGGGGGTGTTTCGGGTCTTGTCACAGCCCATCTGCTCTCGGATGGACATGAGATCACACTTTTTGAAGCGAATGATTATCTTGGTGGTCATACGCATACGGTGGATGTTCCGCGAGGGGAAAAGAGCTGGGCCGTGGATACGGGTTTCATTGTTTTTAATGAACGAACCTACCCTAACTTTATCAAGTTGTTGGAGCGCTTGGGCGTCGCGTCGCAGCTCAGCGACATGAGCTTCTCTGTGATGGACAAGCGAAACAAGTTAGAGTACCGCGCGTCAAGCTTGAACACGCTTTTTGCTCAACGGAGCAACCTCTTCAATATTCCCTTCTGGCAGATGCTCCAGGAGATATTCCGTTTTCGGAAAGAGACGGCGCCGTTGTATGGCCTTCGTGATATGCACCAATCCCTTGGGGACTTTCTACAGACGCATGGCTATTCCCGCATGTTTATTGAACAGTTCATTGTGCCGATGGGCAGCGCCATCTGGTCTGCAGATCCTAAGCAGTTTCTCCAATTCCCCATTAATGCCTTTGTGACCTTCTTCACAAATCATGGGATCCTGAGCGTGGTGGATCAGCCCAAGTGGCGAGTAGTCCGTGGGGGTTCCCGTGAATACGTGGCGCCTCTCTGTGCACCCTTTCGTGACCGTGTCCGTCTCTCCACGCCTGTGGATTGTGTCCGAAGGCTGGAAACGAGCGTCGAGGTCACCCCGCGTGGTGGTACGCCCGAAGTGTTTGACCAAGTCGTGTTGGCCTGTCACAGCGACCAAGCGCTTGCGATGTTGGCTGATCCGACACCAGCAGAAAAGGAGTTGCTGGGAGCTATCCCATACCAGAAGAACAATACGGTTCTTCACACGGACAGTCAATTGCTTCCCTCACGGCCTCTTGCCCGCGCGAGTTGGAACTGCCTGCTCTCTGAGAAGGAGCAAGAAGGCGTCTGTTTAACCTACTGGATGAACAAGCTCCAGTCCCTGGAGACGCCAGAAACGTTCTGCGTGACCTTGAACAGTCCAGAGGCGGTTCGCTCAGAGGCCGTGATCCAGCGTTTTGTCTACCATCATCCCGTTTATTCCACAGCCGCCTTCGAAGCTCAGGAACGGTGCGGAGAGATTAGCGGTGTCAATCGGACATGGTACTGCGGAGCTTATTGGGGTTATGGCTTCCATGAAGATGGCGTGAAGAGCGCACTGGCTGTCTGTAAGCACTTCGGTAAGGAATTATGATGAACAGTTGCCTCTACGTTGGAAAACTTGCGCACCGGCGCCTGACGCCGGCGACGAACGCCTTCCGTTATAACCTCTTCATGGTCTATCTGGATCTGGATGAGTTGGATCATCTCTTTAACGATCGCTGGTTCTGGTCTGTCGAGCGGTTCAACTGGGCCACCTTCCGGCGCAGTGACCATTTGCGCAGGCCCGGAACATTGGCTCAAGCGGTCCGGGACACGGTGCAGGAGCAACTCGGCTTCACGCCGAAAGGAGCCATCCGGGTTCTCACACAATTGCGTTACTTAGGTTATTGTTTCAACCCTCTCAGTGTCTACTATTGCTATGCGGAAGACAACACAACGCTTGAGGCCATCGTCACAGAGGTCCACAA
>CAIZQW010000389.1 GCA_903935195.1 uncultured bacterium
CCAAAGGCCTTCTCGATAAACTCTCGGACCGTATGCATCTCGCCTGTCGCGACCACATAATCATCCGCCTTTTCCTGCTGGAGCATCAGCCACATCATCTGGACAAAGTCAGGGGCATATCCCCAGTCGCGGTAGGCATCAATGTTGCCCATATAGAGTGCGTCTTGCATCCCGCGGTGGATGCGCGCCACCGCCATGGTGATCTTACGGGTAACAAAGGTCTCGCCACGGCGAGGGGACTCATGGTTAAAGAGAATCCCATTGCTGGCATGCAACCCGTACGATTCCCGATAGTTTTTGGTGATCCAGAAGCCATATTGCTTGGCAACGGCATACGGTGAACGCGGATAGAAGGGGGTTGTCTCAGACTGGGGAACCTCCATCACCTTGCCGTAGAGTTCGGAGGTCGAGGCCTGATAGAAACGAGCGTCGCTCTTGGTTTCCCGAATAGCATCCAGCAGGCGGAGCGTACCGAGAGCATCCACGTCGGCTGTGTACTCTGGAACCTCAAAAGAGACTTGGACATGGGATTGTGCACCCAAGTTGTAGATTTCAGCAGGGTTGACCTTTTCGATGATGCGGTTCAGGTTGCTGGAGTCTGTCAGGTCGCCATAATGAAGAAAGAGTTTCACATGCGACTCATGGCGATCTTGGTAAAGATGGTCAATGCGGTCCGTATTAAATGAACTGGCCCGCCGAATAATGCCATGGACCTCATATCCCTTGCTGAGCAGAAGCTCTGTCAGATAAGAGCCATCTTGGCCTGTGATACCGGTAATCAATGCTTTCTTCATCGCGTGTCACCTTCTCTCTTGCCTATGACTTCAACAGCTTTTCCCACGAAATACACGAAAAGCACGAAAAAATCTTTTTATACTCTGTATTGCTCTGCTTGTCCGCCGTAGGGGATTCACTGCCGACTGCTACCCTGGCACGGCGTAGCCTTAGCGAAGCCGGCTGCCTACTGCCGCTTCACACCACAGTCCCCTCTCAAAAAGGCTTTAAGTATAGCATTTAACCCCTCAGAGTAACGACAAAAAAGGCCGAAAAGCAAAAAAAACAAATTTTTCGCTTTTCATCCTTGCAAAGGGGAGGGGTTTTTCGCTAATATTTTCGCTCCATTAGATTCGAAAGGTTTTTTGATTATGCAGAAGGAAATTCATCCAAAGTACGAAGACGCAACGATTTCTTGCGCCTGTGGTAACGTCATCACGACGCGTTCCACCAAGAAGGAAATGAGCGTTAACACCTGTTCAGCCTGCCACCCCTACTTTACGGGACAGCAGACGATGGTGGACACGGAAGGCCGTGTTGACTCCTTCATGAAGCGCTACAGCATGAAGAAGGCGTAGGCTTTCTTGTTCTGAAACGGGCTGGTTTGACGGTGCGGCACGCCGCAGACGTATTCCGGCCCGTTTTCTTTCTTTTTAGGGCTTGGGGTCCGCCCCTTCCGCCGTATCCCGTTGAAGGTTACGCATCATGCTTGATAAAGCTCATATTGAGAATGTTCTTGCTAAGGTCCAAGTCGCAGAAGCGGCGCTCTCAGATCCCTCTGTTCTTGGAAACCAGAAGCTCTATCGCGAAAAAATACGCGAACATTCGGCGCTTAAAAAGCTTGAGGCTGTTGCCAACACCTATTTCCGTGTCCTCGCCGATTTGGAGGGAAACCGGGAAATCGTCAATGATCCCGCAAGCGATCCTGATTTGCGCGCCATGGCCCAGGAAGAGATTGCCCTGATCGAACCCAAGCTCCCCGAGGCAGAGCGTGCTGTACTGGCGAACCTACTCCCTCCTGATCCCGCAGATGCCAAAAACGCGGTCTTTGAAATCCGAGCAGGAACAGGCGGAGACGAAGCTGCACTCTTTGCGGCAGTCCTTTTCCGAATGTATTGCAAGTACTGCGACACCAAAGGGTATAAGATCTCAATCATTGACGCCAACGGTACTGAACTCGGGGGCTATAAGGAGGTTGTCTTTACCGTAATCGGTGAAAACGCCTACGGACACTTCAAGTTTGAAAGTGGCGGCCATCGCGTTCAACGCGTACCCACAACCGAGGCCCAAGGCCGCATCCATACCTCGGCGGCCACGATCATCGTTTTTCCTGAGGCAGACGAAGAGGATGTTCTCGATATTCCAGAATGTGACCTGCGCGTGGATATCTTTTGTTCAGGTGGCTGTGGCGGTCAAGGCGTGAATACTACCTATTCGGCCATTCGTCTGACCCATCTGCCGACCGGCCTAGTCGCGCAATGTCAGGATGAACGCTCCCAACACCGGAACAAGGATAAAGCGCTCGGCGTACTCAAGGCGCGTATCCTTGATCAGCGCCGACAGGCTGAAGATGCCAAACTCGGCAAGGCGCGGCTCGATCTGCGCGGGTCTGGCGACCGTAGCCAGCGCATTCGCACCTATAATTTTCCCCAAAATCGCATGACCGACCACCGGATCAACCTGACACTCTACAGTCTTGACCGGATTATCGAAGGCGACCTTAGTCCGCTCCTTACTGCGCTCCAGTCCTATGACCAGGATCAGCGCCTCAAAGAAGAGCTGGGGAACGGGAAGTGAAAAATAGAAAGTGAAAAGTGAAAAATTGTCACTTCTTACTTTCCATTTTTAACTTTTAACTTCGAGCGCCGCTCTGTCGCTAACGCTCATCGCTCCCTTTCGGGATACCGAAAGGGCTTCAAACGGGCGTTCGGGCTTCGGGAATACCCTTGCCCTCGGCGCGCGTTTGTTCGAACCAAGGTTCTCATCCCTCCAGGGCATAAAGAAAGCCGAAAGTTTTTACTTTCAGCTTTTCACTTTTAACTTTTTCCTTGAGCTGGCGGAGGGGGAGGGATTCGAACCCCCGGTACCTTGCGGCACGCCGGTTTTCAAGACCGGTTCTTTAAACCACTCAGACACCCCTCCGAGGAGAAATTAGTTTGAAGTCGGTGAAGGGATCACAGGCTTTGGTGCTTGGGATGGGGAAGGCATGGCAGATCCGCCCGAGAAGGGCAGTGGCTGCTGTGCGGCCGGAGCAGTCTTGACATTTGTCATGACAGAGTCTGTGCCACGGGAGGTCAAACGGGAGAGAATAACCGTATTCAGCAGGAAGATGGTTCCCAGGATGATCGTGATTTTGACCAGGACATTTCCGGTTTGGGCGCCAAACAACGCCTCTGCGGTGCCAGCACCAAAACTGACCCCGAGTCCACCCTCTTTTGGCTTCTGCAACAGGACCACAACCCCGAGCAACAGACAAATAATCACTTCAAAGACATACAAAAAGTTAATCAACGCTTGCATAATGTTCTCCGGTTCTCCTTCCTTATGAAGGGGAAAAAGGTTTTAAATATAGCAAAAATAGGCCCCCAGTCGCAAGCCCTGCTTTTAGTTATTTAATTTTGCCTACATTTCCGATCCCCCCGGCCTTGCGCCGGGGGTGAAGAAAGTTGGGTGTGGGCGTCGTCTCCTTCCTCACACAACGTTTGCCTCCACCGACACGAGGTCGGTGGGCGGCAAGAGATTAAATGAGAAATGCGCCCTTGTTTATTCGCTGGCATTGAACAGGTTGAAATGATGTTTTTAATGGGTTTTTATGGTCGTTGAGGTGGTTTAACCACAAAAAACGTGAAACTCAGCAGCCCCGATATGGCTTATTAAAGGAACGATGATGAGAACAAGAGAACTACAGGAATACATCCTTGATGAAACCGTCCCCTCAAAGGAGCAACTCGACAAGCTGTATACGCTTGCCAAGCGCGTTCTTGATATCTCCCCCTGGAAGTTTATGGGCGAACCGCATGTACTGGCCATTCAACACGAAACCGATGACACCAGCTTTTTGATTGTGACAGGCGAAATGGGCACCTATTTTTCTCCCAGATACTCTGTTTTGAGGCCGGTCCTCG
>CAIZQW010000390.1 GCA_903935195.1 uncultured bacterium
CTAGTCAGCATACTGAAGATGGTACTCGTCAACGACGATATCGCTGTCATAGACGGTGCCATAACTCGTATTGATGCTCAATTTAAGAACCAATCCGATTGCATGATCCCTGCCCTGAATCACGAATGAGCAATACGCCTTCAGAGAATCCCCTTGGACTTCGTACGGCACCAATCGTGCCGAGGCGACCGAATAGGCCGTTGTATCAGAATCATCCGCATAATTGAATACTTTCACAGTGCCATCGTTACCGAATACCAGTTCAAGAAAGACATTAGCGTAGTCATCCGCAAAGTAATAGCTGCAGCCTTGTGAGAACAACGGTCTTGCCGTCGAACCTTCCGGAAACTTCGTCCAAACATCCTTTGCACCCAGTAAATAAACAGTATAGCTATCCCAGGGATATTCCTCCTCCCATGTCTCAAACTCCGATTCTACACGACCAAATTCCACGCCATCCACCGTTGTGGGATAGATCCGGGTACTGTACCCCCCAGGAGCTTCATTATAATCATATCCTTCGATCCAGAAGGCGCCATCTTCATCTTTACGAGTCAGATTATACTTAAAACTTTCCGTTATCACCTTGCCTGACTCTGGATATCTCACCTTGCCCGCCACAGAGCCGGATGCAGAGATGACCAATTTGATATAGCCGGCATCGTTGGGCCTACCTTCATGCCCTCCACATTCATACGATCCAATAAGCCAATCCGGCAAAGGGTCAACTTGAACGGTAAACGTTGAAACCGCCGTTCCGACCGTGACAGTAGCCGTAAACGTCCCAGCCTTGGTGGCGACGCCGGCAATTTCGCCCGACGAGGCGTTGTACTTGAGGCCCGCCGGAAGCCCGGACACCTTGACCACGGCGCCATTGTTCGAGCGCAGCAACGGCAAGTCGAACTCGGTCACCCCGGCGGAAATCTCATACCTATCCCCGCGAGCATTGTCGAACGGATCGCGCAGAAGCGAATTCGCGCCCGTGAAGTTGTCGACGACGATCGTGAACTTCCGCTCGATCGCCTTCTTGATCGTCGTGTTCGTGAGCTTGACCGTGACGACGTACGTCCCCGGCTTCGTCGCCGTGCCGTAGATCGTGTTCGCCGCGTACGCGACCTCCGTCTTGGATCCCGTCACATAGACGGGCTTCGCCGTGAACTTGAGTCCCGCGGGAAGTCCCGAAACCGTAAGTTTCGGCAGGCTATACGATTCAGGCCAGAGCGCAAGCTCTAACGCGCCGCTCGTATTGAATACAGTTTCCGCGGCATTCGTGGAGACGTCCCATGCGTCGGTACCGTCATCGGCTGTGAGCATGATGACCGTATCCTCACTCGCGGGAATGAATTTCGCGTAAAGCGTCACGTCCTCGGCCGGCATCACGTACGAGAGCGAAGGCGTGCGATAGTCGACGCCGGCCTCGAGCGGTTGCGAACAGTCAGAATCGGTGAACCAGCCCGCGAACACGGTCGCCGCCTGCGCGGGCGCGGACGCGGTGGCCGGCTTCGCGACTTTCGCGGTCGTCTTCAGTGGAACCGTCTTGTTCGCGGCATAGCTGCCCGCGCCCGTCACCATGCCCTCGCCGACGATACCCACCGACAATTGCGGAAACGGTCCGACGATGAGCACAGTCGAAAGCGTCTCGAAGTTCGTCTTCGAGAAGGTCACGACCATGCCCACGTCTCCGGTCGGCTTGATCGGGATGCCCGAGATTTTTCCCGTCTTGGCATCGAATGTGATTCCGGCCGGCAGCCCCTGCGCCGCATAGCCGACGAGATCGGGAAAGAGAAGCTGCATCATCTCTCCGGGAACATATGGACCGTAGGAAAGATCAAGCGCAAAAGGTTCGTCGTAAACGGCGACCGATCCGTACTCGTAAGCTCCCCTGTCAACAACTCCGTCTACGATACGATCGCCGCCATTGAGATTCCCGTAAGATTGGATGTCGACCGGAATAAACGCGTTGTCTCCTGCATCCCGGCCAGGCGAATTCCCTGCCAAGGTATAATCGCCTCCGCTCGAGTTAGAGAACCGCGGATCGACTTGCTGAATCCCTGATAAGTTGACAGCCGAACCTTCCCCGTCAAATTGCCGTATGTTATAACAAATCGAATTGAGCATGCGCGGTTGAGGAACACTGGACCACGCGATCTCGACTTCGACATTGCGCGCATAGACGATCGTATTCAACAATTCGCTGCAGTAAATCTCTTCACTAGAGTTATTCGACCCTCCGACGATAACCGTGCAATTCACCAGACGGCTGTCACAGACCAGTTCTCCGCCAGTACGCGTCGGGCAGACGAACAGACAGTTCACGGCCTCGGCCGCATGAATGTTCGTGTTCCGGAAGATGCAATTGATGAGCTTGCCTCCGTTTACCGAGAAGCAATCATCGGCGGCTGGGACACCATCGCGCAAGATCGTAAATCCGATGAGTGTTGAATGCTGATCCTGCGTCACATTCCAAGACGTCCATTGCCAGAGAAGATCAGCGTCGCTAAAATAAGCCCATTTTGCCGTGTCGGCATCTGAAACCAGGAGCGCCGCGAACTTCACCGTGCTTCCGATCCCCCACGCATCTCCGAAACTCTTTGTGAATGTCCCGGTCGTGAGAAATGTTTGATTGGGGCCGGCCGCAGAGCGAATCGTAATATTCGTCCCCTGAGTGTCGATCGCCGAGTATGTGCCCGGGGCGACCACAAGCTCATCGCCAGGGGCCGCGGCATTAATTGCATTCTGCAACGCGGAACCGCCACCGGAAACAAAGACTGTCTCCGCACTGCAGATCATGGCGGAACACATAATCAAGGCGAACGCCCCGATAGTCTTGGTGATTATCTTATTCATTTTCACTACCTTTCCATAGAACAGACCGGAAACACACTTATCCCACATTTTTTTGATTTTACGGCGGGGGGGCAAAAAAGTCAACCGCTTTTCGCAAAAAAGTGTCACGTATCCAGCGCCTCAAGGCACAGGAGAAAGCTATTTAACCAACACCCCACAAGAAAGGAATAAAAGACCATGATAACGCTAGACAACCAGCGAATGCTGGATCTGCTGACAAAGGAGGGCGTTTTGCTCAACGTCAGCGTGCGCTATTACAGGGCGGCTAAGAAGCTCCAGGCATCGGACTTAGGCCTCGATGCCGATGACGTGACCGACCGCCTGATCAGTCTCGGCCATAAGAGACTCTTGCCTAAGGAGGTTCTGGCGCCTCTGGCTCTGATCGAGTCACGGGGACACGCGTTTTTGATGACTGTTTACAGGCCTTATGTTTTTACCCCTTGTTTCCAGGATTAAGGCAGTTCGATTTTGAAGGGTGAGGGGGGCAGGTCTTCGGCATTGCGCAGGTTGGTCTGTTGGGTGTCGAGCCAGCAGAAACGGATGCCGGTCAGGCTCTTCCCAGGTGTCTTGACCACAATCGCGTCACCTTTGATTTCAGCTTCTGCCTGTACCCATTGGTTGCTCTCTGAGGGTTGCGAGATACGGCCTTCAAAGCCTGTGACAGCCTTGTTGTCGCTGGTTTTCAAAGCACCGGCGGTTTCAGTGAAGGTCACGAGGACGCCATCGCCCTCGCGTGCGGCCTTGCTGAAAGCGGGGCCAGCGATGGACTTACCGACATTTATTCCGTAGGTCTTCGCCAGCGCCAGCCGGGCCAGGCGTTCGCCGGTCTGAGGTTTGTTGTCCGGATGAATATTTTTCACGTTGTCGGGGTTGTCGAGGGTGTGGATCATGCCTGTATTGGGGTCCTTAGCCGCGACACGGGCCTGTGCGGCGCGCAATTCACCGAGATGTTCCGGGTTGCTCTTGCCGTAACGGAAGGGTGCGATCTCCACAAAGTAGAAGGGCATGTCCGGACGTTCAAAGACCTTGCGCCAGGTTCCGATGAGGGCTTTCATCTTCGCTTCATAACCATCGCGGTCGCCCAGGTTGGATTCGCCCTGATACCAGATGGCGCCACGGACGGTCATGGGGGTGAGGGGTGCGATCATGGCATTGTAGATTGATCCGTCCTTGCCCGAGAGCGCGGCGGGTGTCCAGGGCTCGACTCGGGTCCCGCCCCAGGCTGACTGGATCAGCCCCACGGGAATGCCAAGCTTGGCTTGCACGTCGCGTCCGAAATAAAAGGCGGTTGCTGAAAACGACCCGTGGGAGGAACCCACCGTGGTGACGGTCGTGGGCAGGCAGGTCACCCAGCCCTTGGTGCGTCCAAAGGTCTGCAGCGGGGCGCTGTTCCTAGCCTTTTCCACAGAAAAGAGACGGAGCAGGGGAATCGTGGAGTTGGTGGCATCTATCCGGCCCTGGGAGGTGCCGAGCA
>CAIZQW010000391.1 GCA_903935195.1 uncultured bacterium
CGCGCGCTGCCCACCAAGGTTGCCAACCCCACCGCCAAACCGACTGCGAACTGCCTCACAACTTTATTCAGGTTCATCATTTTCATATAATTTTTTGGATTTTAACCACAGAGGGCACTGAGACACAGAGATTCAAAGAACAAAGCGTTTCACTCCGTCGATTAACGTTGGCTTATTAAAATTGATTAATAATCCAACTCTACAACCTGCAATTCGCATATCCCTTTCCCATTGTCCTCTGTGTCTCTGTGTTCTCTGTGGTAAAAATTATCAATTCTTTTTCGGGGTCAACTCCGTCATCGCCTGCCCAAGGGCTTCACCGATCTCCAAAAAGGTCTCGGCATTTTCATAGTAGCAGCTCGGTTGCCCTTTCGCGGGACGCACGAAGGAGCGCATATCCACGCTCTTGACATTCCCTGCAAACTCCTGATATTTCGATGGATCGCCTACAGCCATCTGCGCATCAAAGATCTTCTTCGTATTGACAGTCATATTCGTGCCGCCGAAGGCAACTGCGGCCACCACGACGGGCAGGGCTGGCACTTGAAGATCCTTGCGCACATCCCGGATCAATGCAGCCAGGTTCTTCTCGTAGGCTGCGGATTGCGACGGGGACTGGCTGTCCGCAATACCCTGAAACCAGACCATGCCGGCGAGTTCAGGCGTGCGGCCAGCAAAGTCGGGGCAGAAGCGATTTGCGTCCTTAAGCGTGTTTTTCACGCTATCAATAAATTCAAGATACTCCTGTCCGCTCAGGAGATATTGTTTGAGATCCACCCATTGATTGATCAGGCGTGCGCCGGTACCCGAGTGCTCTGCGTTACCAGGGTTCTTGGCGACGAAGGCCTTGCCGTCCAGATTTTGTTTAACCTTTTCCCAATAGGTGCCGGTGATCGAGTCGCCAATGAAGAGGACGCGAGGGAGCGGACGCGACGGGGTTACGCGCGCTTTAAGAGCAGCGAGAACTGTCTCCGTGACCTTCGGCGAGAGATCGCCGACATCATGAACATTGAGTGCCTTGGGCTTGCCCATGCGGCGGCATTCGGCATTCAGATCATCAATGAGCACGCCATTCTCCTCCATCACCTTGGCGGCGACGGCGTTGTATTTATCCACCATCTCACCACCCGCATAGCCCGGTGACGAGCCGACGAGGATGGGCGTGGTACTGGCCCAAATGAGCGTGGCCTTGGTCTGCTTGAGGCGGGCGACGATCGCCCGTAGATTTTTCTCATAGTCCTCGATGGAAGTGCGCATCACGCCATTACTGCCGCCGATACGCTGACCTGAATTGGGAATAAACGTCGCCTGATCCCAGACACCATGATTGAAGTGGATCACATCCCAGTTGCCATCGAGATCGAGACCACCTTCACTTGAGGGTGGCAGATAATCAGCCCCCAACGAGCGGCTGCCCCTCAAGAACCAGACCGGATGGCGCGTAGCAAAGCGCAACAGCAGAACAGGCTCTTCAATGTGGTTTCCCAGTACATGCCCCAGCATGAGATCTGGTCCGATCGCGTTGACGGTCTGCCGTCCGCCATATAAAACATCCCCGACTTGCAGGAAATAGCCAGGGGTCTTGGTGTTGTTATGAATCGGATGGGCATCAAAGAGCGCGACATCGTCGCGCTTCACCCATGCGCCATCTGCGGCCTTGAGAAAGCCCCAGCGCGTCGGATTCTCCTTCACCACCGTCGCTAACGCGCCTATGCGATTGGTAACGGCGACACCATTGACGGCACCTTTCCTGGGAAGTGTAACGCTTCCCTCGATCGGCGCCTGCTCCAGGCAATTTTCATCACCCGCCACGATGAAGACTTTGACCTTCTGGGAATTCTTGGCGCCGGCTGGTGACGTGTTTTTGCCCGCCTCCCCTGCCCCTGCTACCAAGGGTGATAGTGCCATCAGGACCATAATAAATGTAGGCACGCCATTTGTCTTTCTATTATTTTTCATCTCTCGTCATCCCCCATCCCTTTAATGATTAACAGCTTCTCAAATATGGTTGCAAAATACAACATCCCTGATAGGTGACAAAGAGGTGACAAGGAGCGGGTAGTGTCAATAAGTATGGAAGTCTAAGAAGTGTCAATAAGTCTTGAGAGTCAACGCGATCCAGTCTCCGTGCCAGGGCGGGCAGTAACCGTTTGGAGTTCCGCCTTTAGGCGGTCTCGCTCAATCGGCATTATCGATGTTTTCGAGATCACCTATGATTTCGGAAAGCATCTCAGTCTTAGACTTATTGACACTTAAGAATTGCCTTATTGCGTTATTTCTTAAGACTTACTGACACTTATTAGACTTACCCTGGCGCGGCGTAGCTGAAAGCGAAGCCGGCTGACACTTCTTAATCGCGATCTCCTCCAGAAACGTCTGCCAAGGCAGTGCTGTGACCTGCTCGCTGATCTTGGTCTTTCGGGGAACGCGACAGACAATGTACCCCTGTCCTGCAGTCGGATATTCGGAAAGAAAGCAGTGGAGATGTCGGGCGTCGCTCGTCTCTGGCGAATCAGTCCATTTGACCTCGATCGGCACATAAACCCCTTCGCAGTCGAGCACCCAGTCCACTTCGGGCCCGTCCGGATCACGCCAGAAGCGTACCTTGACACGTGGGCGCTGAGCACGAAAATACTTGAGCAGCTCAAGCCCGACGAACTGTTCGAATAGCTTTCCCCACTGTTCACGGGGTGGCTGTCGCCCTTCGCGGGCAGCCAGCCGGCGCACACCGAGGTCGAAAAAGAGAAAGCGGTCTGTGCGCGTCAGCTTCTTGCGTGTTGCGCTTGTGGACAAGGGCTCAATGCGTTCTGCAATCAGGCAATCTTCCAGAATCTGGTAATAGCTCGCAATCGTGGTATGTGCAACACCAATTTCTGAGGCGAGTTTACGCAGATTCACGATGTTGCCAGATTCCGCCGCTGCAAGCTCAAGGAATCGCGCAAAGCTCCCTAAATGGCGGACCACGGCCTCTGCACGAATCTCTTCTTCCAAATAGGTAGTGACATAAGCAGAAAGGTCCTCTTCCCTATCCTGTAGGTTACCGACACCGACGATTCCCGGCAGTGATCCGTCCAGCAGCCTGTTTTCAAGGCATTCGTGTGGCCACTCCTTCAATCCAAACCCATCCAGGTGCAAGACCGTTACCCGGCCTGGGAGCAGATTTGCTTGGGCATGGCGCCGTAATTTACGGGCGCTGGAGCCAGTCAACAGAAAGAGAGCGACACGCCGATCAATCAGGTCTTGCACCACATCCATGATCTCAGGGACCTTCTGCACCTCATCCAATATAACCAAAGGCAGGCCTCCTTCAGATCTTGCAGACAACGCCTCGATTTCGCCCGTGAGCAAGTTAGGGGTTTTTTCATAGCGAAGACGGACATCTGGGCGAATGAACGAAATAGATAATTGAGGCGCCAGCCGACTGACCAAGGTGGTCTTACCTGTCTGACGTGCACCAAAGAGAAAAATGCTCTTCCCTCGCTCCAGCGTGTGATGAATCAGAGGTTCGATTGACCTTTCAACGTAGTTCATGCGCTCCATATTTGCCGAAATTGGAGCGTTTGTCAACTATATTCGCTCAGCCTGCCCGCCGTCCTGTCCGCCGTAGCTTTTGCGAAGGCGGAAGCGTATTCACGTAGGTGGGTCACCCGGTCAACTTGTCAAAAAGGACGCCGAGACTGGAAGACCCCAAGACGCAAAGGGTGCTTGAACTAAAAAAAAAGTGCGGCGCCGAAGCACCGCACGCTGAAGGAATCATGCGCCACGTTAGAAGAACGTGATGACCGTGGGGGCCGGCACAATGGTCAACCAGAGCGTATTGCCAATCCACGCCAGCTTGCCATAGCTCACACCCGTCAGCGTCGGGACCGACGTAGGTGCCGAACCTCCGACCGTCAGGAGCGGATACGTACCGGGGGCAGTATTGCTGGGCGAA
>CAIZQW010000392.1 GCA_903935195.1 uncultured bacterium
GAGGTTGGCGGCGCCGTTGCCGAGGTTATTGGCCGCGCTGACGCTGAGTGTGCCGGCGCTAAGAGTCGTCGGGCCGGTGTAGGCGTTGGCACCGGAGAGCACCCACAAGCCCGCGCCGGTCTTGGTCACCGAGACCGCGGCGCCGCCGTTGTTAGCAAGATTGGCCGCCAGAGTGTTGTTGCCCGCAGCATAGGTGCCGGTGAGGATCAGGGTGCGCGTCTGGCCGGAGGTGCCATAGCCCGGCGTGGCGGTGCTGGTCAGGTTCAGCGCGCCGGAACCGGAGGCGTCGAGGGTGAAGAAGTCGCCGTTCGCCGTGCCGTTGAGGGTGAAGCTGCGGTCGGATGAGGTGGCGCCACCGCCGGTTCCATTGTTGGGCAGATACTTGAGCGTCGTGCCATTGGCCAGCACTAGGTTGCCGGCAGCGCTCGAGGATAGACCGATGCTGCTGGCCAAACCGCCGTTGGCCAGGTTGTTGACGGTCAAGACGCCGCCGTTGATGGTCGTGGCGCCATTATACGTGTTGGCGCCGCCGATCACCAACTCGCCGGTCCCGGTCTTGATGATACCGGCCGTGCCGGTGTTGTTGATAATGAACGGCGTCGTTGCAATCGTGTAGCCGATGGTGTTGTTCCAACCGGAGGTGGCGCTGATGGGCTTGTTATCCTGAATGGTGCGGTCTGCGCCGTTGAGATCGATGCGATCGTTCAAGTTATTGAAAACAAGCGAGGCGTCCCGCAAGGTCAGTGCGTCGCCCAACACAAGCACCGTCGGGTTGAAGTAGGTGCTGCCCCACACCACTACGGTCGAGCCGAACTGGATTACGGTACCTCCGCCACTTGGCACAATCCCGCAGGTGCTGCCCGTGATTTGAAATTGGTCGGGGCCGGCACCGACGGTGCGGACGAACCCGTTAGCGATCTCCGCGAGACCGAGGTTGCTGATCTGCAGGTTGCTGCGAGGGGACAGGCCGGTGGCAAGCTTCGCATAGCCGCTTTGGACGACCGTCGGACCGGAGTAGGTGTTCGCGCCGGACGACAGGGTCATGATCTGTCCGGGGGTAAGGTTGACGGTCAACCCGCCCGGTCCGCTGAGCGCGCCGCTGAACGTGGTGGTGAGCCCTTGGAACTCCAACTGGCCGCCGGCGATGCTGCTGGCGCCGTTCATCGTGCCTGCGCGGGTGCCGGAGAGGATAAGTTTGCCCGTGCCGCCCTTGGCGATGCCCATTATGGCGGTGTTGAGCGGGGCGCTGATGGTCAGGTCGCCGCCGTCCACGTGGGTGATAAGTTCGGTGCCGGTGCCCGTGGCTCCTGCGCCGAGGATGCCGCCGCCGGAACTGATGGTGTAGCCATCCGAGCCGGACTTGAGGATGGCGCCGCTGGTCAGGTTGAGATTGGCGCCCGCGGCGAGATTGAGACTCTGCCCGGAAGCGCTGGCGATCGCATTGAACGAACTGAAGGCTTTGGCGGAGGCGAGAGTGCTGACGCCAGCCACGCCATTCAACTGCGCATTCTTGGTGGAATCGCTGGCCGTGGTCGTGGGATCGTAATAGGTAATCCCGGTGGCCGCGCGGATGCTGTTGGCGTTGTCCTGCGCCCAACTGGTGCCGTTGACGGTCGCCCAAGGCAGGATGCCATTGGAAGTGCCGGGGAAGGCGCCGCCGCTGGTCACGTTGGGACTGTTGGCGCCGCTGCCGAGGGTGCCGCCCACACCCACGAAGTCGATGGCCGCACCGGCCGAGCGCGCCGCCACAGAGGTCAACGCCAGCGTGGTCTGGTCAGTACCGCCGCCGATGTCGATCGTGACCTTGCCGCTGGTGGCGAAGGTGGTAGCGCCGACGGTCTCGGACTGGGTACCCGCGCCATTGAAGGATCTCAGGGTCAACGAGCCGAGGCTCAAGGCCGTTCCATCGGCGAGACGGTTAACCCACGTGCCGCCGGAGTTGTCGAGCAACAGCGTGCCGCCGCGGGCGGTGACAGTCGTCGAGGCAATGGCCCCGGCGGCACCGCTGAGGGCGAGCGTGCCGTTTTCGACCGTGGTTGCCCCGGCGTAAGTACTGGCGGCGGTGAAGGTCTGGGTGCCGGGTCCTTCCTTGGTGAGGGTCGTGGCGCCGGAGCCGTTGGCAATCACCCCGCCGTAGCTGACCGAAGTCCCGGTTTGCGGGTTCAGCGTCAGCGCGGTGACGCTGCCGTAGCCGGCGGTGAAGGCCGACGCAAGGTTCACGTTGCCGGAGAGGCCGCCCAGCCACGGCTGGGTCTGGCCGGTCACGTCGAGGCCGACGGATCCCCCCATGCCGGTGGTGGTGTAGGGACTCTTGTAGAGCGCCTTTTGCGCGCCCAGCGTGATCTTGCCGAAGGTGATGACCGTCGGGCCGGTCAACTGGTTGACGCCAGTGAGGTTGAGCACCGCCGTGGCGCTGTTCTGGTAGAGACCGGTCACGTTGGGGCCGATGACGCCGGGGATCAAGTGGGTCGTGGCCAAGCCGGTGCTGGAGTTAGAGATGGCACCGGTGTTGTTGAAATAGCCTGAAAGCTGGATGACGCCATTATTTACCATCGTCACGTTGGGGCTGATGATCAGATTGCCCGTGCCCGTGGTGTAACCGCTGAGAGTGACCCATTGCACTCCATGGCCGGCAAGAAGCAGATCGTGATTATTGAGCGTCACCTGTCCGCTGAAGGCACTGTTATTTCCAGCCGTGGTCGCGATCGCGGCGACCCCGGTGTTGCCGCCGGCCACGACGATTGGGTTGGCGTAGGTCGTGATCTGTCCGCCGCTAAGGGTGGCGTTGGCGCTGCCGGAACTGTCACCGAGGGTGATCGTGCCGGTGCCGAACGCGCTCGCGCTGGTGGTGCCGTTGACTGTTCCGGCCTTGATCGTCAGGCCCCCGCTGAAGGTGTTGGCGCCGGAGAGCGTGAGGGTGCCGGCGCCATCCTTGGTGATGCCATAGGCGCCGCTGATCACATAGGCGCCGACCGTGAGCGTACGTGACGCGGCGACGTTCCACGTTTGATTGCCGGCAAGGACGACCGGATTGTTGATCGTGAGGTCCTGGCTGGCGCCGGACATGTCGATACCGATGCCGCTAAGTCCGTACAAGGTGTTCGTGGCATTGGCCGTATTGCCGATGGTGATGGCGCCGCCCGGAGTGGTGATGATGATCTGCCCCCAGTCCACATTCCCGCCGAGTACCGTCGAGCGGTTTGCGCCGCAGGTAGCGTCCCACTGCACCGAGTCGGCCGAAGTCGGCGGTCCGCCGCCCCACGCGGCAGATGTGTTAAGGTTGTTCGCGGTATTCTGCCTGATATAGGGCGCACCCTGCGTAACCGGTGCGATGATCATGGCCATGGCGCAAACGAGCGCCGATACGTTTTTCATGTTCATGTTCAGTCTCCTTTTTCGAGGTCAAATCCTGTCCGACAAAAGCCGCACCACAGTGCGCGACAACTTTTCCAAATACGATTTAAAATATTAACGCTTTTTTGAAATTTTGTCTGTAGCTAAAATAGCTACACGAGAGAGAGGGGGGGAAAGTGGAAAGTGGAAAGTGAAAAATGAGATAGGTCCTGAGTCCGCCACGTAGGATTGCCAGTCCGTAGGGATTTTTTCGCTCAGTCTGGCCGCCTGGCTGACATGGGACTTGGGACACGGGACCTGCAGTACGAAAAGCAAAGGGGCTCTACCCCTACAGCCTAAACTCCTACAGCCTCGTCTCCTACTTGCTGACACTTTCAGGACTTGCCGACTTCTTAATCGTGATCTTCTCCAAAAAGGTCTGCCAGGGTAGTGCTGTAACCTGCTCACTGATCTTGATCTTTCGGGGAACGCGACAAACAATGTACCCCTGCCCTACCGTCGGACATTCGGAAAGAAAGCAGTGGAGATGGCGGGCGTCGCTACGACTGTACTTCTCAAACGCCCTACTCAACTAAAGCCTTCATGAAGTCAGCGAAATGGAGAATCCGTGAACTGTTGGCGCGGTTAAAGAGGAGATGGTCAAAATCCCTCTGCCTCGTCTTGAGGTCAACAGCGTCCAATAGCGTGTCAACCGCCCTCTGGAGCGCTTTCAAATCGTTAATGCCGCACCGCTTGGACAAGAAAGCATAATCAGGCTTGGTTTGCGCCAGCAGGAAGAGTGCGTCATAGAAGTCGCGCCCCTTGCTCCGATTGAGCAGAGCTGCCATTTTCATGGAACAGAGAACCCCATCTGTAGGAACCGGGAATTGAAAGACCAGTCCGCACCCCTTGATGAGTGCCATCTTACGCTCGTAAGCAATGCCCTGGTCTTGCGCTTCAAGTTTCACCATGAAACGCTCATCCTTGTGACCGGAGAGGCCGAGCTCGAAGAGAAACTCCGGGAAGAGGATACTCTGACTGAAGGCCGTCCTTTTACCGGACGCCTTCTCGCGCAGGAGCGCCTTGCAGCCACTACGTGTCAGGAAGGTGATCACATCGTTTGCCATGGACTGGAAGGCCTCTGCTTCAAAGGACTTGCAATCGAAATCCAAGTCTTCGGAGAAGCGGTCTATGCCTTTAACCAGCCGCAGGTTGGTACCGCCAATAAAGGTAAGATTTCGGATATGCGGCGTCGTGGCCAGGAAATCAAGGATGAGTAACTGGATATACTCCTTGAGGATATGCTTTTGAAAGAGCCCATTTTTTGCGATGGCTTCCGGATAGAATTGCTGGATGTGCTGGAGTGAAATCATAACTCATAGACCTTTCTCAAGAGATGAACGCGCTTTTCAAGTGCTGTTGAGTGAAAGCGCGCCAGGAAGGTCTCCAGTTGCGGTATGTGAAGTTCATCGTGAAGCAACGCCTGATCGAGGCGAAGATTTTCCAGTTCCGCCCGGGTCGAATAAAAAGGATAGAGATACAAGAGATCCAGGAGCGCCTTTTCACGGGTGGCGTAAGCGATCGAGTACCCCTCTCCGAAGGGACGGGGTTCATAGCCGAACATCAGATCCTCCCGCACACTCTGGTAAGTATACTCGCCAATGACATTCGTAAAGGTCATGGTCTTCAAGGCGGTGACACTGGTGATCTGGACAACCGCCTCGGGGATCAAACCGTAAAAGGCAAGTGCGGTGTGGAGGCTGATATACGACGGACCATAGATGCGCCCGGCGAAATAGATGGCCATCTCCGGCTTACCCATGTACTCCGGGAAGGTGTAAAGCCCCTGCCGAAGCCGTACAAGGTAACCGGCCTTGGTCCAGCGGTAAAAATTATTCCGGTCAAAGTCAGGCTCTCCAGCAAACACCTGGTGGGTGTTAAAGCAGGGCAGACCCGACATCTGCCGTCTGAAGGTTTCCCAGTTCATAATATTTCTAAAACGCACTAAATATAATGCATTTTAGAAATAATATCAACACAAAATGTGGTAATACCAAAGAGGTGACAGGGGCGCAGCCGGCAGCCGTCTTCGCCAAGGCTTCCGGCTTCGCCAGGGCTACGCCGTGACAAGACGCCGCGCCAGGGTAGCAGTTGGCAGTTGGCAGTGGGCAGTTGGCATGGGTTTGCGTCGGGCTGTCCTTCTGTCCTGCTGTCACGTGATGAAAGCCGCAGGCGACAAGGTGGGGCCTTTGTCACGGCAACACGATCAGCGCTGCACAGCGCAGGGTCACCGGCCCCATCAGGCCGGAAGGTTGCAGGCGATCGCCGGCATTCCAGTGCTTGAAAGTAGTGAAGCAGACACGCCCCGCTGCAGGCCGCGGCTGGTTTTTCACCAGCCACTCCGGCCAGGCCTTCAGATGCGACCCTTCCCACGCGCAGTCATCCGGCTGCTGCGCATCGCCGATCAGGCGGTTACCCCAGAGATTGGTCACCTTGACCTCCAGCGTATTGGCTCCCTGCTGCACAGCTTTACTGACCTCCATGCGGTAGGGTGGATGCCACAGCGTCGCGAGCTTCTGACCGTTGAGGCTGACTTCGGCCATGACCCCGACATCGCCCAGATCAAGCCAGACCTCACGGCCGTTTTTAAAATAGGTCGCCGGCAGCTTGAAACTCTTGGTGTAACTGGCCGTACCGGAGAAATACCGGATGCCAGGTTCCGCATGCTCGGGCCAGGAAATCAGTTTCTCGAAACAGGCCTTTGCGGGTGCACCGCGTCCGGACTGGAACCCGACCTCCCAAGGACCTGACAACGTGACCGGATCAGGGATCCCACTAACCGTGATCGACTCGGTCTTTCCAGAAGCCCGCTTGGCTGTATAGGAACCGTTATTCCAGGCTTTCAGCGACTGCTCCTTTCCGGACTCCAGCCCCGCGCACCAGGCTGACGCCATGAGGTGAGGCGGCGGCAGGACGACCTTTTCCCTGAGCCGATAGATCAGCGTGTTGGTGCGGCCCGCCCAGGAATAGTCCAGCTGGAGCTGCTTGTAGATGAAGGGAGAGGGATCGACCCCGACGAGTTTTTCGGCGGTCTCCGCCAGGCAGCCGTTACACATCTGCGCCTTGACCTTGTCGGCGACATCGCATGGCTTGAACCGCGGATCGCCGCCAACGGCTTCAAATACGGCCCGGTGGATCACCAACTGATTCGGCTCGGCGCAGGGCGGCTCCTCGACGCGCACCACAGGATCGGCCTTCGGCTTCGCGGCGTGGCGGAAGTTCACGAAGATCGAGCCATCAAGCTCCAACGCAAGCGGCACCAGGACATGTTCGCCCGCCACTGTCCAGCCGGAGGCCTCCCGAACGGTCGCAGTCTCCGGATTCCAGAATTCCGGTTGCAGGGAGTTTACACGAAAACCCACGGTCGTCTGAACCGGCACTTTCGACTGATTGGAGAGAAAGTACAAATCCCCCTCGGCTGTCCGGCGATGAATCCAGTTCAGAGTCCCGGCCTCGGGCAGGATCTTGACATCCGGAGCGATCTTGAGCTGGGCCATGGCCTGCGCCACCGGAATACCGGCGAAGATCCGGCCTTTCCCATAGACGTTCGAGGTCACCTTTTTCCCGTCGCACGCTCCCCACACCTCAGCGGCAATGGACAGCATTTCCTTCTCAGATGCCGGAAATCCGCTCAGGCTGGGCACATGCTCCGGCTTCGGGGCCAGCACCGCTGCCCCCTCACGGACCAGGTCACGAATCTTGCGGGCCAATCCCAGGGTCATGAACGTCACGTCCCTGGGCAAGACGAGCAGACGGTACTCGCGCCCGGACGGCGTGACGATCCTGCCGTCGCGAACCGCCAGCGTCGGTATTACATCCGTGCCACAGGCGTCATGGTCATACCCTGCCGATTTCATTCCGGGATAATCGACCGTCGTATGCGGCGCGGCCTCGCCGACAAAACCCAGCACGTCGCCGATAAAGTCGCCGCTTTGCAACAGAAACTGGGAGCGGGTGATATACTCCAACCAGGCCCGCCCAGGCTCCCACCAAGTCGCGTTGCGGTCAAAGTGGATTCCATAGGGGCCCATACACATCCCCGGTACCCGGTCGGACCAGGGTTGGTGCGCATACCGATGGATCACCAAGCGGTTGATGCCCTCGGCCCAGGCAAAATCGCCGGCGAACTTCAGCGTGGCCGGATGGCTGCCTTTCCAGCCATCAGCGCCGCTGGTGAACGCTTCCGAGGCAGCCACGGGCAACTTGTTGAGATGCGCGGCGGACGAGGCCAGCTTCAGGAAGGGAACCCCAAAACTGAGATCGTTGAAGAACTCGGCCGTGGGAATATCGGCGCGCATGGCCACCGCCATGCTCTCGAACGGACCGCGATACGGCTCGATCGCGCTGCGCAATCCCCACTGGCGGCAAAGCTCTGCGATGTAGCCGTAATAATTCTCAACCACCATTTCCGAAACTGTCCGGCGATAGTCCCAGTAGAAGCGCTCCGTCACCGGTCCGCTGCCGACGCACCAGCCCATAAGCGCGGGAAGATAGGGCGTGAGGTCATAGCCCCGGCGTTTCTTGAACTCTGCGGGAATATCCTCACTCCACATGTGATTACCGGCCTCGTAACTGTCCACCAACACCGTGTTTAACGTTGTTCCGGCCAGAGGGCCCAGGCGCTCCAGCACCGGCTGGATGCCGTGCTTCCAATGCACATCCACACCGCGGCGGTTGAGCTTGTTGACCTCAAGGCCCTGTCCCGACTTGGGGCTCGGCGCATTGTAATTGCCGACCGGGGTGTTGCCCAGGCGGAGAAGGGTCCAATCCCCCGGCGGCGCCTCCCAGGTGAGCACACCATCGGCATCCAGCTGGCGCGTGAGGTCAACCACCGCTTCCGTGGCAATGACAGCCTCTGCCGGAAAGGGCCGCGCCAAGTCGGGTTGCAGTCCGACACGAGCAGTCGATTGCAGCGTCTTGCTCTCCCACCTGTAGACACGCTCCTTGTTGTCCTTGGGAGTTGGGAAGGCGAGGACGGCGATTTCATGATAGTAGTTCAGGCGGCTTTCCGGACGCGGTAGTTGCTGGCGGATCCGACCGCCGCCCTTGACCTGGGTCGCGGTGGAAACCAGTTGCTGCATGTTGTCCTCGGGCTTGATCCACGGTCCGCCGGTGGTGGACCAACCGGCGCAGTTCTGGAATCCAAGCTCGAGCCCCAGCCGCTTCGCTTCGCTGGCGGCATGATGCACGAGATCAAGCCAGAGCGGACTCATGTAATCGACGGGGCCCGCCGGGGTCTCGCAGTTGTGGGGCGGTCCCGCGAGATTGAATATCGAGGCGCCGGCGATGCCGGCCTTGGCCATGGCCTCAAGGTCGGCGGTAATCCCCTCACGGGTGACATTCCCGTTCATCCAGTGCCACCAGACATACGGCCGCGCCGAGTCCGGCGGTTTGGCGAAACCGGTCTCCAGAGTCCCCGCCGGTCCGCTCTCCCCGGTTCTTTGCTCGGCGGTCGCGATACCCGCCCACAGCGACAATGAGAACAGGATCCGGAATGCGATGGCGCTAGAGAGTCTGGCTTTGTCGAGGCTCCGGCTCATTTCTTCGCCTCTTGCCGCTTCAGCACGCACAGCGGTGACTTCCAGTCCTTACCCGCTTTCGCATCAAAGCCGCCGATTTCGATAAAGAGGTAGTCAGTCTCTCCGATCTTTTTGGGCACCATCTTTAATGCCTCGTACCGGCTGAGATCCATCAGGATGTCGCCCGACCAGATCAGGGTTTTCGACTCGGTCGCGCCTCCGTCCTTGAAGGCAATTCCCTTGAACGGCGCACGGTTGGCATCCACCGGTTTGGCAGGATCAAACGCCTCGACTGTCGGCACCACGGCAACCGTGGTCCACACGCCCATCACTGCCTTATTCGGCGCGGAGGCACCGTCCCATTTAAACTTGCCGGCCTCGGGATCGCGCTCGGCGTCCTGCAGATTCTGCAACGCCTGCCAGGCCGCGCACGTCATGGGAATGACGGTGGCGGACTTGCGCATGGCCTCGTCGTCGAACGGCGGGAACTTCATCTCCTCAACCCAGATCGCCATGACCCCCAGCGGCACAGGGGGCATCGTGAGGACCGCCCGTTCGCC
>CAIZQW010000393.1 GCA_903935195.1 uncultured bacterium
ACGCGCATCCAGCCGCTCTTCGATGCGAAGTGCGTCAGTTGCCACGGCGGCGCAAAGGGCCTTGCCAAGGGGCTTGATCTCTCCGCAGGCTGGACTGAAGTCTTTAACATCTCTTACGAAAACCTGACCGCGCGGCGTGAACGGATGTATACGGCTGACATGGTCGGCGGCATCTGCGGCATGAACGGTACAGCCTACTGGGCCTGCAAAGTCTTTGGTCCATACGAGCATGGCAGTGGCAAGGCCATCCTCGCGGATATGTTGCTGAGCCCCACGCATTCCAAGCTGCTCACACACGCTGAAAAGGAACTGGTCTTCGCCTGGATGGATTCGAATGCGATGTATTCCGGGACATGGGATTATACGCAGGCGCCGCCGCGTTTGCCGGCGTACCCCAAGACCGTCAAAGATTTGAAGGGAGTCATGCGTGAGGCGGGCTGTATTGCGTGTCATGCGGATGACAAGGGCGCGATTAAGCGTTTCGACAACTGGATCAACTTTGACAAGCCCGAAATGAGCACCATACTTCGCGCAGCCTTGCCGCAGTCAACGACGGAAGCGGGTGGCTATGGCCTTGCACTCTGCCGGGAGCGTAAGGTGGATCAGACTTTCTCGCGGCGCGGTGTTTTTTATAGTTTCGGTTACGCGCACAGTGTGAAGGATCTCGAAACCTTCCCGACACAGGTGTGGTCGACACAGTGGCCCGTAGAGGGCAAGCCTGTCACCTCGATGACCTCGACAAATGATCCGCATTATCAGAAGATGCTTGCCCTCATTCGAGCTGGACGCACAGAGATGCTAGCCAAGCCGCGCGTAGACATGCCAGGTGCCGAACGGATAGGTATCAATGCGGGGCGCGCACGCCAGATCCTGCCGCAGGGCTTGCCGGTGCCGTTGCCGCAGGTGAAGTCGGTCGATGACAGCGCTGGCGGTGTCCGCCTGGCCTGGGAGTCCTCTGCGCGCATGATCGGGTTGATCGCGGAAGTCCATCGCGGACCCGTGGCGCATTTCACGCCTGACGCGACGACGCTCATCGGGCGCACGGAACGTTCGACACTCTGCGATACGAATCCACCTCCCGGCAAACTGCATTACGCCGTTGTCTTTCTCTCTGATCCGGCTGAGACGTGCGGCACGGTCAAGAGCGGAGCTGTTTATGACTACCAACACACCCCTGAGCTAACAGCTTTGCCTCCGGGGCAACGGTGTCCACTGACCTCCTTTAAGCCCCTGCGCTCCGAGCCTGTCTGGGTTTCGCATCGCGTCACCGCGAGCTACTCGCGGACGGATGAGATCATCTATGGCCGCAAGTATGGTGTGGCGCTGACGATGAATCTGTTGAAACCAGCCAAGACCAATGGTGCGGCGGTCGTATGGGTCATCAGCGGTGGCTTCTTCTCCAGCCATGAAGAGACGCTGAATGCAGGCTTTGTCGCCCGCGTTGAGCCGTTGCTGGATAGGGGCTACACGGTATTTTTGGTTGTGCATGGTTCTGCACCCCAGTTCGAATTGAGAGAAATAACCAAGGACATTCACCGCGCGGTTCGATTTGTGCGCTACCACGCCAAGGATTACGGTATTGATCCGCAGCGTATCGGTATCACAGGCGGCTCGGCAGGGGGTTATCTGGCGACGTGGCTGGGCACGACCGGGTGCGATGGCGATCCAGCTTCGAAGGATCCAGTGAATCGCGTATCGAGCCGGGTGCAGGCCGTGGCGTGCTTTTACCCGGGTACGGATTGGATGAACTTCCCGACGCCCGGCGAAGATGTCATTGCCATCAGCGAGCGGCTGGGGACGATTGCAGGCTTCCGTTTCAAGGAGTACGATTCCAAGAAATGCGAGTTCATTCCTGTCACGGAGCGCGAGAAAGTTCGCGAACTCTTGAAGGAGCTGTCGCCGATCAATCACGTTACCGCGGAATCGGCTCCCATGCGCTTTATCTATGGGGACAAGGACACCATCACGACGCTGGAGACCCAAGGCACACCGATGCAGGAGAAGCTCAAGGCGGTTGGTGTCCCATGCGATATCATTGTTAAGCCGGGGCTCGGTCATAGTTGGCCCGGCATCGCAAAAGACTCTCCTCTGATTGCCGACTGGTTCGACACCTATCTTCTGGGGTTACGCGCACCTTACCTATAACTTCAAAAGTTCGGAACCACAAAATCCACAAAAAACACAAAAATGAATTGTTTCTGGAGTGCGGTGACAATCCGGCAGAGGCCGGAGCGGCACCGCTTTTCTTGACTTCGCAAA
>CAIZQW010000394.1 GCA_903935195.1 uncultured bacterium
CGACTACAGCCGGATCAATCGGGAAGAGGCACGCGCCATCTTTATTCGCGAGGGCCTTGTTCCTGGTGCTTTTCCGAAACCGTGGCCGCTCTTCCTCGCGGAGAACCTGACGCGGACAACGGCACTCCTCGAAGCAGAGGCTAAGACACGCCAGCACGGCGCTCTCTTTGACCCGGAGAAAGCCTTTTCATTTTATGATTCGCACCTGCCGTCAACAATCTGCTCAGCGCATGACTTACGGCAATGGCTCAAAGGCACGATGGACACCAGCAAGGAGAGCGCGCGAAATAGTGCTGAATCCACAAATTATAATTTGCCGGCGGAGCCATGCCACAAATCTAAAATCACAAATCTAAAATCACAAATCCCCTGCCTCTCCGGCAGGGAGCGCTCCCTTGTGATGCAGGATGTTGACTTCCCGCCTGCGCAAGATCTCTCCCGTGACTTTCCGGATTCCATTACACTCAACGGCACGCGACTGGCATTGACCTATCGAAACGCGCCAGGCGAGCGCGACGACGGGGTATCCTGTCATGTTCCCGCCTCGATGCTCCCCATGGTGATGGCGTGGCAAAGCGACTGGCTCGTGCCAGGTCTGCTGGAGGAGAAGATACGCTGGATGATTCAAGTCTTGCCCTCCAAAGTCCGACGCCTCCTACAACCTTACGACGAAACCATCGGACTCTGTAAATCACGGTTGACGCCGGGACGCGGACCCTTAGCCAACGCACTTGCCGACGCGCTCTATGCGGTACGCGCCCTCCGCGTTCCCACCGAGGGCTGGCGCGAGGAGGCCTGTCCAACACATCTTCGCATGCGTTTTATCGCGCTTGACGAGAAGGGCGTTGAGTTGGGCAACGGACACGACTGCCGAACACTCGTTCAATTGTTTGCTCCCGAAGCATCCTCACCCGCACATGCCAAGCGTCCGGAATCACAATGGCATCGTGATCACATCACTTCTTGGGACATGGGCGACCTCCCTTCGCAGGTGGATGTGGGAAAAGCAGGGTGGCCAATCCTCCATTACCCCGCACTCGAAGATAAGGGTGAGAGCGTCTCCCTGCGCCTCTTCAGTGAAGCCACCGAGGCAGCTGCGGTCCATGAAAAGGGCGTCTGTCGGCTCTTTGCCCTCGCCCTTGGCAAGGAGTGTAAACGGTATTTCGCCCTCCCCTCTTTGCCACGCCAAGTCATACTCTACCTCTCGCAACTTGAAACCTCCGCCGCGCAACTCGGGCAGGAGATCGGGATCGCCACCTTGCGCGAGACCTTCACTGCAGACAAACCCGCGATCAGAGACGAAGCCTCTTTCAAAGCGCGTCTCACGAGTGACCTTCCGCGTCTCCACACCGTGCATAAGGAGCGGACGCGCCTGGTGGTGACGATCCTTGAAACAGCCTCCGAACTGACAACGCTGACCACAGGACACGACGTACAAACCTCCACAGCCGAGAGCATTCTCGACCAACTGGCCTGGCTCGTCTTCCCAGGCTTTGCAGAATCAACGCCCACCCTCAACCTCAAAGAGATTCCTCGTTATCTGGAGGCCTGTCGGATCCGCATCCAACGTGCAAAGACCAACCCCGCAGGAGACCAGCGTAAAGAGCTCGAGCTGGCCCCTGTCTGGAAGCGGTATACAGACGTCAGCGGACAGGAAAATAGTCCCCGCCTAAACAAGCCCCTTCTCAGCCGTTACCGGTGGCTGGTTGAGGAGCTGCGAGTCTCCCTCTTTGCACAGGAGTTAAAAACACCCTATCCTGTTTCCGCTAAACGACTTAGCCTATTATGGGATGAGCTCACAGCCCCCGCCTAAAAAATCTGCTTTGTTTCCTTGTTTCCAGACCTATTTTTTGCGATACTACCGACATCTAATTCGTTCATTTGAATCATTATGTTTTTCTTACGCAAGAGAGGTCCGATCACACGCAAAAGAAGCGAACACTGCATTTCTCGCGCCAATATTGACGAGGATGCATTGAAGGTTCTTTACCGTCTTTCCACGGAAGGTCACATCTCCTATCTGGTCGGTGGAAGCGTGCGCGACCTGTTGCTCGGCCGTCAACCCAAAGATTTTGACGTGGGAACTGATGCCCGTCCAAACGAGATCCGTAAAATCTTCAGAAACTGCTTCCTCATTGGTCGTCGCTTCCGCCTAGCGCATATCATTTTCGGCAAGAAGGTCATTGAGACGAGCACCTTCCGGCGTCAACCCCAGGAGAGCGAGGCTACAAACGGCCTTTACCAAGCAGAGGATAACACCTTCGGCACGCCAGAAGAGGATGCACAGCGGCGCGACTTCACGGTCAACGGACTCTTCTATGATATCAAGACCTTCTCGGTCATTGACTATGTCGGCGGGCTCAAAGATCTCGACAAGAAGACACTTCGCTGCATTGGCGATCCCAACATCCGTTTTCAAGAAGATCCTGTTCGAATGATGCGTGCCGTCAAGTTTGCCGCACGCTTAGACTTCACGATTGACCGAGCCAGTCGCAAAGCCATTTTGAAGCATCACTCCGAAATTCTCAAGGCCTCTGCTCCTCGCGTCTGCGAAGAGGTTTACAGGCTCTTCACCTACAACAAATCCAGCGAAGCTTTTCATCTCTTCTGGGATCTCACATTACTCAAAGATCTTTTGCCGGAATTGGACAAACATATCCATACTTCGGGTGGCAAACACGCGCTCCTCTGGAAAATCCTTCACGCACTGGACGCCGACCCTTCTGCCGAAAGCGCTTCGAATGGACTCCGGACCGCCTGCCTCTACTACACCGTCTTTCTCGAACAGCTGAAACACGAAGGGGCGCATGCCGGGCACAACAAGATGAACCTTCCGCATGCCTCGCGCAACGCCCTCTCCTCCATCGCCGAGCGGTTAAAGATTCCAAAGATGACCTTCTTTACCGCAGCGACAATCCTCGATTTTCAACGACGCTTCGATGAGCTTCCCTCGAAGAACGCACGGCGGTTCGCGCACTTTGTCCGTCACCCTGATTTTCTGGAGGCACTCGCCCTCTACCGTATCGTGCAGACCGCGCAGGAACATGATCTGTCAAAGGCCAAGGCGTGGGAGGCCTTCTTCAACGAGGAATGGGATGCCGCCCATCGTCATATCGACGAAGAGAAGGTGAACCCTGAATCCCCGGAAGCGGTTGATCCTGAAGCAGTCTTTACCGTGGTTGCCGAAGATGCTCCTGTTAAGAAACCTTCTAGTAACACGCGGCGAAGAAGCAAACGTCGCGGGCCGCCTCGCAAGGAGCACGCCAGCGATCATGCGCCTCATACAGGGCACAGCGAGGCACCTCATACCCCCTCTTCAACACCACACGAACACGAGACAAAAAGGAGTCATCATGAGTGAGAAAAAACTATTCGCCGTTGACCTTGGGGCCTCTGGCGGTAAATGTTTCGTCGGTTTCTTTTCAGAAAAGTCGTTTCGCATGGAGGAGGTCCATCGCTTCGCCCATGAGGGGGTCTCCTTCTTCGGAGCAGACCGTACCGGTGAGATTACAGAGCGTACCCACTGGGATGACACCTACATCTATCAGAACATCGTCAAGGGACTCCAGGCCGCCAAGCGGCAGTTCGGTCCCCATCTGGATGGCATCGGCATTGATACGTGGGGCGCTGATGGACACTTCCTCACCAAGGACGGGGATACCATTGGAAAAGTCTACTGCTACCGCGACCACCGTCTCGATACCATGTGCGACGAAGTCAAGGGCCGCCTGAACGCCGAACGCGTCTACGCAATCACAGGCAACCATTTCCAGCCCTTTAACCAATCGAATCAGATGCTGTGGTCTGCGACACGTCGTCCCGAGTTACTCAAGCTGGCCAGTATCTATCTCCCCATACCAGCTCTTTTTTACTACTACCTGGGTGGTTGTACCGCCATTGACTCCACCTTCGCGAGCGTCACGCAGATGATGGATGCAAAAAAGGGCAAGTGGAGTTCCGAGATGCTCAAGGCCCTTGGCATCAAGAAAGCTTTAATGCCGGAGATCGTCAAGCCTGGCACCAAGATTGGCAAACTCCATGCGAAATTGGCCGAGTCGATTGGCATCAACGAAGTAGACCTCATTGCAATCGGTTCACACGACACCGCCAGCGCCTTTGCAGCCGCACCGGTCAAGGACACCCAGAAGTCTCTCATCATTAGCTCTGGCACCTGGTCCCTCGTGGGCAAGCTCATTCGCAAGCCCATTACCACGCCCGAAGCAATGGGTTTTGGCCTCAGCAACGAAGGCGGCATTGGCAATACACGCTTCCTGCGTAACTGCATGGGAACCTGGATTGTGCAAGAGCTTCTGCGCGTCTGGGAAATTGCAGACGGCAAGCGCATGGAGTGGAAAGAGGTGGATTCCATCACGCCAGCAGCTCCTGGTTTCACCTCCTTTATTGACCCAGATGACAAGCGTTTCTACAACCCGAAGAACATGGAGGACGCCATCCGTTCCTTTATCGCAGAAACGGGACAGGCAGCGCCCAAGGATCGCGGCACCATCCTGCGTTGTGTCTACGAAAGTCTTGCGCTCAAATATCGTTTCGTGAATGAGACCATCAATCGCGTGACAAACACCGTGACAGAGGCTGTGCACATCGTGGGCGGCGGTAGCAACAACCCCCTGCTCAACCAGTTCACGGCAAACTCGATTGGCGTTCCCGTTCTTGCAGGACCCAAGGAAGCGACTGCCGTGGGCAACCTCATGGTACAAGCCATCGGTGCCGGCATCATTCCTAACTTGAAGACAGCCATGCCGTTTATCAAGTCCGCCTTCCCTATTTCAACATTCAAGCCTGAAAATACGGAAGCCTGGAGTTCGGCTTATGCCCGATTCCTTAAGTTGCTGAAGTAATCTCAGCAGCCTATCCTACCCGAAGTGCATTCCTCGCTCCCTTTTTACAAAAGGCCCCTTATGATCCGATTAGGTGTCAACATTGACCATGTCGCAACATTGCGTCAGGCGAGGCGTACGACTTATCCCAGTTTAGTGGAGGCTGCAGCGGCCTGCGAACAAGCAGGCGCGCACGGCATCACCATTCATTTGAGGGAAGATCGCCGGCACATTCAGGATGCGGATGTCTACACCCTGCGCAAGACACTGAAGACGCGGATGAATCTTGAATTGGCCAATACGCCGGAGATCGTTGCGATCGCGCTGGATGTGAAGCCGGACGAGGTCTGCATGGTCCCCGAACGGCGCGAGGAACTCACGACCGAAGGAGGACTTGATGTCGCAGGTCAGCAAAAGGCGCTTCTCCCGGTAGTCGCCAAACTGAAGGCCGCGGGGATTGCCGTCAGCATGTTTATTGCGCCAGACCTTCGTCAAGTCGAGGCCTCCGCAGCGATCGGGGCACCCTATATCGAGCTCCATACGGGCGCTTATGCAGAACAAACAGGTGTCGCGCGAGCAGAAGAGCTTCAGCGTCTCATTCAGGCAGCACGCCATGCGCATGCGTTGGGCATCAAGGTCAATGCGGGACATGGACTCAATTTGGAAAACATCGTCCCGATATTGACGATCCCCCATTTGGATACGCTGAACATCGGCCACAGCATTGTCTGCGATGCACTGTTTATCGGACTCCATGAGGCGACACGCGCCATGCTTGCTAAGTTGAATGCCTTTTAGTTTTTTCAACTGAATGACGACTTTACCAACAGGATTTAAAGACGACTATGTTGAATCGTGGCTCTTATGGTATCGAATACGACGACGGCAGTCGTGACACCGCCTTTCAGCGTTACTGGTGGGTTGGGTTCGCTATTCCTGTTCTCGGTCTCTTGTTCTTCTCCATGCGCGGCTGTACGAATCCCTCCATCCCTTCAGAAGAGGATCCCGTAGAGGCTAGGCGCTTTGATGCTCCTGACGAGAAGACGATGCCCAAGCGGATGTCCATCTGGACCCATTTTGTCAACAACGTCTTCAAAAAAGAGAATACCGACACCAATATCACATCCGCCACTTCAGCAATACCCCCGAAGGGCCCTCCCGCCAAGCAGATTGCCCCTCAGGTCAGGGAGTTGCTTGACAAAGTAAACGTGGCCGAACAAGGGAACAACCTTTTAGAAGCCCGCCAATACCTCCTACGTCTCCTGCGCATGGACGAGGCGAACGAACTGCGTCCTTTTATTGAGCGTAAGCTTGGAGCTGTCCATGTGTTACTCTACCTCACAAACCGCCCTGCGCCTGGCAAGACGATTCACACGCTCGCGGCATGCGAAAAGATTGGAAAAATAGCCTCTCTGTATGGCTGTCCTCTTGAATATCTTTTGTATATCAATGCGATCCAGAAACCTGAGGCCTTACAAATTGGAAAGAAACTCATGGTTCTTCAGAACCCCACTTTTGAACTTCTGATTTCCAAGCGCGACTCCACGGCTGTTCTCCTCTTTAATCATGGATTCTTTAAACGCTACACCTTATTGCTGAATGAAGGAACGCCTCCTCCTAAAGGCTCTTATCGCGTGCGTAGCAGAGGAAGAAGAACCGTGGGAGCGGATGAAAAATGGACAGGAGTCGCGGATGACAAGCCACGTTACGAACGTGACATCTGCTGGGTCACGCTCGGCATGGAGGAAAAAACGATGCCTGGAGGTATCACGTTACAAGGCACTCGAAACGCACAGACCAAGCAGGCGGCGAATGTCCGCTTCCAGAACACGGACATCGAAGAACTCTATCTCCTGCTTCCTTCGAACACCTCTGTTATCATCACCGATTAGTTTAGCGGATCCGTACACGCCTGCCTTCTACTGCGAGTTTACCCTCACTTAGCAAGCGCAACGCTTCAGGATAGGCAAGATGTTCTTGAACCTGAATGCGTGCATGGAGTGACTCGGGCGTGTCATTATCCAGCACCGGCACACACTTTTGGAGAATGATAGGTCCGGTATCCGTCCCTTCATCCACAAAATGAACCGTGCATCCTGCAACCTTTGCTCCATAGTCCAATGCCTGCTTCCAAGCAGCGACCCCTGGAAAGGCAGGCAACAAGGCCGGATGTATGTTGAGAACGCGGAAGGGAAATGCTTTGAGCATGCCAGGCTTCACAATGCGCATAAATCCAGCCAGCACGACCGTGTCAACCTTGGCAGCCTTGAGAAGTTCGATGCATCGCAGCTCAGCCTCTCCATCCAGTTTAGTCTTGAAGGGAGCGCAATCGAGCCATTGACAGGGTATCCCATGACGACGCGCACGATCTAAAATCTTGGCATCCGCTACATCCGACAGGACAAGGGTCACCTCTGCGTCCAAGCTCTTTGCCGCGATCGCATCCACAACGGATTGCATATTCGACCCTGAGCCTGACCCCAATACACCTATTCGCATTTTAGACATAGTTACCTCGTACCTAAAAGAATTAACGCTTCGCTTTCGGCATTCGCCGAATGGTTTCCGCTTCGCTCCAACGAGCCTTATTGCCTAATTGCCTTATTATAACTTCGACGTTGGACGTTCGATGTTGAATGTTCGACGTTCGCATTCATTCGTGTGGTTCCCGTCATTCGGATGTGTGTTTCTATTGCTAACTTACTGACACTTACTGACACTTCCAAGACTTACTGACACTTCTCCAGCGGTTCGAGCGTGACATTGCGAAAATCAATGGCTCCTCCTTCGCTTTGGAGACAGATCTGTCCGGCATCCGTATAAATATCCGTACCCTTGTTTTGCAAGACACCATTGATCGAAACCTGGAGGGTATTACCCTTCGTAACGATCTCCACCTGATTCCATTCGCCACGCGGCTTCTCGCTGCTCTCCTCGTTCTGCCGCTTCACGCTCTTGTTCGCCTTGTTTTCGAGTCCATTCATTGTCGCCGTGGAGAGCAAGACCCAGTCCCCTGCCCGCCCCATCTTCAACTGCGACTCGATCGCCTTGGGCAAAAAGTGAGTATCAGGCCCTGTTGTAAAGGCAAAGATCCCGCTATTGGGCGCCACCGTATTGGTGTCAGCCCAGCGATATTCAACCTTCAATTTAAAATCAGCATACCTCTGCTGAGTCCTGAGGTAGCCGAAAGGTTTACCCGTGCACTTGATGATGCCATCTTCAACGCGCCACGTCGTATCCGGCGATGCTTCAGGTTCGGCTTTGATCACCTTGGTCCAACCGTTCAGATCCTTGCCATTAAAGAGTTCGATCCGCTCCGTCGGACGCACAGGTTCAGGTTTGATGGGTTGAGCAGAGGGTTCTGCCTTTACGAGCATCTCAGCGTTTGCAGTCAGTCCGACCACGCCTGCCATTACAACCACACCAAGAAACAGTCTGCTTGTCATACTCAGCCTCCTCATTTTTGCGAAGCTCATATTTAACCACAGCACAGAGATGAAGTAAAGTTTATCCCCTGCACTACGTATACGCCCTGTCTCATTTCGGATGCGCGGGCGGAACAAGCGGAAGCTCTAGCCAGGCGAGGCCGACATCGCGCTTCATGTGGCTCTTGCTAGTACCGCCGGGGCCATCATAAATAATTGCCAAGCGATTTCCGACCTTCAGGACAGAGGGGAGACCGATATGGTTGGTGAAGAGGAACCATGTCTGGTTGGCAGGCTCAAAGTAGAGCGAACTGTTCTCAATCTGCTCTGCAAGTGGCACGATCGGCGGGATAGGAGGGAATAACGATTCATTTTTTTAAACCTTTCTCACGTATTCGTCCAGCAAGCGACGATAGATTCGGTACTGATCAAGGCTGACGCCGGGAGGGGTCTGATGGTCGACACTGGGAATGAATCCGCCGGTTTTCATGAGGGGGAGAATCCGCTCAAACTCCGCGCGCATCGCCGCCTCGCCGCTGGGCATAACCATCTTGTCATAGTGTCCGATCATCCGCAGATGAGGGAACTGCTCGCGTAGCCGCATGCCATCGACACCGGCCTGGCGCTCCAGCGGCAGCACGCCTTCCACGCCGATGTCTTGCAGCCACGGCACCAACAGCGTCACGTCACCGTCAGTATCCACGATGGTCACCATCTCCATCTCCTTGGCCCTGGCCAGCAGCGTGTTGTAATACGGCGTCATGAACTGGTCGCAGATCTCGCGCGAGACCATGGGCCCGTTGTTGTAGGACATGTCTTCGGCAATGGTCATAAAGGTGGGCCGTCCAATAGCCTCGATCTGGTCGAGAAGCCGCATATTGAAATCCAGCAGATCCTGGTTGATCCGGTGTAGGAGTTCCGGCTGGTCAAAATAGGCATACATGAGCTTCTCAAACCCCATCAGCGTGCGCGGGAACCAGAAGAAGCCTTCCAGCGTGATCCAAACAACCGCATTACCCGCCTTCTGCCGTGCGAGCCACGGCGTCATCCCGCTGATCGCAGCCGAATGGTCGGGCAGCAGTTGCGGCCGCAGCTTGAGATAGTCGTCCATGTTCGAGACGACCCCCTCCACATGGTGCTGGGTCGCCTCGATGGTCGGATCCGTGGTGCTGAACCAATACTGAAGGTAAGGGTCCATGCCAAAATACTCATGAATATCAAAGACGCTCGTCAACGTGGTTGGCAGCCCCTCCCCGTGCCAGCGCTTGATCGTCTCGTCCCACCACATGGCCCACTCCCACACAGGGAGCCGGTCAACGGGTTGAAAATTCATGACAGCGCGGAACCGTTCGACATGGTTCATAAATACTCCTGAATGACGTGTTTAAAATTCAATGTTTAAAATGTTACCTTAAAGCGAGGCGGAAAACAATGGACAAACTGACCTTATTATTGTACAAAATGACACTGGAAATGAGGTTAAAAGATGCCAACAACTAAACCGCAGAGTTTCTTTCGCTACTTCCCTGTCAGTGACCGGGATATGAAATGGGGCTTTCATGTCACCACCGTAGGAGAATCCCGAATTCCACCCCACACGCCCTATCCTCTAGGTGAGCATCCGAAAGGGTATGCTTTCAATTGGGCGAACGGGCGAACGCTTCATGATTTTGCCATCGTCTATTTGTCGAGCGGTCGCGGTTGGTTCGAGTCCAAGCACTCGCCACGGCAACGGGTCGAATCTGGACACGTATTCATGCTATTCCCCGGCGTCTGGCACCGGTATATGCCGGTCCAAAAGACGGGTTGGAACGAACACTGGGTGGGCTTCGACGGCGACATCCCCCGACGGCTGGTCAAAAACGGGTTCTTCACGCCGAAACAGCCAGTCTTCAAAATTAACAGTGAGTCCCTTTTTATCAGCCTGTTCACAGATATCATGGAGACCACCAAGAATAACCCGCCTGCGCTTCAGCAGGTAATGTCTGCCGCCACGCACTACCTGCTCTCCCAGCTCTATTCAATGCAACAGGCCACCCCGGCAAGAGCCGCCCCTGTCAATTCGGCGATTCAGGAAGCAATCCACCGCATGAACGGACAGAACGGGGCTGAGCTAGAATTAAAGAAACTGGCACACGAACTCAAGGTGAGTTACACCTGGTTCCGACGCTCTTTTCTTCAACACACGGGGCTGAGCCCCCATCAATACCATCTACAGCTCAAAATTGCGCGTGCCCGCAAGCTACTTTCCGACAGCTCCCTGACCATCCAGCAGACTGCTTATCAGGCGGGTTTCGAGAGCGAACAGTATTTCTGCCGTCTCTTTAAAAACAAGACCGGCCTTACGCCGGGGCAGTGGCGCGAGCAAACGCGCAATAGTTGATTTCGCCGGGCTGTCGAAATACCGCCCTGTGAGCACGCCGTAGCCCGTCAGCCTGCAGACGGATGCCGCTGAATGCGCGCAGGTAAAAAGCATGCCTTCTTTTGCGAGCCAGCCAACAGGACATTTCACTCGCTCTTTCTTGACCTTTTCCAATAGGCCTGCTAAAGTGTAACGCAATTATAAGTGATAGTAAGGCCCTCATGAACGCACGAACTATTTTATTTGAAAAGCACGTTTTAGCAAAAGCGCGGATGGTTGATTTCGGGGGCTGGGATATGCCTGTTCAATATGACGGCATTATTGCCGAGCATAATCGCGTTCGAACCCATGTCGGAATGTTCGACACCTGCCACATGGATGCCTTTCTCATTAAAGGCGACCTCAACCCGATCGTCTCCCAGGATCTGAAAACCCTGGCTGTAGGCGCCTGCCGCTATGGCTTTCTCCTGAACGAAGAAGCCGGTATTCTAGACGATCAGATCTGTTATCGCCTCGGGGAATCCGAGTGGATGATGGTCGTGAACGCCTCCACAGCCCCGGCGGACTTCGCCTGGGTCAGTCAGCGCATCGAGGCTCAAGACCTCCGCAGCACCCAGAGTAAAATCGATGTCCAGGGGCCTGACGCCCTTGCTGAAGTGACACGCATCCTCGGACTTGACCTCTCTGATTTGAAACGTTTCCGCTGGAAGCGCTTCTCCAACTGCCTCGTCAGCCGAACAGGGTATACGGGTGAAGACGGCGTAGAGATCTATGCGACGCATGAGGCCATTGCAACCTTCTGGGACAAGCTATTAGCCAACGGCGTCCTGCCCTGCGGACTTGGTGCCCGCGACACCTTACGCCTTGAAGCGGGCCTGCCGCTCTACGGCCATGAATTTGATTTAACCAAGTCCCCGGCCGAAGCCAACGTGATGCGTTATGCCTCAAAGGCGGAATCCTTTATCGGCAAGGACGCTTTGCTGGAACGCGCAAAGAACCTGAAGGAGCAACTCGTCGCTTTCAAACTGGAGGGACGCCAATCCGCCAGAAACGGACAAGTCGTGAAGCAGGGAGATTCAGTCATCGGTGTTGTGACCAGCGGTTCTTATTGTCCGACGATTGCAGCAGCAGTCGGTTTTGCCTATGTCGACCCTCGCCATACGGTGCTCGGTTCAACTTTTTCAATTGATAACGGAAGAGCGCTCCTCGCGGCAACCGTTGTCGAGTCACCCTTTTATCGTAAAAAATAGGAGTAGTCTGTATGATGCATTACACGAAAGAGCACGAATGGGTCAAGATTGAAGGCACGGGCGCAACCATTGGCATCAGCCATCATGCGCAGGAAGCCTTGGGAGATATCACTTTTGTGGAGTTACCCCCTGTCGGCAAAGTGCTGAAGGCCGGGGATGCCCTCGGCGTGGTCGAGTCCGTCAAAGCCGCAAGTGACATCTATGCGCCAATCAGCGGAACGGTCTCTGAAGTAAATACCCAGCTTGACGGATCTCCTGAACTGATCAACCAGTCCCCAGAGGACAAGGGCTGGCTCTGCAAGCTCACGAAGATTACGGCGTCCGATGCGGATCCGCTCATGGACGCCGCTGCTTACAAAGCCTTTCTCGGCTAACACGCCATTCGTCGTGCTATTCATTTTTCATTTTTAGCTTTTCACTTTTAACTTTTAACTTTCTTCCTATGTCCTTCACACCCCACACCCTTGAAGATCGTGATGAGATGCTCGCCACGCTGGGCGTCTCAAGCCTGAAAGAGCTCTTTGCTGACATCCCCAAGAGCGCCCATCTTGCGAAGCTCGATATGCCTGATGGGATCAGCGAACAGGAGGTCTATGACCGCCTGCATGCCCTGTCTCACAAGAATGCTCATGAACTCACCTGTTTTATCGGAGGCGGGTTTTACGACCACTCCATTCCCTCGGCGGTTGATACGCTCTCCTCGCGCGGGGAGTTCTTTACAGCCTATACGCCCTATCAGCCCGAAGTCGCCCAGGGAACACTTCAGGCGATCTTTGAATTTCAGAGCATGATTTGCCGCCTGACGGGCATGGATGTCGCTAACGCCTCCATGTATGACGGGGGAACGGCACTTGTCGAGGCAGCCCTCATGGCTATCCGTTCGACAAACCGTCCACGCATCATTGTCGCGGGAGGGCTCAATCCTATTTATCGCCGGATGCTGGACACCTACACGCGAAACCTCCACATTGACATGGAAGAACTTCCGGTTGACGAGGGTGCTGTTGACCGTGTGAAACTCGCCTCGTTGCTCACGGATCAGACCGCAGCCGTGATCATACAAAATCCTAACTTCTTTGGTACTGTCGAAGATTTCTCAGATATCGCAGCCATGGCGCATGCCCATGGCGCACTGATGATTGCCTCTGTTTACCCGATCGCGATGGGACTCATTAAATCCCCTGCGGAAATGGGATGTGATATCGTGGTCGGCGAAGGGCAATCCCTCGGTCTTCCACTCTCCTTCGGTGGACCCTACCTCGGTTTCTTTGCCGTCCAGAAGGCCCACGTCAGAAAGATGCCTGGCCGTATTGTCGGAGAGACGACAGACCGTCATGGCAACCGGTGTTACGTCTTGACCCTTCAAGCGCGTGAACAGCACATCCGCAGAGAGAAGGCAGCCTCCAACATCTGTTCGAACGAAGCACTCTGCGCCTTGCGTGCAACAATCTATCTCTCGCTCCTTGGGAAGCAAGGCCTCACTGACCTTGCGAAAACCTGCATGACAAAGGCAGAGTATGCCAAGGCGCAATTTGCACAGATCAAAGGTGTCCGCATCAAGAACAGCGCCCCGACCTTTAACGAGTTCATGCTGGAGCTGCCCTGCAACGCCTCTGATCTGGTGGCTGAGCTGATCCCGCTGGGACTCATTGCCGGATTCCCGCTCGGACGCTACTACCCTGAACTCCAAAACTGCCTGCTGGTCGCGATCACTGAGAAGCGGACCCAAGTTGAAATTGACGCCTTTGTGAGCGCAGTGAAAGGACTTTTGAAATGAGCAAACTCATCTTTGAAGAGAGCGTCAAAGGACGAAAGGCCGTCTCCTTCCCTAAACCCTCGCAAGCCGAGAGCGCCTACGCCACCATCCAATTGCCGAAAGCACTGGCCGCCACCCACCCCGTCGAACTTCCAGAGGTCAGCGAACTGGACGTCATACGCCACTATACACGGCTATCCTGTAAGAACTTCAGCATTGATACGCACTTCTATCCGCTGGGTTCCTGCACCATGAAATATAACCCGCGCATTTGCGAAAAGACCGCCGCGCTGGATGGCTTTGCCGGTTTGCACCCCTTGCTTCCTCAGCTCCGGAGAGGCGAAGCCCTGACGCAAGGCGCGCTGGAGTTGGTCTGGGACACCCAACGGCTCCTCTGCGAGTTGACAGGCATGAGCGGATTTACCCTTCAGCCGATGGCAGGTGCCCATGGAGAACTGACGGGACTGCTCTTGATTGCGGCCTACCACAAAGATAAAGGCAACACACGGACAAAGGTCCTCATCCCCGATTCCGCGCATGGGACAAACCCCGCCTCTGCCGCCATCGCTGGCTACGAAGTGATCTCTGTTCCAACCGATGCGCACGGCGACATGGACCTCGAAGCTTTTAAGGCGTTATTGACCCCTGACATCGCCGCCGTGATGATGACCTGTCCGAGCACACTGGGTCTCTTCGAACGGAATATTCTGGCCATCGCGGAACTGGCGCACGCCAATGACACGCTGCTCTATTATGATGGTGCGAACATGAACGCCATGATGGGCTATGCCCGCCCTGGCGATCTCGGGTTTGACGTGGTTCATCTAAACGTACACAAGACCCTGTCGACGCCACATGGTGGTGGCGGACCCGGCGCTGGGCCTGTCGGCGTCAAAGAGAGCCTCCTCCCCTTCCTCCCGACCAGCATCGTAGAAAAGGACGCCCTTGGAAAATACTGGCTCAGGTATGACAGGCCAAAATCCATCGGCTATATCGCCCCCTTCTATGGAAATTTCGCTGTATTGATTCGGGCGTACACCTACCTCCTGCATCTCGGCGGAAACGGATTAAAGGAGGCCACGGAGTATGCCGTGCTGAACGCCAACTACATCCGGGCTAAGCTGAAACCCTATTATGCAGAAGCCTACAGCCGTATTTGCATGCATGAATGTGTCTTTACAGCTGAACTCCAGATGAAAAAGGGTGTCCGGGCACTCGACATCGCCAAGGCGCTGATTGATGAAGGTTTCCATCCCCCGACCATTTATTTCCCGATGATCGTCCATGAAGCCATGATGTTTGAGCCCACGGAAACCGAGTCTAAGGAGACGTTGGATCGCTTTATTGAGGCAATGATTCGCATTGCCAAAGAGGCTGAAGCGAATCCCGACTCCTTTGCAGAAAAGCCACTGACAACGGAAATCTCTCGCGTGGATGAGACTAAGGCTGCCAAGGCGATGGTTTTAAAGGCTTAATGAGAAAGCTTTTGGATTGCCTGAAGACATGATGAATGGTAATATATTGACATGTTTGAAACTGTGCGATTATTTTTGTTTGCCGAGCCCCTACGCCTGCTAACAATGGTCTGCTGGGCAGTCTGTGCGGGTGGTTTTGCTTGGTATTGCATTGGCATTGCCCGTGAGATTACCTACGTCACCCTTGCTGACGGCCGCCAGCAAGAGCGCAAAATCCCCCTCGTGTTCCGCCTCTTACTACCCTTTGTTCCCAACATCATTCATCTTGTCGCTCGTCCTGAATTTAAAAAATCCAGCGATACGGCTGACCGGAAGCTCATTGCCGCAGGCTATGAGGGCTTGCTGAAGGGGACTGAGTTTATTGCCATTAAATTTATGATGCCCATCGCCTGTGGCACTATGTGGTTTGGTGCTTTGAGTCTCATCAACCGAATGCTGCCCGATCTTATGGGAAATAACTTCATTCTTCTCTTCATTATGGGGCTTATCTTTTTCTATAGTTTTCCTATTTTCTGGCTCAACCGCTCCTTGAAGCAACGACACTTATCCATTCAGAGGGCTCTTCCGTTTGTCCTCGACCTGCTGACGCTTTCGGTTGAGGCTGGTATGGATTTTATGAGCGCCTTGCAACGTAATTGCGAACGCCGGAAGCTAGATGCGCTCAATGAAGAGTTGATCCGCATGACACGTGAGATTCAAGTCGGGCTTCCCCGCCGCGTAGCCTTAAAAAATATGGCAACACGTGTGGACCTCGCGGATCTACGTTCCGTTTCCAATGCATTGATTCAAGCAGACGAACTCGGCGTCAGCATTGGTGCGATCTTGCGTATCCAGTCGGACCAGATGCGCTCCCGTCGCTTTGACCGTGCCGAGAAGCTTGCCAACGAGGCGCCTGTCAAAATGCTCTTTCCGTTGATGCTCTTTATCTTCCCTGCGGTTTTTGTCATTCTCCTCGGCCCAATTCTTCGTGACACGATGACCCAGCTTTTTTAACGTTTCAAGCATATTATTCTGCAAAACCATTATGTCTAACTATATTCTTGTTTTTGAAGCTGGCCTGCGCGCCGGAGCCCAGATTCCAATTGCAGCGAAAAACACAACGTTAGGTCGCTCTTCCGATTGTGACATTCCTATTGCCGACCCAGCACTTTCACGTGTTCATTGCAGCTTCGAGTTAAAAGGTGCTGAACTGTGGATTAAAGACCACCAGAGTGCTAATGAAACACTCGTAAACGACTTGGCGATCACTGAGACAAAACTTAATCCAGGCGACATCATCACAGCTGGAGACTCGATCATTCGTGTGACGGTCGCTGCCTCCGACTCCCTCGCCTCGGCTGAACCCTCCCTTTCAACACTCCCTCAGTCTGCTTTTGGAAGCGACGTCGTCATTGATCTCGGGTTCGACACGCCTGACACAGATACTGCTAAACTGCATCAAAAGAACATCGTGCGTCCGATCCTCTGGGGTTTTACGGCTCTACTGATTTTCTTCTCCTGTCTGTGGGTCATCTTTACCATGGACTCCGACAAAAAGAGTGGCAAAAACCAGACCGTCGTGGCTGAAAAGGATGCCAGCATTCTCATTTACTATGAAAAGATTGACGCATCACCTTCCAACATTTTCCGCTTCGAACTCTCTTTGGCGTCCGACGGTCTGTTGGTTGTCAAAATTGATGACCTGGCAGGCGGGAACCGTCATATTCGCAAAGAGAAGAAGATCGACAATGAAATCCTCTCCAGCCTCTCCCGTAACGTGATGCAGAGCGGCTTCTTCACGCTCGACAAGGAGTATACCGGACTCCCTTCTACGCCGAACACCCTCAGCGAACACTATCTTGTCACAGCGATCGGAAAAAAATTCCATTCCTGTCGACTGTTGAACCGTACCGACGAACCTGCAGCCTTCAAGACGTTGCGTGAAAAAATCGAGACCTTTAGTAAAAATGAACTGGGAATATGGGCCATCCAGTTCTCTACGGAAAAACTGACCGAACTCGCACAAAACGCCTATGATGTTGCTCGGAAACAATATGCCGAACGGGATGTGAAACTCGGCAATCGCCATGAGGCTATTCGTAATTATCAAGAGTCTCTCTTCTATCTCGACACCGTAAATCCTAAGCCCATATTTTATGATCAGCTACTGCAGGAGATGGAAGCAGCGAAAATTGATCTTAAACAACAACTGCAGGAGCAAAACTTTAGAGCTGATCGTGCAATCAATCTTGCTGATTGGCCAACGGCTGCGCGCGAACTGAAGATCATCTGCGAGCTCCTTCCTAATCGTGCAGATGAGGTTCACAAGACGGCCGCACGAAAGTTACTCGATGTCGAGACACGCATCAAAAAACGGTAAAGCTCTTCACTACATCTACCAACGCGTTAGAACGTTAAAAGAAATGAATTTAAAACACATCTTCGGTCTTGCACTCATCCTCCTGGCCATGACCACGCAGGCCGCACGCAAGCCCCTGCCTGTCACACGGCTGGACCTGACGTCAACACCTTCTGAAGCCCTCATCCGCATCGATCACAAGGTTATAGGCGATACCCCTCAATCCTTGACAAACCTTACAGAGGGCCTTCATCTGATTCAGCTAGAAAAGACAGGTTATCGCCCCGTGATTGAGAATATGATGATCAAAAAGGACGTGACTCAAGCGCGCGCCTTTACGTTGGAACCGCTGACGGGTCTAGTCCTCGTCAATTCAAAACCAGAGGGTGCTGAGGTTTCTTACAATAGCGCCTCGCTCGGCCAGACGCCGTTGCTCTTAACCACGCTCACGCCCGGCACCCACCGGCTAACCATCGCCTTGCCTGGGTTCCAAAATAAAAATGTTGATCTCCTCATACAGGATCGAACCCCTGTTCAGCTTTCTGTGGATCTCACCTCGGCCTCTGGCACCTTAGAGATCGAATCAACGCCCCCAGACACCGAAGTATTTATCAACGGTATCTCACGCGGCAAGACCCCTGTCAAGATCGAACGTATTCCCGAGGGTAGTGTGAAAGTCGCAATGAAAAGTCCTGGCTATGAGGATCATGAACGTGAAGTCTCTTTAACAGCGGGTGAGATCCAAAAGATCACCCAGTCCATGAAACCCCTTCCTGGAAAATTGCAGATTGTCTCCATTCCGAGCGATGCACGCGTCTACGTCAACGATGAGTTCAAAGGTAATACCCCCTATGCCTTTGACAAGGCCACGCCTGGAACCTACCGTGTACGCGTCGAACGCCCCGGATGCATGCCTAACGCACGTGATATCGTCCTCGAAAAAGGCTCCTCGCTCACCGAAGAGTTCCGCATGACCAAGATTACGGGACGCATTGAGGTCGTTACAGCGCCTGCCTCCACCACCATCCTCCTCGATGGCGTCAAGGTCGGTGTGTCCCAGACGAAAAAGACCGATACCACCGCCTTCTCAGACCCCTATGCGATTGAAGATGTGTTAGAAGGGGAACACGTTTTAGAGGTGACCCGTAAAGGTTATGCTCCTATGAAGCGGAGTATCACCGTCACGCGCGACCAGACCTTGAGTCCGCAATTTCGCTTAATCCGTCAGTTTATCCCGAACTACGAAGTGGTCACGGCGCGTTCGCATTACAAAGGTGTTCTGGACTATGTCACCGATGAAGGCGTCAAACTCGAGACCGCGCCTGGTGTCTCACAAACCGTCCCGATGAAGGACATCCGGAGACATGGACCCCTGCGTGAAGAGGGAAAATGAGTTTCCCCGTTGATACGATCCTTCCGGACATCGCTGCTTCACTCGCCGCGAATCGTGCTGTTGTTCTTCAATCTCCTCCCGGATCAGGCAAAACAACACGCGTAGCCCCTTTCCTTCTCGAGGTCCCTTGGCTTCACGGTAAAAAGATTCTCCTGCTCGAGCCTCGTCGCTTGGCCGCACGCAGCGCGGCCTCCTACATGGCCCGCCAACGTCGCGAACAGGTCGGAGAAACCATCGGCTACCATATCCGTCTCGACCGCATGTGCGGCCCGAAAACACGCATTGAGATCCTGACGGAAGGGCTTCTCTCCCAACGCCTCCTCAGTGATCCAGAGCTCTCCGATGTTGGACTGGTGATCTTCGATGAGTTTCATGAACGCAGCCTCTCGGCGGACATCGGCCTCGCCATGACCCTCGATTGCCAGCGCGCCCTCAGACCTGACCTCCGCCTCATGATCATGTCAGCAACCCTTCAACCCGCCCCGATTGCCGCGCATCTCGGCAAAGCCGATATTCACACAGCCGAAGCGAGGCTCTTTCCAGTTGAGACCTGTTTACTCCGAAAGACGCCCACCAGTCCCATCCCGACGTCGGCAACGGAAGCTGTTCTGCGAGCCCTTCAAGACGAGGAAGGTAGCATTCTCCTTTTTCTTCCTGGCGAAGGGGAGATTCGACGTACCCTGGAAAACTTACGAAGGACACAACTTCCGCCGCACGTTTCCCTACATCCCCTCTATGCGGCGCTCTCACGGGAAGAACAGGATGAGGCTGTCCTTCCTCCTCGTCCTGGCATGAGAAAGATCGTCCTTGCAACCTCCATCGCCGAGTCGTCGATTACCATCGAAGGCATTCGCGTCGTGATTGACACCGGCTGGATGCGCGTCCCCCGCTTCTCGCCACGCACGGGCATGTCACGCCTAGAAACCCTGCGCATTACGCGTGACCGTGCAGACCAGCGCCGAGGCCGCGCAGGACGTCTCTGTCCAGGCGTCTGCTACCGACTGTGGGACGACGTAACCGATCAACAGCTCTCCCCAGAGTCTCTCCCTGAAATCCTTGACGCTGATCTGGCTCCGATTGTCCTCCAATCTGCCGAATGGGGTTCTGCTGCACGCGATGGGCTCCCCTGGCTGATGCCCCCCCCTGATGCCGCCTGGCGTACTGCAACCGAACTTCTCGTTGAACTCGGAGCCCTCTCGCACAACACACCGCCCTCCATTACCTCACGTGGCCATGCCATGGTCAAGCTTCCGCTCCATCCCCGCTTAGCGCACATGATCTTTGAAGCTGCAGAGGCTGGCTGCGCACAACATGCCTGCCTGCTTGCCGCTGTTTTGACAGAGGCCGCCTCCGACTCCTCCAGGCGCTATGAGACAGATGCCCGCCGCTTGCTCGACTCCCTGCAAGGACACGATGACTTCAGCCAGCGTGTGCGCGAACTGGCACGTCGCTGGGGACGTTCCTATCCTGAGCAGGACCGTACACGCTTCTCAGAGGGCCTTTTATTGGCTTACGCCTTTCCCGACCGGATCGCCCGGCGGCGTGATGGAGCAGGTGGTTATCTCCTGCGCAATGGTCGCGGAGCAATCCTTTCCCCAGGAGATGCCCTTGCAAATGACGAGTGGCTCGTCGCCGCAGAACTTCAAGATGACACCACGGAGGCGAAAATACGGTTGGCGGCTCCACTCACGCGGGAAGAGCTAGATGAGCACTTTGGTGAGGACTATGAGACCAAAGCACTTCTCTCCTGGGATAAGCGTACAGAGGCCATCCACGCGGTGAACCGCCTCTGTCTGGGCGCCATCAGCATACGCGAAGGGGGACAATCAAAACCAGATCCCCAAGCGTTACGGGAAGCCCTGTATGAGGGCATTCGCCAAAAGGGTATCGATCAGCTCCCCTGGTCCTCCTCCTCACGCGCACTTCAAGCTCGCGTGACCTTTCTCCATCGGGCACTACCTGAACAAGGCTGGCCAGACTTTTCCAACGAGGCGCTCCTTGCCGAACTCGATTCGTGGTTGGGGCCTTATTGCGAGGGGGTCACCCGCTGGACGCATGTGCAGAATTTGAAACTCACGGAACTCCTGCTCACTCGGCTTGACGCCTGCGGACGTTCCCGTCGCCTGCTGGATGAGCTGGCCCCCACGCACATCCAGGTGCCCAGCGGCTCCACCATCCCGATCCGTTACGATGCAGAAGAGCCCCATGTCGATGTGCGCATCCAAGAGGTCTTCGGCATGATGAAGACCCCCAAGGTTGCTGGCAACCGTATTCCTGTGGTCATGCACCTGCTCTCCCCAGCCCAACGGCCTGTGCAAGTCACCAAGGATCTCGAAAGCTTCTGGGCCACCGGGTATACCCTGGTTCGCAAAGACCTCCGCGGCCGCTATCCCAAACACTACTGGCCCGAAAATCCCCTCGAAGCCACCGCCACCCACCGTGTACGCCCGAAGTAGCACCAGACTCAGTTCTGTTTTTTTATAAAACTAAACTTATCTCATTTGCTCACTTACCTTTGTTTTACTTCTCTTGGGGTGATCCGGCCGGTACGCATCTATCGCCTTCCTGAAACGGATCGGATCCGCGTCTGAATCGCGGCTGGTGCGGGTGGAATACCCAGCCCCCAGCCGCGCAGCCGCAAATCCGTCTCCGTTTCCGTTCGGCGGATGCTTGGATACCCCTGCCGGATCACCCGAGTACAGTGTCGGCCTCCTGTGTCGCGACGCCTTCGCTCCGCGTTCGGGCGTGTCCTGCGGAGCCATCGGGCTGCGGACGCGGATGAGCCGCCTCTGGGCGGGGCCCGAATACAGGC
>CAIZQW010000395.1 GCA_903935195.1 uncultured bacterium
GGGCGTATTGGCAACGGCATTCGATCCGTTGGAATCCGTGTACGTGATCGTTCCGCCGGAACCGGTATTGCCGGGCGGGTCTACCACCGTAATGGTCGTGTCATCCAGTATGGCCGAGGCCGTGTCCAGAGCATTGCCCACGGCGTCATTCAGGACGGCACCGGCATTGACCTTGAGCTGGAGGGGTCCGGCGCCGGTCGCCGTGACCGGCACGATGAAGACCCCCGAAGCGGGCGTGGTCTCGGTGACCGTGCCGATGGTGACGGCCGCAGTGCCCGCATTGCCGAAGTCGCTGGCGGAAACCGTGCTCGCGTCCATGTCCTTGTTGAAGGTCACGGTGTAGGTCACCAGTTGGCCCGGGTTGACAGAGCCGCCGCTCTTGTCATCAACGATGTTGCTGCTGGCCAGGGTCGGCGGGGTCGTGTCGTCCGCTGAGGCCGAAAGCGTCACGTCGTCCAAGTCGACGGTATTCGCCAGGCATTCAATCCGAATGTTGAGCTGACTGCCCGGCGTGCCGCCCGCGCCGCTGAACATGCTCGAAGCAATCGTCCAGGTGAAGTTGCTGACGGTACTGGTAACCGGAATTGTCCCGCTGTCCCACAGGACCGTAGCGTCCGCTTGACGCAACTGGATCTTGAATGAACCACCCGACCTCCAACCTTGATTTCCCTTAATCCCAAGTGTGAAGACCTCACCCGCCGTCCAATTGTAGCCCAGGTTCTGAGAAACCCAGCCGCCTGCGTCCATGTACAGGACGCGGCCAGCACCTGACCACCCTTCGGCCGCAGCCTTCTCCTCATCCGCAACATAGCTAGCCCCCCCCTCGTCCCAGTCTGGCACCCAGTACCAATCGGGCACGGGAACGGCTTCAAAGTTGAAGTTGGCAATCGCGATCGGTGCGGCGCCGGCCGAACCGACCGTCAGCCCCACGGCCAGCGCCATACAGGCGAGGGCCAAGTGTTTTTTCCTGTTCATTTTTCTCTCCTACTGGTTAGGGTGTTATCTCCTGTATTTTACGCCTAGCATGTCCAGGCGCTCTAAAAACCGGACGAGGCGGACTGAAAAATCGGCGAAGTCCCGGCCTTCGCGGGTCGTCCATCCCGTCTCTGCAATGGCGCACAATCTCGGAAATGACTGTTCATCCACACGCTGCTGCGACGACGTTCTCTCGCCCCACATACAGGCCTGCACACCCAGCACGTGTTTTTTCTGACCGGCGGGAAAATTTGTAGGAACTGGTTCATAGACGTATGTGCTTTGTAGGGGTATGTTGTTGTCGAGGTAATAGACCGGATGCGGCGCAACGACAACGTCACGCTTTTGGACTGCCGCTCCCTGAACAGCCCCGTCACCGCGCCAGGCCATCGGCACGGCCGGACTTCCGGTCTTCAACCCCCCATCAAGGATTTCGTCCCAGCCCACCATCTGGCGTCCCCGGGCGGCCAGGTGCCGATCAATCCGCCGGATGAATTCGCCCTGAAACCGGGCGACATCCTCATGGAAAGGCAAGCCCTGACCAGCAGGCACTTTGACCCGGAAGGCGGTCACATCCGCCGGCAGCGGGATGCCGACCAGTTTGTCCATCAGCGGTTTGCACTTCAGGCAGGCCCGCCAAGGTCCGGGCGGCACTTCATCAGCACCCACATGGATGAACGGGGAGGGAAACAGGGCGATCACCTCGTCCAGCACATTCGTGGCAAATTCAAGCGTGGTATCTTGTGCGATACACAAGGGAGCGCTCCAGCCACCGGGATGCTTGCCGCCGCACCCCAACTCGGGATACGACGCCAGGACGGCTCCGCTGTGCCCCGGTATTTCTATTTCCGGCACGACCGTGACATAGCGCTCCGAGGCATACCGGATGATTTCTTTGATGTCTTCCTGCGAGTAGAACCAGCCTTCGCCCTTCTTGCCGCCGTAATTTGGCAGACGCGCACCGATTTCCACCAGTTTCGGATACTTTTTTATTTCAACCCGCCAGCCTTGGTCATCGGTCAGGTGTAGCTGAAGGATATTCATCTTCTGAAGCGCCAACAGCTCAATGTATCGCTTGATCTCCTCCTTCGTCCGGAAATGCCGGGCAGGATCCAGCAAATAACCACGCCACTTAAAGCGAGGACGGTCCTCAACCAACACGCTGGGGACGATCCATTCCCGTCCCTCGACCTTTTGCCGCTGCTCGATCTCCGGAGGAAGCAGTTGGCGCAGGGTCTGAATGCCGTAGAAAACGCCGGCGGGGGTCGTTGCGGTAATCGTGACGCCCTTTGGCGTGCACCGAAGCAGATAGCCCTCCTCCCCCAAGTCCTCCCTTGAATCGTCAAGTTTCAGAATGATGCCGCCGGAAGGCGTAAACCACGAAGACGTGATCTCCGGTTTGAGCCCAGTCGCTGGCCCCAGAAGTTCCGCGAGGTATCGACCCGTATCCTTCAACTTGGCAGACCTCGCATGGATAACCGTTTTTTCTGTCAGTTTATACCCTCCTTCCTGATACTCCGCTTTCAAGGGCTTGGGGATGATCTGACAGGGGGACGGCTTGGTTGGTTCAACCGCCATGAGCAGGTTTTGTCCGGCCAGCAATAGCGAGCCTATTAACACAGATGCGCTTACGTTTCTCATTGCTTCTCTCCTTTTTCTTTTCTTTTTTATCCTAATCGTGACGGTCAACCGAGAAGCCACCGAGCTCATAAAAATTCACTGCGGGCCTATCTACTGGATGCCCCTGCATCGTGGCTGTCAAACGTTCCCTGCGCGTCATCTTTCATTCTACGTGTGTTTAATGTTTAACAGTATCGCATATCCGCAGAATCTGTGCTTCGCGATTACAACACTAAAAAGTCGCTATTCTTGCCATACGGTTTTATGCTATGCTTGTGCCTGAAGAAAGGATTCGCCCCATTATGAATACGAATACCCTTGTATCCCCTGTGGAAAAGTTACTGCTTGTGGATGAAATTGTACGGAATCAGGCCGAGCCTTTCCAGTCGCAGAGTTTGCCTGGGCATTTGTTGCATATTGTCACGGCAGGCGCGGTCGACCAATGGGCTGAAGGACGGCCAGAGCTGTTGCGCGAGGGCACGGTTGTCTGGTATCATGAGAACGAGCCTGTGCGCGGCACGATCCTGCGTGCGCCCTGGAGATTTATCACCATCAACTTTATCGCGCCTACCCTTTCGCCCCCTCCAGATGAACGACGCGTAATACGCGTTGACGCAACGACAATAAGTCTGGGGAGGCAACTCCTGAAGTTTTGGAGGAACGGTCGCCAAACACTGGCGAGTCGCCAGTTGAACTGCCATCTCACCCTTCTCAAACTGCTCGTGAAACTAATGCCTTCTACCGAACATGTACTGCCGTCAGACACGGGTGCAAATTCTTGGTGGCGCATCGAGAAGCAACTCCGCCTCCAGTTGGATCTACCGCACACACTCGAAAGCATCCGAAAATTAAGTGGTTTGAGTCTACGGACAGTCATACGCGTATGTCAGGCCGCCACTGGCATGCCGCCTATGAAACGATTGAAGGAACTGCGGCTCGGGTATGCGCGCGGTCTGGTACAGCATACCGATTTGCCGATGACCGAAATCGCCTTCCGAATCGGCTATTCTCGGTCACAAGAATTATCGCGCGATTATCGACTCCGTTTTCATATAACACCTCGTGACGACCGAACTGGTACACCTAATTATCTAAGAATCGAAACTTCTGAATGAAGAAGCTGGGGTCAACCTAACCGTCACTGATTCAGAATGATCTTCTCGCGTTCATACTGGGAGCACATGGGTGCGATAGAATTGCCTTATTTCGCGAAGTGAATACGTTTATTCCTTCAGCCCGCGTCGTGCCTCTTGAGACCCGTGTTCACTTGCGTGAGATGGAGGGAGGGCGGAACTCCGAACAGTGGGAGAGAAGTGCGTTCGTGCGACAGGTTCATTAGTGCGTTAGTTGGGCAAGACCGCCTAAAGGCGGAACTTCGAACGGTGGACGCGAGGCTCTGCTTGTCCGGGAGCAAGATGCTCAATGCCACTAACTTTTCATGGCGCTTCACGCGTTTAACATATTTTACTGCACAAGCTTGTGGCAGATTTAATGCAAGCACCTGAGCTGTCTCAAAAGATGCCCGCTCTTCCAGTCTGTGGAGGGTCACGCGTCTGCGTGACCGGACGAGCAGA
>CAIZQW010000396.1 GCA_903935195.1 uncultured bacterium
ATTGATCAGTGTATATTCCATGTACTTCGAGAGATCATTCGCAAGGAGCTGTCCAGGGATGTTGGGGATCGCGAGGAAGGTCTCCTCCCGGGTTAAACGCGTTCCAGCAGGTAAGGGTTTGTTCGCGAAGACACCTCTTTTAAGGCCGATCAGGTCCGCGGCCTCCTTTTCGGAGATGGCACGGCGCTGATTTTTAACGCCGCACATGACGAGTGTCTCCTGAACTGAGGAGAGCCAAGCACGAAGTTGCTCGGGTGTCGACGAGTAGGGATTGTTAGGTGCGGAGGGGGTGGGAACCCCGATGTGCCGTTCAAAAGCGGTTGCACCTTTTGCTGCGGCAATTTTGATGGCATTCGTATTTTCTGGTTCTTCATGTGTCGAGAAACCAATTGCAACGCCAGCATAACGCTCCCGGAAAAAGTCCAATTGATTCAGCTCCAGCTGGCTGTTAGGGGTCGGATAGGATCCTACACAATGCATGAGGCACAATGGTTTGTCGCGGTGTTCCAAGAAGGAGACAACGCGGTCAATATCATCTGTGGGCACCCCGGCGGTCGAAGCAACAACAGGAAGGTTGGTCTGGACGATTCGCTCCAGCAGAGGCCAGTCCGTGAAGGAACAGCTTGCGATTTTGATGAGGTCAAAGCCTTGCTCTTCAATAAGATCCACTGAGCTTTCGTCAAACGGGGTACACGCCGTCAGGAAACCTAGACGCTTGGCCTCTGTCTTGAGGGTCAGAAAGGCTTCTGCAGAGAGGCGCGTTTCTTGAAAACGTTTGACATACTTAATGTCCTGACGGTTTTTATAATCAGGATGTATGAAGGTGTCCAAGTGGCGGTATTGAAATTTAATGGCAAAGGTGAATGGAAAATCCTTCACAACGTCATGGAACTGACGAATGATAGCGAGGCCATGATTGAGATCGCCCATGTGATTGTTAGCCATTTCAAGAATAAATAGGTTGGAGTAGGGGAAAGCTGGCATGTTTAATGAGCTCCTTTATTTTCAATCAGTATGCTGAGCCGTAAACTAAAAGTGTGTCACATCTGTTTGTTTAAGTCAAGGTAGGGTTGACCGAGATGAAAGTGCGGTTAGACACTTAACCATGTAGTCAGTGGTCTGTTTTTTCATCCCTGGATAGACACCGATCCAGAGGCTTTGGTTCATGATGGTGTCGGTGTTGATCAAGGGGACGGCAATACGGTAGTCGGTTCCCACCTTAAGGGTCTCGAAACAGGGATGGCGCGTGAGGTTGCCGGCGAAGAGGTTGCGGGTCTGGATCTTGTTTTCTTCTAGGTGTTCCGCAAGCCCGTTGCGTGTGATGGGGGCATCCGAAGTGAGTGTCATCAGGAATCCGAACCACGAGGGGTCCGCGTGAGGAACTGCCTTCTGAATGCGAAGCCAAGGGATATCCTTGACGCCCTCATAAAGGCTGGCGAAGTTCTCCTTACGCTTTTGGATAAAGGAGGGAAACTTGTCAAGTTGGGCACAGCCGATGGCTGCCTGCAGATCGGTGGCTTTCAGGTTGTAACCGAAATGGCTGTAGACATACTTGTGGTCATAACCAAAGGGCAGCGTTCCAAATTGGCCTGTGAAGCGGCAGCCGCAGGTATCGTCCTTTCCGCTGTCGCACCAGCAGTCACGTCCCCAGTCGCGCATGGAGAGCATGATTTTATTGAGCAGCGGGTTGTTGGTGTAGACGGCTCCACCTTCGCCCATGGTGATATGATGCGGGGGATAGAAGCTGGAGGTGCCGATGTCGCCGAAGGTGCCAGTGAGCTGTCCATTGATCTGTGAACCCAGAGCATCGCAGTTGTCCTCGATCAGCCAGAGGTTATGCTTCTGGCAGAAGGCTTTAATGGCCTGGACGTCAAACGGGTTCCCCAGCGTATGAGCCAGCATGACGGCTTTTGTTTTGGATGAGAGAGCTTGTTCAAGTTGCGAGACGTCAGCATTGGCAGTCTCGAGTTCAACATCAATAAAGACAGGCACCGCTCCATATTGAAGGATCGGAGCAACGGTGGTCGGGAAGCCGCACGCGACGGTGATGACTTCGTCGCCGCGCAGGATTTGCCGCTCCTTGAGCAGGGGCGAGGTCAGCGCCATGAAGGCGAGAAGATTGGCGGAAGAGCCGGAATTGACGAGCAATGCCCAGCGCAGACCCAAATAGTCGGCGAGTTTCTTCTCGAAGATGCGCGAATAGTCCCCATAGGTCAGCCAGAAGTCGAGCGAGGCGTCTATCAGGTTTGTCATCTCACAAGCATCAAAACGACGGCCTGCATAGTTCACGCGCGTCTCACCTGCAACAAAGGGTGCGTCCTGCTGCGGCGCATGAACCAACTGATAATACTCCGCCACCTTTTTGAGAATGTCTGCTTTAAGTTGTTGTGAATTCATTTTTAGCATCCGAATAACACGAACCGCACGAATGGTTAATGGGAATTTCTGTATTAAGTATACGAGTAATGGCTACTTTGGGATAAGATGAAAAATTGACCAGTAAGCCCAACTCATAGCCTGTTGCTTGAAGATAATTGATCACTTGTGCCCGATGTTCTTCTGTAAGGTTTTTAGAGGCTTTCAGTTCAACGATGATTTTTCCATGACAAATGAAATCGGGAATGTATTTTTGTTTTAATGGGTCTCCTTTGTAGCTAAGGGCCAGACCTTTCTGTGATTCGAAAGGGATACTTCGCAATGAAAATTCTTTTTCTAAGCACTCTTGGTAGACAGCCTCTAGAAAACCGCTCCCCATGACATTGTGTACTTCAAAGATTGCTCCTTGAATTGAATAGCACTCATCTTTATAAAGAATTTTTTCGTTCATTTTTAGCATCCGAATAACACGAACCGCACGAATGGGTGATAGTGGTTTCTGTATTGAGAATAATTGCAATGGCTACTTTGGGTTAGGATGAAAGATGGACAGCAATCCCAGTTCATAGTCTCTTGACTGAAGATGAGAGTCTCTTGAACTAAACAGCAATCGGTATAAAGAATTTTTTCGTTCATTTTCTCTATTCGTGTGGTTCGTGTTATTCGGATGCTAAAAAGAATAAGCTTTGATGTCGGATAAGCAGAGTTGTTGAGGCGAGACCGTTTTCATCTGCCGGTACCAGTTGGCGGTTCGCTGTATCATCTCATCGAACGACCATGTTGGGGTCCAGGCCAGATTCTTTTTCGCTTTTTCAATTTTGAGTCGGAGAATACGCGCTTCATGCAAATGATAGGGCGAGCTGATATCCTCCCAGTTACCAGAACCCCATTCTTTGATAAACAAATCAACCAGTTCACCCACGGTTTTTTCGCTCTCCTGTTTGGGTCCGAAATTCCAGCCTTCGCACCATTGGGGGGAGGGAGCGGAGATCATCTTTTCGGCCAAGGACAGGTAGCCTGATAGCGGCTCCAGGACGTGCTGCCAGGGCCGAATGGCCTGTGGGTTTCTGACGTTGAGCGTTTCTCCAGACTGAATCGCTTTTACGAGATCAACCACGATCCGATCCTCGGCAAAGTCACCGCCACCGACGACGTTTCCTGCACGGGCGGAAGCGAGCTGGACGCCATGCTTTTGAAGTGTTTCCGGGTTGAAAAAGGCGCGGCGATAGGAGGCGATCAGAATCTCTGCAGCGCCCTTGCTAGCACTGTAGGGGTCATAACCTCCCATGGGATCCTCTTCAGAATAGCCCTCCTCGCGTTCGCGGTTCTCATAGCATTTATCCGTTGTGATGCAAATCACAGCACATGGCTTCCCAGAACTGCGCACTGCATCCAATAGACTGGCTGTGCCCATGACATTGACTTCGAAGGTCTCAAAGGGTTCTCGGTAACTGGCGCGGACAAGCGGTTGCGCGGCGAGATGAAAGATGATCTCGGGTTGGCATGCGAGGAGAGCTTTCTTCATCTGTTCACGGTCACGGATATCCGCGATCCACTCCCCTGCGAGCAAGGACGAAACCTTCGACAGTTCATAGTTAGAGGGGACGGTCGGCGGCGGGAGCGAATAACCATAAACTTGAGCGCCCAGCTGATGGAGCCAAAGCGTCAGCCAGCTTCCTTTAAAGCCGGTATGGCCAGTGATGAATACCCGCTTGCCTTTGAAAATATCAAATTTCATATTACGTGATCCGAATGAGACATCATGAATGAAACTTCCCAGAACTAATGCACTAACGCACTAATGAAATAATGCACTTTTCACCATACCTTCCAAGGTGCATCGCCTTTTTCCCAGTGGTTTTCGAGATTGATCTTGTCGCGTAGTGTATCCATGGCGGCCCAGAAGCCCTGATGCTTAAAAGCAGTTAATTGATTGTCTTTTACAATCAGGGGAAGGGTATGGCCCTCCCAGTTCGTGACATCGTCCTCGATATAATCGATGGCCTTTGGATTGACTACAAAGAATCCACCATTGATCCAGGCGCCATCCCCGAGCGGTTTCTCTTGAAAGGCCGTGACCACGCCAGAGTCATTCATCTCCACAGCCCCATAGCGTCCAGGAGGCTGAACAGCGGTGAGGGTCACCAGCTTCTTGCTCTTTTTATGAAAGGCCGTTAATTTTTTGATGTCAATGTCCGCGACACCGTCTCCATAGGTGAAGTGGAAGGGTTCATCCTCCAAATAGTCCGCGACCCGCTTGAGGCGTCCGCCCGTCAGGGAGTTTAGCCCAGTATCCACGAGGGTCACGCGCCAGTCCTCACTGTTCTGTTGGTGAACGATCATCTTGTCTTTCTTCATGTCGAAGGTTACGTCGGAGGTATAAAGGGCGTAGTTCTTGAAGAAATCTTTAATGACGTCACCCTTATAGCCGAGACAGATGATGAAGTCGTTGATGCCTTGTGCGTGATAGATCTTCATGATGTGCCAGAGAATGGGATAGCCACCGATCTCAATCATGGGTTTCGGTTTGAGATGGGATTCTTCGGAAATTCGTGTTCCAAGACCGCCTGCTAAGATAACAGCCTTCATACTAGGGCCTCCTTTGTCTTGCGAGAATAGTAACAGAATAGAATAAGGATGGAAAGTGTTCCGATGAGAGAAAATATGATTCCCCAGCGGACGGTCCAGGGACGGTAATGGAACGAGACGGTGTGAGCTCCAGGGGGGACAAGAACACCTCGATTCATCATGTTTACACGGTAGATCTGGGCATTTTCCCCATTGATCGAGGCCTCCCAGCCAGGATAATAGGTGTCTGCAAGCACAAGAAGTCCGCCCTCGGGTGAACAGGTTTTCAAGGTGATCTCAGTCGCTCGGTCATTGATCAACGTGACGGAATCCTCCACGCGAGAAGCCTCTTGTTGCTCTTGCTTCCAGGTGTTCAGGGATTTCTGGATGGTCTGCAACTCCTGTGGGGAATGGAGGAGCGTTGTTTGGGTAGGATCAAGTCGGCCAGCGAGGCTTTCACGCTTAATCTCCTGAATCGTCGGGATGCACTCGAGGTGTTTGGCAAAACGTGCCCGGGGTAGCGGATTTTGAAGTTGATAGAGATAGGAAGCGATGGAGGTCCTTCCCTTGTCAATAAGGAAGGGCTGTTCAGGTGCACGTACAGGGGCTGAGAGAATGAGCCACTTCACCGAGAGGGCTTGAAGCCACTGGTGGTAAGCTTTTAATTTTCCTTTCCTCCGAAGGTCCAGCAGAAGGCCGAAACGGTTGTGGTCGCCGATAAGATCCACAACCCAACTCGGGGAGATACCCGCATAAGCATTTAGGGACGGAATTCCGTGGAGAAGATTGGCGTTGGGTTGAATCATATTACGCTGGAGATAATAGGGCGTCAGATCGCCTGACCATCCTTTAGCGACGGCAAACATGGCCATGTGATGCCAATACGCATCTGGTGAAAAACTTCGCCCGAGGTCTTTTTGGATCAGCGTAGCAGTTTCTGGTGCAGTTAACCACTCTTGGCTATTTGCCATCGGATTTTGTCGCTGGTTGTGATAGACCAAGTCGGCTATTGTTAAAGCGACGAGGAGTTCACCGATGAACAGCCTCCTCCGCTGGGTTGATGTTGGAGGGATCAGGCGAGAGAGGGTCGCCTGCAACCACGTGAGGCCAAGTCCGCCTAAAAGGGTAAGTGACAAGACTGTGACAAAGAGGAAACGTGTGGGGAATCGGAAGGAGGAGAAACCAGGGATAGTATAAAAAGCAATTTTATAAAGAGGAAGGAAGGGACTCAATACCATGCAGAGGGAGAGGAGAAAGACAAAGGCCCAAAAGAGCGTCTGGGTCCTGAAGGAGTGCTGATCGTTTGTCTCCTGCTTTTTACCCCTAAGGCGCCCCAAGGCGATGCCAATAGCTGTGAAAGCCAAGAGGACGGTACCGAGTCCGGCATAACCATAAACCTCCCAAAAGAGAGTTTCTTTTCGGAGGGTAAAGCTGATATCGGAAATATCACCATAAAAATAGGGGGAGAAGAAGCTCATCAGGAACTTGGGGGGGTAGCTGACGGAGATGACATCGTCAAACGAGAGACCGCCTGCACGGTCTGATAGGGTTCCGAGTTCCCACACCGGCAATAATGAATTCATGCCCATGAGCGTCCCGAGGAGGGTGGCGATACTGATGCCTGACACGAGCGTGAGGAGTGTGGTTATGAATACCTTATAGGGACGAAGGCTCAGGACCGTAAGCAGTCGCCAGAGGATGAGTAAGCCATAGAAGAGGCCACAGATATAGGCGGTTTGAGGGAATCCTGCCAGAACCTGCATGCCAAAACAGAGGGCAAAGAGCATCAGCCACGCGAAGGTTTGGGGTTTAACGCAGGGGGAGGTTGGCGTGGTTTTTACACTAAGTAAGGCGCGATCCAAGCAATAGAGGGCATAAGGAAAGAATGCCACGGTGCCGATGATGCCCAGATGACGCATCTGGCAAACGAAGAAACCCGACCACACAAATGAAAAGCCAGCAAGGAAGGCACCTGCACGAGAACATCCCAAGTGTCGGGCGAGGGTATAGGTCCCTGTGGCTGTGATGCTCAGAAGGATACCGTACAAAAGTCCGAGTGCAAGAGCAGGAGGAAGTAATGCAAAGAGAAGCATGGAGAGGGGATCAACGGATAACGGGTACCCACTCATGATGTTGGGCGTCCAAAAGGGAAGCTCTCCCGCCCGGATCAGTCTGCCGGCCTCTACACGCACAGGAAACTCGGCATCCGCAAGATCGGAGATCATCACATCAGAGGGAATGGGGATCTCCTGTCCCAGGATAAGGCGGTGATAAGGCGCAAGTACAGCAACGCACAAGGCGATCACGATACTGAGCCGTTTTAGTGTTTCTTTCATCAAAAACGAGTTTTCTTCTTACGGGGTAGTTGGTTGAGTAGGCGAAGGATCTGGTTGGTAGAACCAGAGAGCAAAAGAGGCATGATCACCATAGAGGGTGATACGAGGATTAGGCTGCGTGATGGCCTCTGCGGGAATCTCAAAATTAATCTCTGAGAAGACCTCTTTCTCCTCTTTAATTGGAATTTCAAAATAACAAGCCTCTTTCTCGTCAACATGAATGCGCAGTTTAAGAGGCGAGTTAAAACCGAAGTTATAGGATCCTTGGCTTGGTCCGTTGCGTAGACGGAGGTTAACAGTACTCATCGTTCTTAAGAGGATCTTGAGCTTCTGGCGGGGAGTGCACGGGATTGTCATACTTTCACTCCCGATGATGGCACGCCCTACATCGGCAATGAGATTTGTGCCACACATCCCAGTATGGAGCTGAGGGTAATAGTGAACTTTGTAAAAACGACTAAAGGAGGAGTAGTCAAACCGTTTTTCATTTTCGATATAGCCAATGTCAAGACGGGCGATCTCCTTCCACCCCTGTATAGCCTTAAGAGAGGCTGGCTCGAGAGGTTCCATACTGCGTTTGAGCGCAGACCAGTCTGCTTTCGCAAGAAAACGGTCATCGAGCGTGATCGGGGTCTTTGAGGGGTAAAAAACGTTTGTTTTGGATCCGATGAAAGAGGTGATGATGGGCTCGATTAACCAGTAGTCAAACTGATACTCCTGATGGTGTTTGATTTTTTCGAAATTGGCGGGAAGATCAGAATCTGCGACAAGGAAGTCCGGGGAGTAAAGGCCGTTGAGATGCATCAACCGATGGCCGGGGATCGCGTATGCGGGTGCGATCAGCGTTCCGACGCTCGCTTTAGGAGGGAGTAGTGTATTCAGGGTTTTCAGGGCTTCATACTCGTGGTTTGAGACTTGACTGTTAAAATCAAAGCAACAGAGCATCCAGAGTGTGGTGACACTCTGAAATCCTAACAGGGCCCATAAGGGCAGTGAGCGGAAGCGGGGAGCCGCTTCTATTTTCCGGGTAAGCCAGGTTGCACCTTCTGCAACATAGATCATCCAAAGAGGAAAGACCCACGCCAAGTAGCGATCGAGATTGGTGTTCTGCCAGCCACTGGTGGCAACGCCTCCAAGGGCGACAAGTATCGCTGCAAGCCACCAGAGTTCTCTCCAAGAGCTCTTATGGAGCCAAGGCCGACGCCAGATGCCGATCCATGCGAAGATGGCCCCGAAAAGAGGCAAGAAAAAGAATTCGCGAGGAGCGGTTTCGGGGGTACCGAGAAAGAACTCGCGGAGCATGCGTATGGCATCCTTAGAGCTTAGAAAGATAGATGGGAGAAAATCATATTGTTTGAAGTAGCCTTTGTAAAGGATTGAATGAAATTGAGCGGTTCCCGTCAGCCAGAGATTGAAAAGCGGTACGCCGAGGGCCGAGAATACCCCGAGGAGAGCGGTGATCCACTCCCCCTTTGATGAAGACTCTTTCCAGAACAACCGGCGTATAAGCAAGAAGAGAGGGAAGAGAAATGCGAGGACGCTCCCTTCGGGCCTGCACCAAGGGGCGATAACGAGAAGGAAGGCAAATGTCTTCATGCGCCCACTGAGAAATGAGGCAAAAAGGGCTGAGCTGATGGCCATGAAGAGGCCGGTGTCTGACTGGCTGAACGCACCGATCGCAGCTTGGCCATTGAGAGCTAGGAGAAGTCCAGCCACGCCTCGTGCAAGAGGGGTTTTGCAAAGACGGATAGCAATGGTCCCCCACGAAAGGATAAAAAGGAGATAAAACGCTGCGTTTAAGGCAAACCCAGCGGTAATGAGATCATCACCGGTGGCACCGAGGGCGTAGGGGATTGCTAAGAGAAAGGGGTAGAGGTGGGAGGTGGTTCCTGTTGAGGGCTTATCGCCAGGGGAGAAGATAAAGGGTTGACCCTCCGCGATCTGGCGTGCGGCTTGACAGTAGAGGATGGTATCGGGCTGGGGCAGGGCGATGTGATTGGTAGGAGAAGCCATGGCTCCGACAAAGTAATAGGCTCCGATTTGAATCAGACCGCAAAAGAGCATGAGCTTTAAGAGTTCTGAAGGTGACAAAAGAAAGATCTTATTAAGATTTGTTTTCATAGTGGAAAAATATAGCAAAAGGTGTGCCGAAAAGGAATAATCGTTTTTGGGTTTCATTTTTTGCTCTAAAAAGCATTTTTCAAATTGCACTGCTCGCAACAATGTCCTATATTACTCATCCGTGTCTAATGAACCCCATAAAGTAATGACCTTGCGTCCGGTGACGCACGACTCAGCGGTTAAGATGGCTATCCCTTCTTCTGGGCCCAACGAGGAGAAGAAGGCCGGCATTCTCTTTGAGCGCATCGAGCAGGTCAGTTGTCAACATTGTGGTGCAATTGTGCCAACAACAGAGGCACGTCCACTCTCGTATATACCCTGCCCGGAATGTCCAGGCAAGGTCTTTATTCCCGTACGCTTAGCTAATTTTCTCTTCCAAGGGCCAGTGGGCGAGGGGGAGATGGGTTCAATTTACAGGGCGACGGATGAAACCATCGGGCGCGAAGTGGCGATCAAGCTTTTGAGGGGGTCTTATGCGGGTGACCCCGAATCCTGCGAGCGTTTGCGCCAAGAGGCTTGCGCGCTCGGCAAGGTAAACCATTCACGTGTGGCTCAAGTCTATTCCTTAAATTTTTCGAATGGCCATCCCTATCTGGTGATGGAGCTTGTGACTGGCGAAGACTTTGAGAAGAAGCTCCAACAAGAGGGCCATCTGGACGAACGTGTCGTTTTGCGGATGGCAGGGGATGTTGCAGAGGGATTGGCTGCCTTGAATCGCGAAGGGCTCGTTCACAGCGACATTAAACCCGGAAACATTGTCATGGATCGGGATGGCAATTCCAAGTTGGTTGATTTTGGTTTGACCGGAATGTCTCGCTATGACCGCAACCATAAATTAATGGGGACGCCCGACTATATTGCGCCTGAGCTTATTCGGGGGGGGAAGGACACGCCCTGTAGCGACATGTTTAGCCTAGGGGCTACGCTCTACCACCTGCTCTCGGGGCGTCCTCCGACGCTAGGTGAGTCACCCTCCGAGGTTGTCCGGGCTCGACTGGAGAAGATCCCTGTGCCGCCCTTGCAGGATGTGGCCGCTCATGTTTCTAAGGCGACCTGTCGGATGGTGATGAAGATGCTCGA
>CAIZQW010000397.1 GCA_903935195.1 uncultured bacterium
AAGCGCGAGGGGCTGCCACTGCCTCCGCGATTCGACTGGTTCGCGATCATGCGTACGGGCTGCCCGGACGGCTTCGTCGCGGGCACGCTGAACGCGCCAGCCGGAGCCGCCACGTACCAGACATCGCCGAACACTATGTTGGTCGCCACACGGTCATGCACCACTTCGCCGTTGATGGTAAAGCGGGCCTTCAGGGTGTAAGGCGTGGCGCCGGCCTTCATCGGCGGCAGCGTCACCTGCCACTCCTTCATGTCAGGAGTGACGGAAATCGTCTTCTTGATGTCATTGAATTGGAAATCCACCTTGCAGTCGCCCTTTTCCGGCCCGACCTGCCATTCCCCGAAATTGCGTGTGGAACCCCAGATCGTCACCGGCTTGCCCGCCTGCAGCACTGCGTTGTCTTCGAACTGCTGGCTCAGCAGCGGCATCTTGCGGTACTCGTACACTTTGCCGACCGATGATGGATTGATTTTTTCGCCGGCAATGTTCAGCGTACCACCCGGCCAGTCCTTGCTGGTGACCAGCTTGTTATTGTAGGTGATGAACGGAGCCAGCGGCAGGAGTGCCTTGTTGTAGAGGCTCGGCTGGGAGCCGATGCCAGCCGTCCCGTAAGCGACACCGCGCGGCGCCTTGACGTCCGGAGAGCTGACCACAATCTTTTCTCCTTCGATCTTCATGGTGGCCGGATGCCAGACCTTATCCTCACCGGCCAAGTAGAAGAGCTTCACCTTGTCCTCGCTGTTGGTGAGAACCGCCGGCGCATCCAGGAGATTGCCCGCCATCGCCTGGCCGACCTGTATCCCGCCGTCGGCGAAGTCGAACGTGACGGTCAGCTTGTCGCCCTTGACCTCATACGACTTGAACATCGGCCCGTCGGCCACAATGTTCTTGCCATACTGGTTCTTGAGCGCGTGCAGGGCGAGGCGCTTTCCGGGCAGCGCCTTGTCTCTGTAGTGAATCGCACCCTGGATATCGATCTGGCAGGCCATCCCGGTGTTCGGGATATCGCGTGCCAGCAAGGTTCCGAGCCGCATTTCAGCGGTACTATCGAGACTCGGCTTGCCGGAAAACCCGCCCCCGGGGCAGTAGAACTGGTGAAAGTAGACCGGCAGATCAGGCTTGTCCCAGACGAGACGCCAGCCGCGGATCATATGGTGCAGGCTGTTGTAATAGAGCAGGCCGCTGCCCCGGTTCGCCCACCCCTGGTTCCAGATCGCGCCGCGAATGGCAAAAGGGACCACGGGATTCAGCCGTCCGTTGAACATCCAACTGGCACCCCGGTTGTCGCCCATGTTGCCCGGCACCGGTGCGCTGACGGGCGGCGGCTTCTCACCTTTCTTGATCATTGCATCACTGGCGGCGATCTGGTCTTCCAGTGACTTGTAGAAGGCGCCCCAGGCCTCCTTGTGTTCGGGCGTGCGCGGGTCGGTCGCAAGGCATTTCCGGTTGATCTCCCGGCCGTAGTCATCCTCGGCCGTCGCATAGCCCGCCCGCGGAACCCAGGCCTCGATCGCGGTTTGGCTCCAGGAGCAGTTTAGGATGCCGATCGGCACGCCCAGCTCCTTGTACAACTCACAGGCGAAAGCCGTGGCGATGGCGCTGAACTCCTCCATGTTTCCGGCATTCCACGCTCCCGTGGCGCGTTCAATCGGGTGCAGCGCCGAGAACACGCTGGTCACCTGGAACTCGCGGATGACCGGCTGCTTCTCTTTGCCGGCCTTGACAGCCTCAGCGATGCGCGCCAAGAGCTCTGCCACATCGCACTTGCCGGCTACCCACTGCATGTTCGACTGGCCGGAGGCCATCCATACTTCACCGACAAGGACGTTCTTCAGGACGACCTTCTTGCCGTCGCTAGCCGTGATGATCATCTCGGCCGGCTCGGCGTTCGCCTTGAGCGGCTTCAGCGTGACCGTCCATTTCCCGTCTTTTCCCGCTTCCGCCGTTACTTTCTGTCCGGCGAATTCGACGGTGATCTTTGTGCCCGGCTTGCTCCAGCCCCACACGGGCAATGGCATCTCGCGCTGGAGAATCGCGTGGTCGGCAAAAGGCGCGCCGAGTGCGATGGCGGGCGCGGGTTTGGCTGCGGGCTTGTCCTCAGCCGCCAATGCCACCAACGATGCAAGCAGCAGCGCTGTCGTGAGGGTGAAAAACGTTTTTATTGGGTGTTGGTTATTCATTTTATGACCTGTCTTGTTCATGGTTTGCTCTTCCTGTGTATGTTGAAACTTCGAACGATTTCATAAGAGGATTCCGATTGTTTGTCGCAGTTATTCCACCGGCGGGATTTTCATCTCTTCCACCCAGACGCTCAGCGGGTCGCGGGAGGCAGGGAGGAACCCTTCGGCTGGCTTGTTGTTCATCGGGAAGTTGCTGACCGCGACGGTCACCTTGCCGCCCTTAAACTCGCCGCGGAAATCGGCCCAGACATGGCTACCGCGCGGTTTCCAGCCCTGTTTCCGCCAGGCGGCGATGCCGGCCTTCGATTCGGCCAGCAGCTTGCCATTGACGTAGATCGCGTACCCCTCGCCGGAATTGGCGTGGACACTGCCATTGATCCGGATGCGGTAGCGATGGCCTTCCTTCGCTGGCGGCAGGTCGAAGGTCTGGCGCATGAGCAGGACATCCTTCTCGCACACCGTCTTAGCGGGGCCACGTCTGCTGGGGCCATACCATGCCGGATAGGTGACCGTATCTTTGGACACTCCGAACGGTGCCGAGCCACTCTGCCAACCCGCCTTCTTCGCATCGAAGTCCGGCGCGGACCAATTCTCCATCCCGGCGGGAAGAGTCATCGGGGCCACGGGAATGACATTCGACTTGGGATCGGGTTTAGCTTTCGGCAGGTCGAAGCTGAAATACTCCCAAGTGGCATCCTTGATAATGCCGCCGAGTGGTTTCCAATCGTAATCGTGAACGAGAACCGTGCGGTAGTAATCGGCCAAGGTGTCCAAGGGGTCCTCGAGAAAAGGGGACACCTGTGCGGGCCGTTCGCCCTTGCGTGCAGCCTGCAGCGACGGCTGGTAGCGAGGATTGTTCACGAATGACGCCAGCGCGCCGTCCAGAACCATGGGCTTGATGGCCGCCAGCGAAGCGGCTCTCTGCTCCGCCGTGGGCACCGGCTTGGCGGCCTCGGCCGTCACGCGAGCTGCCGTTCGGGCTTCGCGGTCGGACTTCGGAATCGCCTCTGCCACGCCGCCTTCCAGCCGCACCATCGCCCGACCCATGGCTTCGCCCACCAGCAGGTATGTCTCGGCATTGCGGTTGTAATGATAATCCTGTCCCGCCGGCGACTCCTCGCGCTCGCGCCAGAAGTCGCGGGTGTCCACCGAGGCCACCGAGCCGGCCAGCTCCGGATGCTGCTTGGAATCGCCCACCGCCATCTGCGCTTCCCAAACTCCCTTCCACGGACCCTCCTTGATGCGGTAGCCGTTGAAGCCGACGGTAGCCACGACAGCCGGCATCTTCGGTGCCTTGAACTCCTTGCGCAGGTCGCTGATCAGGTTGACGAGGTGTTTCTCGTATTCCTCTTTGGTCGAGCCGCTGTCCTTGTGCCCTTGGAACCAGCCGAAGCCGGCGACCTCGCAGCCCTGGCCCTTGTAGCCGGGCACGATCTTGTCGATCTGCTCGAGCGACTTGCGCACCCCTTCCACCATTAGCCGGTATTCCAAGCCTTCCCACTGGGCCGCCCCTTCCCGGTCGGTCTTGCCGCTGGAGGGCGGACGGAAATCCCAATTCAGCGAGCGGTTACCTATGGCCGTCTTGATCAGCAACACCTGCTCGTCGTGGAAGGTGCCCATGACCGAACCAAAGCCGAGTTCGGGGCCGATCGAACCGCCGTTGTTCGAAGTGGCGGACAACGGCGAGCTGGCGCGATCGGGAAACAACCGCGGATCGGTGTAAGTCACGTCGTTGCGCACGCTCCACTTGCCGGCATCTTCGAGCAGATAGGTGAACTTCCCGTCCTTCTGCGTCAGCGTCACCAGGTCGCCCTGGCCTGCGATGTCCACCTGTTCCAGCCAGAACGCGGCCGAACCGCCTTTAAAATACGTGATCATCACGGGGTATCGCTTGCCCGCTTCCAGCGCAACTTTCGCGACGACCGGCTTGCCGCCGACCTCCTTGCGATACACTTCCTTGCCGTCCAAAACCACGACGCTGTGCGTGCTGTCTTCGAACCCGGCGTGAACCGTGTAGGTGCCGGTAGCCGGCACATCGATCTCTGCCGTGACCACGACGGTCTGAGACCCTTCTGTCGCGGGCAGTTTCTCTGCGGCCGTCCCCAGCGCCACTGCAACCGTCTGCGTCGGGTGCTGCGCCGGATCGTACGCCCCGACGTACACTGCGGCCTTCGCGTTGAACACCCCGTGCCGCGCCGCCGACACCCAATCATGGGCCATGCCATCATCGATCATGCCAATCGGTGT
>CAIZQW010000398.1 GCA_903935195.1 uncultured bacterium
ACACCGCAAATCAAAACAACAAAACAATATCTGTCGGCTCTTGCCGCCAGTGCACAGGCGAGGACGCCTATGCGCCCAGGGGCTTGCTTATTGCACAGCCAGAGACCGCCGTATTCGGCAGAGCCCGTGCTTGACACGGGAGCGTAGCGTCAATGTCTGCGCCACCTTTCTGTCTGCGACCCTTCAGCATCCTTTGCGTCTCGGCGTCTTCCAGTCTCGGCGTCCTTTTTGACGGATTGACCCACCTTCGCGAATACGACTTCCGCCTTCGCGATGCCTACGGCGGGCAGGCTGGGTGACCAGGTGACAGGGTGACAAGTTGAGCGACTGACCCTGTGACCAGTTGACCGAAGGAACAGGGCCAGAACTTTAAAACTTTAGCACTCTCGAACTTTAGCACTTCTTAAGACTTACTGACACTTCTTAGACTTATTGACACTTACTGACACTTCCCAACCTCTTCCCACAGGCATTGAACAGCCTTCTCTTCGAAGCCGCCGGCGGCGAGCAGGATGATGGGGCGGGGGTCGGCGAGGTAGGGTTCATAGTAGCGACGCGCCTTGAGCTGCTCCATCCGATCCGCAGAAGTGACCGAGCATCATGCTGAACCACGCCTCACGTACTTCGGCGTTTGGGAAGCCCAAGGTGAAAACGTCCTCATTGAAGGCCTTGATCGTCAAATAGCCGGACTGCCAGAGCAACGGTACAGCCTTAGGCTGTGTGATATCGAAGAGCAACGAAAGATTCGTCGCTTTGACACCTTCTAAATTGCCGTCTGGACGATCCAGGGTGGCGGCCATGTCGACCAGCATGCCTGGCGTGCCGCTGGCCCACCAGTAACTGCCGAAGGTACGGTCGTCCATGCAGTTGAGGATCGCCCACGGATTGTAGACCTTCTCTCCTGTCCCCCACCAATAGCCGTTGTAACGCTCCCACAGAAGATTCCACGTCTGCTCCTCGGTCAGGGCGTTGGCCTGCGCCAGGCGCTGGGTGAAGGGGACGAAGTCGCGATGCAGTTCCGCCTCGGTGTAGCCGCAGAGTTCGGCCGCAGCAGGGAGAAGGGTCACATCCTTCATCTGGTTCAGCTCCGAGAAGATGCTCGTGCGCACCATGCGTCCGATGCCGGTGATGAATACTTTTTCAAGATGCGCGTCGCACCCCTTGAGTGAGCCGTAAAAAGAGGAGAGCACATCGCGCATCTTACGCGCCATGGCGAGATCCGTGAGGTGGTCGTGCACGGGCTTCTCGTATTCGTCCACGATCACCACCACGCGGCGGCTGGTCTGGGTGTAAAGGGAGCGCAATAGTTCTGGCAATGCTTGCGCCGAATAGCGTGTTGTCAGAATAATGCTGGATTCGGCGGCGCGATTCTGAAGTAAGTGAAACAGACTGATTTCCAGGTTGTCAGGGTTGGCACAATTGGTCTCCGTCAGGCTGATGTGCACGACTGGATTTGTTTTGCTCCAGTCCCAGAGCGGTTCGATGGCGAGGCCGGTGTAGAGTTCGCGGCGGCCCTCATAAAGATATTTGATGGTGGAGCAGAAAAGAGACTTTCCGAAGCTTTGCAAAGTCGCTAATGCCAAGTGGCAATCTAGGTAAGGCATTGGTCATGGCAGTACGATAGCAAAAAAAGGTGAACAGGTGAAGGTGAAAAAAAAGGGCTCTTCCCAGTCCGTTGGTCTTTCTTTGGCGTCTTGGAGTCTTCACGTCTTGGCGTCCTCAACCAATCCTGCTCGCTTCCCCGTGCCCCGCTATGTCCCAAACTCATGCACTCACGCACTAACAAACTTCTTCACTCCTCCTCTCTGGCGCCGGATCAGCAGCTTTGCCGACAAGACAACATTTGTCCCCCTTAATGGGGACAGACACGCTTTCTGAAATCTGTCATACTTTAAACACTTATGAATACACACACTGACTCACAATCGTTTCCTTCAGACGCGCCCAAACCGGCCTTCAACCTCTACCTGCTCGGCTGTACGCTCGTCGCGGCCCTGGGCGGACTGCTGTTCGGCTTCGACACCGCCGTCATCTCCGGCACCGTCGATGCGCTACGCGCGAAGTTCGCCCTCAGTGACAATCTGCTGGGCTTCACCGTGGCGAGCGCGCTGATCGGCACCATCCTCGGTTCGATCGGGGCGGGCCGTCCGGCGGACATCTTCGGACGCCGCGCCGCGCTGGCGACGATGGGGGTCATCTATGTGGTCTCCTCCCTGGGCTGCGCCTTCGCGTGGGACTGGTGGTCGTTTCTGGGTTTCCGTTTCATGGGCGGCTTGGCCGTGGGCGGCGCCTCCGTCGTGTCACCGCTCTACATCGCGGAGATTTCGCCTGCGTATTACCGGGGACGGATGGTGGCCATTACGCAGTTTAATGTCGTGTTTGGTATTCTGCTGGCTTATTTTTCGAATTACCTGATTGGTTCGATGCACCTCGGCGCAAATGAATGGCGCTGGATGTTTGGCGTCATGGCCGCACCCTCGGTGGTGTTCTTCCTGCTCATTTTCCTGACGCCGCAAAGTCCGCGCTGGCTGGTTGCGAAAGGCCGGCTCGAGGAGGCGCGCGGCGTGCTGCAGCGTTGCGGTTCAGATACCGGCAGCGTGGATGAGGAGATCAGGGAGATTCAGCACTCCATGGATCTGGCGCATCACAGCATCAACGAGCCGTTCTATTGCCGCCGCTATATCAAGCCCATCATGCTGGCCGTGGCGATGGGTGCCTTCAACCAGCTATCCGGCATCAACGCGGTGCTCTATTACACGCCCTCCATTTTCAAGATGGCCGGCGCGGGTGTCGAGTCCGCGCTCTTGCAGTCGGTCATCATCGGCTTCACCATGCTGGTCTTCACGATGTTTGCACTGATCATCATTGATCACTTCGGGCGGCGCAAGCTCATGATCATTGGCTCCATCGGCTATATCATCGGACTTGTCGGTGCGGCGTATGCGTTTTATGCCAAGGTTGAGGGTTGCCTGCTTCTGGTGAGTCTGTTAATCTTTATCGCGGCACATGGCTTCGGCCAGGGCGCGGTGATCTGGGTCTTTATCAGCGAGATCTTCCCGAACCGCGTCCGGGCGCGCGGTCAGGCGCTGGGCAGCTTCACGCACTGGGCTATGAACGCCGCGATCTCGTGGACCTTCCCGATCATCGCCGCGGCCGCCGGCTGGACGGCCTTCGCCTGCTACGCACTGTGCATGGTCGGGCAGTTGGTCTGGGTGTTGATGGTTATGCCGGAGACCAAGGGCGTCTCTCTGGAGAAGATTCAGGAAAAGTTGGGGATCGATTAATATTAAAAAAAAGGGGGGAGAATCAATGAGGGTAAAAACAAGGTTTCTATCACTGGCAGCGCTGCTGGCAGGTGCCGCAGTGGCCGGGCCGGCCCTGGCGACGGACAAGACGCTGGTCTCCTGGGTGTGTCTCGCAAATACGACCCAGCAGGGCGGCAGCGCCCTCACGATCCAGTCAGACGATCGCTTTGACGGGATCGTCTTTGGCGAAAGAGTGGCCGGCAAGTGGATGGCCGGCAGCGAAATGTATGCCCGCACCCAGGCCGACCAGCAGGCCAGCCCAGTTGAAAAGGCCGACAGCAAGACGCTCGTCCAGATGGCGGTTTCTTACCAGGGCAAACAAATCACCATCTATCGGAATGGCGAACCCTGCGCGTCCTACGAGGCCAACAACATCGACCTGCTCGGAGCCAAGGACACCATCGCCGTCTTCGGTCTGCGTCATCAGGGAACAGGATCCGGCAACAATCTCAAGGGATCCATCGACGACGCGCGCATCTACGACCGCGCGCTCACCGCCGACGAGATCCGTCAACTGGAACCCAACAAGGAGTCCGCCATCAAGCCTTACGCCTGGTGGACTTTTGAGAAGGGCCAGGAGTCTGACCGCATGGGACGCTTTCCCTTCAACAACCTGGACGGCGGAGCCAAAATCGAAGGGGGTCGCCTGATCCTCACGCAAAACGGCGAGTTGATCGCCGCCGCGAAGAAGTTGGCGACTATCGTCGAAACCCCGGCGATGCCCGCCAATCCGCCGGCGAAGTGGTTGACCTATCACCTTGCCCACCCCGGTCCCGGTGGGGCCTTCCCCGGCGATCCGAATTGCGCGTTCTACTGGAAAGGCCGCTATCATCTGTACTACATCTACAACAACCACGGGATCAAGTTCGCCCATGTTTCCAGCACGGACATGGTGCGCTGGACATGGCACCCGACCACGCTTACGCCTAAGTTCACTGGGCACGGCATGTACAGCGGCACCGGATTCATCACCAAGGATGGCAAACCGGCCATCATCTATCATGGCGCGGGATCCGACAGGAACCAGTTGGCTTTCGCACTCGATGACCAACTGGAACAGTGGACAAAACCAGTGGCCATCATGCCCAAGGAACCGTCGGGTGAGGACTCCAAGGTGCGCCAATGGGATCCCGATTGCTGGCTCAATGGTGATACCTATTATGGCATCTCCGGCGGCGGCCCGCCGCACCTGATGAAATCCGGGGACCTGAAGGATTGGGTGAACCTCGGACTCCTGATGCACGATGCCATGCCGGCGACCCTGGGGGTCAACAAGGGCGAGGATGTCTCGTGCGCCAACATGTTCAAACTCGGGAATAAGTGGATGCTGCTGTGCATCAGCCACAACCTGGGCTGCCGCTATTACCTTGGCGATTTCAAGGATGAGAAATATCTGCCGGAGTTCCACGCCATGATGAACTGGCAGGGCTGGGATTTCTTCGCGCCGGAAAGCGTGCTGACCCCGGATGGACGGCGTGTCATGTGGTCGTGGTGCAATCTGCCCGGCGTTCAGAGCGGCATCCAATCGCTGCCGCGCGAGTTGAGCCTGCCCGAGGATGGCGTGCTGCGTATCAAGCCACTGCGGGAACTCGAGACGCTCCGTGCCGCCGAAACCGTCGAATCTGACATCACCGTCAAGGGCGATAGCACCCATTTGTTCAAGAAGATCGCCGGCGACACCATCGAATTGAATCTCACCATCGAGCCCGGCAGCGCCAAGGAATTCGGAGTCAGCGTGTTTTGCGCCGCGAATGGCAAGGGTTTCCCCATTACCATCCAGGCCGAAAGCAAGAAGCTGGCCATCGGCAAGATCGCCGCCCCGTTCGAACTCAAGCCGGGTGAAGCGCTCACTCTGCGCGTCTTCCTCGATAAGGGCATGGTCGAGGTGTTTGCCAACGACCGGCAGGCGGTCGTCTATATGCAGCCGCACAACGCGGACGATGTCGGCGTCAGCCTCTTCAGCAAGGACGGCGATATCGCGGTGAAAAATGT
>CAIZQW010000399.1 GCA_903935195.1 uncultured bacterium
GCTCTCCCAATACCAGCCGCCGAGTTTGTCTGGGTCGGGCTTGATCTTGTCCCGACCAGGGAAGGGTTTGTCGGAGAGGTCGAGCGCCCACGGGCAGCGCGGGAATGGCACAACCTCAGTGGCTTTTGTGGTTTCGGTGTTGATTGGGTTGGTGTCCTTGCATTCGCAGACGTTCCACAGGTTACACGGCCCCATCTTGTTCTTCTCCTGTAGATCAAAATCGGCCCCGGCGAGCGCTCCGATGCAGGCGTCTCCGGTGCAGTCGGCGAACCATCGCCCGCCAATGCGGAGACGTCTGCCGCTACGGATTTCCGTGGCGAGCACGGCCCGGATTCGTTTTCCCTCCATTTCGACGCCATTGCCCCGGTGTTCAAGGAAAAGAGTAATATTGGGCTCGCCCTTTGCGACGGCCAATTTTTTATCGTCCTCGTAGAGCTCGGCGGTATTGGCCGGGCCGTAGTGGGCGCGGTTGTCGGCTTCCAGTTCGGCGACCACGTCGCCCACGCGCGGCCACGGCGCCTTGCTGCGCGCCCCTTGCAGCCAGACGCGGACCTCCGAGCTGTTGTTGCCACCGAGCACGGGGCGGTCCTGAATGAGAGCGACTTTTAATCCGAGTCGGGCCGCGGTGACCGCTGCGCAGATGCCGCCGATCCCGCCACCGGTAACGACGAGGTCATACTCGCCGGCCGGTTCCGGCTTGTCGGGAAGGCCGAGGCAGCGTTGCCTGAGAGCCCTCATAGCAGGGTCGGTGTTCGGCGGCACGAACGACGGATCGCACGAGAAGAGAATCGCATCGCAACGCCCTTCAAAGCCCGTAAGGTCATGGAGCGCAACAGGGATCTTGCCTTTTGGCAGCACGATGCTTCCACCGTCCTGCCAGTGCCACTGGGCCCCAACGGTTCCGAAGGTGGTTTCAAGCGCCTTCCCGTTAAGGAGGACTTGGAAACGCCCCGGCGTGCCGGGAGCCTTCCATTGTGCCACCCAGTCTTTTGTCCGCACCCAGACTTGGTAGCTGCCTGCCTTCGGGATGGTCACCTCGGTTTTCGCGTCTTTCACCGGCACTCCGAGACCGTGAGCGAGCAGATAAGGCGAGCCCATGAGATCCATGAACTGAGGATCGATCACCCAGCCCCCGGTGTCGACAAAGCCTTCGGCCTCCACCAGAATCGGTGCTTCCGCTTCGCGGGCGGGCGGGACTTCGGCTGCCGCAACAGTAAACGCCGTTGCCAACAACGCGATCACACAACCGTCAGAAAAATTGCGAATGCGACCACTTCGATTGTTCAGTGTCATAGTTGCTCCTTCATCTTTCGGAAAACTGAATATTTGCTCACGTCACAGGCAGGGTCACGTCACCCTTCAACTTCATTCGAGCACAAAACTCGCCGGCGCAAAGGCCTTCAGATTCACGCTAAATCTGCCGAACCAGATGCGCTCTGGTTTGCCCGTCGGCTCACCGCGCAAATTCACGGGCGTCATCTTCGACACGTTCATCCCTTTCGGCAGTTTCACCGTGAGCGTCCCGGAGTCGCCAGCCAGTTCCCATAACCGCAGTATCGTTTTGTTTTTGCTGTCCTGATCCGCGCCGAAGGCGGTGACGAGCACGCCGCGGCGCGAAACGGATAAGCCCTCGCGCGTGGGCGGGAGCGGATGCGGCGGGATGGTGGTTGTGTCGGCGGCTGCGGCAAGAAGCGGGTAGCGGGCTTCGAGCGACGGTGTGATCAGGGCTGCCGCGTCCCCGGCGTGGTCCACCGCCCAGATGCGGACGCGCGAGGTCCAGGTGCCACCGTTCCAAAGCCTGAAATTAGTGTTCCACTGGTTGTTGAACAGGTTGATGAAGGCAACCGGCTTGCGCTGAAACTCCTCCTTGGTAGATTGCCAGCATCCCGGTCTGCCGAGACTCACGACCGGATGATCGAGCGGGCACAGGCCGACTCCGTTGCCCTGTGGATCAGTCAGGGTCAGCCCGGTGTTCAGCGCGAACAGGTCGCGGTTGGAGTTGGGCACGATGTCCTTGGCCGGGTCAATGATCGAACCGAGCCGCCCGAGCCTGAACCGCGGAGCGTCAACCTTGAACGGGAGACAGAGCCAGCCCGCCTCGGGCCAGGAATCCAACGGCTTGTTGTGAAGGGTGATTTCCAGATCAGCGTAGCTTTGGCCACGATACAGGA
>CAIZQW010000400.1 GCA_903935195.1 uncultured bacterium
AGCTCAGTAGGACAGAGCGGTAGATTCCTAATCTGCAGGTCGCCGGTTCGATCCCGGCCTGGCCTACCATCTTTAAATCCCTGTAAATATGTGTCATCCTGTAGCAAAGGAGCATCCGCGCCTAGTACGTGAACGCAAGACGTTCGATGTGATGCTCGCGATGTACTGCCGTGACTGCCACCAGAGCGCCAACGGACTCTGTGCATCCTGTGCGGAATTACAAACGTATGCGCGTGAGCGCCAGGCGCATTGTCCCTTTCAAGCTGAAAAAACCACCTGCCTGAAATGTCCGGTCCACTGCTATAAACCCGACATGCGTACGCGTGTCATTGACGTCATGCGTTATGCCGGTCCCCGAATGATCTGGCGCCATCCGTTTCTGGCGCTCCTGCATCTCATCCCATTGCCTTGACATCATTGAACCCTATCTGGCATACTTTAAACACGAAAGTGATTTAAAATTTCAAGAATGCCGGATACATGCAAAACGTGTTGCCAGTCGGAGACGGGGAATAACAATCAGTCAACCCTGAAACCGACCTGTTCAGCTTCCATCCAATGGGTGGATGAATTGGTTGCGCGTGTGGGTAAGACGCCTGATAAAGTCATCCCGATTCTTCAGGGCATTCAGGCGCAGTTTCACTACCTGCCGGAAGAGCTTTTGAAACATGTTTGCAGCGTGACTGAAATTTCTCCCAGCGACATCTCTGGCGTTTCAACCTTCTACTCCCAGTTCCGTCATCGTCCAGCAGGCTTACACACTGTCAAGGTCTGTGTGGGGACAGCCTGCCATGTCAAAGGGGCAGGGGCTGTGTACGATGCCATGGCCCGTCATCTCGCGTGCAAGGAGGGTGAAGATACAGATCCGCAGGGACTCTTTACACTTGAGAAGGTGGCCTGCCTTGGCTGTTGTACCTTGGCGCCCGTGGTTCAGATCGACTCCGTGATTTATGGCCACGTCACGCCTGCGACAGCGCCCGATATTCTGAAGAAGTTTCTCCAGGAGAACGCCGGCAAGAGCCCAGCACCGCAACTGACATCCTCTGAGGTTGAGGAGTTTGGCGAAATTCGCATCGGTCTCGGTTCCTGCTGTGTGGCAGGGGGCAGTGCCGGTGTTTATGAGACTGCCCTGGAGACAGTGGAGAGCCTTGGTATTCCAGTCCGCGTCAAATCAGTCGGCTGTGCAGGGATGTGCCATCGCACGCCGTTGATGGAGATTGTGCACGCGCACTCGGGGTCCTCCTCGTTCTACGCAAAGGTCACTCCGCATGATGTCGCGACCATTATCCGTCGCCAATTTACACCGCCCACACTGGAGGGCAAGGTTAAAGCATGGATTCAAAATCATGTCAGCGATCTCTTCTCTCCGCTGCCAGAGCACGTTGCAGCGCCTGAATTCAATCTGGATCTCCGTGAAAAACCGGTTGCCGATTTTCTCGGACGCCAGGTCCGCGTCGCGACGGAACATTATGGCCAGCTGGATCCTGTTGATCTTGAGGAGTATCAGAAGCACGATGGCTTTGTTGCCTTGCGGACCTGCATTGAATCTTTGTCGCCCGAGGAGATTATCGCGCGGGTTACGGACGCTGGACTGCGCGGCCGCGGCGGCGCAGGCTTTCCTACTGGCGTGAAGTGGCAGCGGGTCAGGGCGAATGCCAGCAGGCCTGTCTCGATTATCTGTAATGGGGACGAGGGCGACCCGGGCGCCTTCATGGATCGCATGTTACTGGAATCGTTTCCCTATCGGGTGATCGAGGGGATGCTGATCGCCGCCTTCGCTGTGGGTGCGCGTGAAGGGATCTTCTATATCCGAACCGAATATCCGCTCGCCCTGATCCGTATCCGAGAAGCCCTCGCGCGATGCCGTGCAAAAGGACTACTCGGCAAAAACATTTTGGGAACCACCTTCTCCATTGATTTCGAAATTAAGGAGGGTGCGGGTGCCTTTGTCTGTGGCGAAGAGACCGCTTTAATTCGTTCGCTCGAGGGCGCACGCGGCATGCCACGCCTACGTCCGCCCTATCCTGCGCAATCCGGACTCCGGGGCAACCCCACGCTCATTAACAACTGCGAGACCTTTGCCTCGGTTCCTTGGATCATTCGTCATGGGGCTGAACAATACCACGCAATCGGAACGCCAACGAGTGCAGGTTCCAAAGTCTTCTCGCTCACGGGAAAGATCCGTCATGGCGGACTCATTGAAGTGCCCATGGGCATGACCCTACGTGAGATTGTCGAGGAAGTGGGCGGCGGTATTGCGAATGATCTGGCCTTCAAGGCTGTCCAAATCGGCGGACCCTCCGGCGGATGCATTCCCGCTTCAAAGGCTGATCTGCCTGTGGACTACGGCGAACTTGTCGGTGCAGGCGCGATGATGGGGTCCGGTGGACTCGTGGTGCTGGATGAACGTGACTGCATGGTGGACATCGCACGCTATTTTCTCACCTTTACGCAGAGTCAGTCCTGTGGACGCTGTACCTTCTGTCGCGTCGGCACGCGTCGCATGCTGGATATTCTTGAACGCATCTGCGCGGGTAAGGGTGTCCAAGGTGATATTGAACGGCTCGAGGAGCTTGCTCAGAGTGTGGCCATGGGAAGTCTCTGCGGCTTAGGTAAGACCGCGCCAAACCCTGTCCTCTCGACCATTCGTTATTTCCGGCACGAGTATGAGGCGCATCTGAAGGGAAGCTGTCCTGCTGGAAAATGTTCAGCGCTCATTTCGTATACTATTACACCAGCCTGCATCGGTTGTACTCTCTGCTCTCAAAACTGTCCGGTAGAGGCCATCCCCTTTACACCCCATGAACGACATGTGATTAACGACTCCCTCTGTGTGCGTTGCGATATCTGCCGTATCAATTGTCCGGAAAGCGCTATTCAGATTGTCACCGGAAGCGAAAGGGAACGTCTGTGCCAACACTGACCATCGATCAACAACGTCTGACGTTTGAGCCTGGCGAGCCCATTCTTAACGTGGCGACTCGCGCAGGACTCTCCATCCCGACGCTCTGTCACCTGAAAGGGATTGAGCCGCCGACCTCGTGCTATGTCTGTGTCGTTAAGATCACAGGACGAAACTCGTTGGCACCAGCGTGCGCAACCTTAGCTGAAGAGGGGATGATTGTTGAGAGCAACTCCGAAGAGGTCCATACCTACCGAAAACGCGCACTGGAACTACTGTTGAGTGAACATGCAGGGGACTGCGAAGGCCCATGCCGTAGGATATGTCCTGCGGACCTCGACATCCCTGTCATGGCAAGCCAGATCGTCGGGGGTGATCTGATGGGCGCAACCCACACAGTCCGCGAGCGGCTCGCCCTGCCGGGTGTCTTGGGACACATCTGTATTGCACCCTGCGAGAAGGGCTGTGTACGCGCCGCGATTGATGGAGCGGTCGCGATCCGTGAACTTCACAAAGGTGTGGCTGAAGCTGCTATGCGGTCAGGCCATGAGTCCAAACCTTCTCTCCCGCCCTCTTCTGGAAAACGGGTCACAATCATCGGTGCAGGTCCGGCCGGACTCTCCAGTGCGTATTATTTATCCCTGCTGGGACATGCCTGCACGATTGTTGATGAACGCGAAGAGCCAGGTGGACTGTTAAGATACGGCTGTGACCCTTCGCTCCTGCCACGTGAAATTCTGGATCACGAGATTTCGATCATTCAATCCTTGGGTGTCCAATTTGAAATGAAGCGCAGTGTTCGCGATCCGCAAACTCTGGAGGCTTTACTCGAGCGCTCCGATGCGCTTCTCTTTGCCACGGGAGCATATGCGTCTGATCAGCCGTGGCCTTTTGCGATGGCTATTTCGCCGAAGGGCATCACCGTTGACGTGAAGACCTTTGAGACAAGTCAAAAGCAAGTTTTTGCCTGTGGTAATGCGATTGCCGCCTCACGTCTGGCTGTAAGGTCTGTGGGGCAGGGGAGGCTTGCTGCGCTCTCGATTGATACTTTTCTCACGGGACAGGTACATGCTCCTGCCTCATCCTCGCGTACTGACTCCCGTCTCGGCAAGCTTGAGCCTGAGGAACTTCGTCAACTGGTCTCCTCAGATCTTGCATCGCTTCCCTTGGAGGTCCGCAAAGCCGGATCGTTTGCTTTGCCGCTTGTTGAGTCCGCCTCCCGTTGCCTGCAATGCGATTGTGGAAAGAAGGAAGCGTGCGCTCTTCGCACCTATTCGCAGGAATATAAAGCCGACCGTGACCACTATCGCACAGGGAAACGCAAACAGGTGAAGCGCAAACGTTATCCCAGCGGACTTGTGCACGAGCCCGGCAAGTGCATTGATTGCGGACGCTGCATCGGCATCACATCGGCATCACATGCCCAGCCCGGACTCGCCTTCAACAACCGTGGCTTCGATGTGACGGTCAAGGCACCCTTCAACGCGGATATGGATGTAGCCATGGGCGTTACCCTCGAACAGTGCATTGAAGCTTGCCCTGTGGGTGCACTTTGGAAGGAAAAACAGCGAAAGTCTGCCACGTGGAACGCAAGTTAGTTTTGCCTTATTTTTTACGCTTCCGCACAGCGATCGAACCGTTCTGCGCAAACAGCAAACCATTCGAAACATTTTCTCGAGGTATTCTTGACATCCCCCCCCTGTATCTGGCATTCTTTATCAACGAATTAGGCGTCTGTTATTGGGTAAAGACTAATTCAGGTCAACACATGGCAGTGTAGGACTATATGAATTTTTGAAAATTATCTCTTGTTTGCTTCTTTATTATGAAAGTTATCACATCTCAGAAGTCTAAATTGGAAGTATTAGATCTTTTTGCGGGAGTAGGCGGCCTCAGTTTAGGTGCCGCTCGGGCTGGTTTTCGCGTAACTGGCGCGGTTGACTTTAATCCTCGAGCTATGTTGGCACATAATCGAAATTTTCCAAATACGAAGCATCTTACAATGGATTTGTCTTCGGTTTCAGGAGATCAATTATTGGCGGAACTGGGGATTTTAAGACCAGATGGGATTATTGGCGGTCCTCCTTGCCAAGGATTCAGTTCAATGGGACATCGAAAACTTACGGATCAACGGAATTCGTTGTTTCACAAGTTTTTCAGTTTGGTCTCAAATATTAGACCTCGGTTTTTTTTAGCTGAAAACGTGACGGGAATACTTGATCCGAAGTATCAATCACTGTTGGATGCCGCATTTAAGCCAGTTGAGAAAGACTACCATTTGTTGAAAGGTGTCGAAGTTTGTGCTGCAGATTATGGAGCTCCCACTTTACGGAAGCGTGTTCTTTTTTTTGGAGTGCTCAAGACAGAAGTTAAAAAGATACCAAAAAATGTTTTTAGGCCAGATGCAGTTGAGCCAGTTTATGTATTAAATGCTTTAGATGGATTGCCAAATATGATTAGAGGTGATTGGCAGTCTGAAAAACAGGGATGGCGATTGATCTCTAGTTATGCAGATACTGAATTTGGTCGTCGCTTAATGGGTGATGTTCCTGAGGGAGTTGGTTGTGTGGAAGCGTTACAGCGAATTCGTGACAATCGTGAGGTTTCTGGTTGTCTTGGAACAATTCATTCGGTCGATGTTAAATCGCGATATAGAGCTCTTAAGCCGGGCGGAAAAGATAAAGTCTCCAAATCCGTACGACTTAAACTTGATGGATTCTGCCCTACTCTTCGAGCTGGGACCGGACCAGAGCTTGGTAGTTATCAAGCGGTTCGTCCTATTCATCCTACGGCTCCGCGTGTTATTACTCCTAGAGAGGCAGCAAGGCTTCAAGGTTTCCCTGACTGGTTTCAGTTTGATGAAACTAAGTGGCACAGTTTTCGTATGATTGGTAACAGTGTTAGTCCAATTCTTGCAGAACAAATACTAAAAAAAATTCAAATAATTATCGGCGATAGCCGTTAAGGAAGGAATGTGTCTATGGCGAAAGGCAAACACGTTGATCAGATTTATACCCCTGTTGATGCGTCTCCGGTGAAGTCATTTTTTGTGACGATGTTAACGCGAGATATTAAGCTCGAAGAGGCAATTCTCGATCTTCTCGATAATTGTGTTGATGGGGTTCTTAGAGCAAAAAATGTTAGAGCAAACGACAAGAAGCCTTACTCAGGATTCTGGGCAGATATTGACTTTTCGAGCAGTGCTTTCTCAATATCAGACAATTGCGGCGGTATACCTTGGGATTTGCACAAATATGCATTTCGCATGGGGAGATCTAATGATCGACCTCACGATACCCCTGGGACAGTTGGTGTCTATGGGATTGGAATGAAACGGGCAATCTTTAAGATGGGTGAGAGTTGTCAAATACAGACACAAAATAAGGATAACTCATATGAGGTAGATATATCAGTTGCTTGGGTTCGTGATCAAACCGTCTGGAATATCCCTGTTAAAAAGGTTTCAAGAAAGCTTGCCTATGACGGAACAAAGGTTGTCGTTGGCAATCTTCTTCCAGGCATTGCCACAAGGTTTGGCGATGAAAGCCAGGCTTTTACGACTGAGTTAGAACGAATGATCTCTTCGCATTACGCCTTTATAATTGATAAAGGATTTACTGTTAAGATTAATGGTAAAATTGTTTTGCCTAAACCCACAAAATTGATTTTTGCTAAAGATACAGGACCCACTTCCATCCGACCATTTATATTTAAAACGAAGATTGGTGGTGTAAGTGTTTTTATGGCAATTGGCTTTACGAGAGGAATGCCATCACAGAACGAGATAAAAGAGGAACAAGAACAAACAAGATACTCATCGCAAGAAGCTGGATGGACTGTGTTGTGCAATGATAGAGCTGTGTTGTATTGTGATCGCACTGAACTAACAGGATGGGGAGAGGCTGGAGTACCACGTTATCATACTCAATTCATTGCAATTTCGGGAATAGTGGAATTTCGCGCTGAGGATGCCTCAGAGCTTCCAACAACTACTACTAAAAGAGGTATAGATGCGTCTTCCATATTGTATCTTCAGATTAAGAATAAGATGCGAGAAGGTCTGAGTCTTTTCACCAACTATACAAATAAATGGAAAGGATTCGAAGATGAGGCGAAAAAACACATTGAAAGTGGCACGCCTTTATCATTTGAGGAAATCAAAATTGAAGCGTCGAAAATGAATCTTCGATCCATTACACGATCCTCAATGAAAGGGGAGCAATATAGACCTGATCTGCCGATGCCAAAGAAGCTTGAAGCAAAAAGGAAACGCATTTCATTTGTGAGAGATACGTCGGAAGTTAAACTTGTGTCAGATTATTTATTTGATGACTCGGACTGTGAGCCAGATACGGTTGGAGAACAGTGTTTTGAACTTTTTCTAAAGGAGGCAAAGAAATGAAACATCCTCCTTATCCTTTGAGGCAAAATAAGGCGGTTGATCGTTTTATGCTGATTGATATAATTCGGCAACTAGAGAAATTCTATGACATTTCGGAATACACTTATTATAGTCTTGGGGGGCCTTATCTAGAGGATTTTCGGCTTCTTTATGATTTTTGTCCCACTGTAAAAATGGTTTCAATAGAGTCTGACTTAGACACTCTGAAACGCCAAAAGTTTCATTTGCCTTGTGGCCATCTTGAACTTGTACTCGATGAATTTACATCATTTTTGGCGAATTATGACTCGAATGAACGCAAAAGCATTTTTTGGCTAGACTACATTAAACTTGGGTTTAGTGAGTTTTCTGATTATATGACCCTGCTTGATCGTGTTCAAGACCACAGTATAATTAAACTCACATTGCGAGCAGAACCAAAAGATTATCTTGATCAAAATCCTGAAGTGGTTTCTCAGAAACTTAAGGCCTTCCAGAAGGAGTTTGAGGAAATTTTGCCATCATGGACAACTGTGCCGAGTTTAACGTTTGAAGATCATGCAAGTCTCATTCAGGATATGGTAAGGATCGCTTCTCAAAAGATCTTGCCAGCAACCGGAGGCCGAATTTTGCAGCCACTTTCATCTTTTTGCTATGCCGACAGTGTTGGAATGTATACATTTACGGGGGTTGTTTGTTCTCTGGAAGATGCCAAGAAGTACCGTAAGCAATTTAGTAAATGGCCTTTTGCTAATTTAGACTGGAGTAAGCCAAAAATTATTGACGTGCCTTTTTTAAGTACAAAAGAAAGATTGCATCTGCAAAAGTTTTTGCCTTCTCGGCAACGCAATAAAGGCCGACATTTACTCAAGAAACTTGGTTACAGCATTGATAATACCGATGAGATGTCGGCAACAAAATTATCCCATTATGCGGATTTTCATAGATACTATCCCTATTTTGTAAAAGCAATTCCATAAGTCAGTACGGGGTGCGAAACGTGTAACAGTTTAAGAGACACACATGAAAATACAACCATTTGACCGTCAAAAGCACATCTATCGTAACGATGCCTTTGTTGAACTTGTGAAAGATGCTGTGCGTTTTTTCAATGGCACCCCCGTGGTGAGCCTGCCTCCACCTGAGCCGTTTCTTGGAACAGGTGTCTATGCTCTCTATTATATCGGGAAGCATCCGCTTTATGCAAAATACGGAGAAATCAACAGGCTTTCATATAAAACGGCAATTTATGTCGGCAAAGCAGTGCCTAAAGGATGGCGGCAAGCTCGATCATCGGATGACCCCTTGAATCAATCACACGAACTTTGCAATAGGTTGAGAGAACATAGTCGAAGCATCAAGGGCGCGTTCAAGTTATCAACCAAAGACTTTATGTGCCGCTTTGTTATTTTTGAGGATGCAGGGTCAGATATGATCAGCACCATTGAGGCAGCACTCATTAAGCTACATTCTCCATTATGGAACACGACGGTGGATGGATTTGGCAATCATGATCCGGGTAAGGGGAGATATGAGCAAGCTCGATCAGATTGGGATGTGCTTCACCCGGGCAGGTCATGGGCAGTGAAGTGTAAAGGCACTCCACGGAAACGTGCTACAATATGCAAAGATATTGATAGACACTTGAGTCGTCTCTCGGTTGATTTATGAACTCCTTAGAACTTTTTTCAGGTGCCGGTGGTCTTGCGAAGGGGCTTGAACTGGCCGGGTTCAATCATAGTGCCTTCGTGGAATTCAATAAGGACGCTTGTGCTACCCTTCGTTTGAATTTCGCACCTGAAAAGGTGTTTGAGGGAGATGTGCGCGATTATGATTTTAGCCGTCTATCAGACATAGATATTGTCGCTGGAGGACCTCCCTGCCAGCCCTTTTCGCTCGGTGGAAAACATGGCGCATTTACAGATAATCGAGATATGTTTCCATATGCGATCAAAGCGATTGAAACACTTTCACCGAAGGCTTTCATTTTTGAAAATGTGAAAGGATTGTTGCGGGATTCATTTTCGGATTACTTTCGATACATCATTCTCCGTCTGACGTTTCCTGATGCGTGCCCACTAAACAAAAAAATGACGTGGGATGAGCATCTCTCGATACTCCAGAAGTTAGATTTTGATCGCTATGACGGCATCAAGTATCGGGTTTCAAAAACGCTCGTTAATGCTGCCAATTATGGGGTGCCTCAATGTCGCGAACGTGTTGTTATCGTTGGCATCCGTTCGGATCATGATGTCACGTGGCAGTTTCCAAAGCCAACACATAGCGAAGAGCGTTTGTTATGGGATAAATTTGTGACGGGAACGTATTGGGATTCTCACAAAGTCGCTAAAAATGAGCGAGAAACTTGTCCCCCATCGATGGTGCCGAAGATTAATGACCTTCGTAATACGTTTGGCTTCTTTCAGCCCGATTTACGTGCATGGCTCACAGTGCGCGATGCGCTGAAGGATGTTGCAGACCCGAGAGAAGCTCATAGGATTAGTGATCACATATTCCGTGGAGGTGCTCGAACGTATGCCGGCCATACGGGCAGTGATTTGGACCTTCCTGCCAAGACTGTGAAAGCTGGCGGCCATGGTGTTCCTGGTGGTGAAAACATGATCCGTTTTCGGGATGGTTCCGTCCGTTATTTCACCGTGCACGAAGCTAAGTTGATTCAGACATTCCCAAAAGCATTCCAGATCACGGGTTCTTGGGGCGAAGCTTTACGGCAAATTGGGAATGCTGTTCCAGTGGAATTAGGCAGACGTATCGGTGTTGCACTCTTCGCAAAACTGCAAGCTGCAAACGCGAAACACATTTTTTATCATGATAGCCACGAACCAATCGTCTGTGTCAATGAGGACGGACCCCAGTATCTTGGGCGAAAAAAGAAGAAGGCTGTATCTCCTGAGAAAAAAGGAAAGAACAAGAATCAAACAAAAAAAGCAAAAACTGCCAAATCTTGCGTTCTGAAGAAAAAGCTTACATACAAAAAGTCAAACGGATGACACGTTGCGAGTGTTGAATTGACCCATTGAACGTAAATTGATACGCTTAAAACATTCAGATGATAACAAGACTCGTTAGGAACAGATAGCTATGACTATTGTTGAAGAAATCAGGAAGCTTCAAGCAGCGCGCAAGGCGATTATTCTGGCTCATAATTATCAGCCAGCGGAAATCCAGGAGCTTGCTGATTTTACAGGCGATTCCCTCGAGTTGGCCCGCAAAGCGGCAGGGGTCTCCGAGGAAGTGGTTGTCTTCTGCGGCGTCCATTTCATGGCGGAAACTGCGGCGATCCTGAATCCGAATAAAACTGTTTTACTTCCGACACCTGATGCAGGGTGTCCGATGGCGGACATGATCACAGGAGAACAGCTCAGAGATCTGAAGGCTAAGCATCCGGGTGCAAAGGTGCTCTGCTATGTGAACAGTACGGCCGAGATTAAGGCCGAGAGCGATTGCTGTGTGACTTCCTCTAATGCAGTGGCCGTCGCGCGTTCCTTCACGGCTGATCAGAAGATTATTTTTGTGCCAGACCAGCATCTGGGATCGTGGACCGCAGAGCAGCTGGGACGCTCGTTTATTTTGTGGCCGGGGTTCTGTCCGACGCATGCGCGCATGACGGACCGTCAGATCGCGCTTGCCCGTGAGGCGCACCCAGGCGCGCCAGTCTTAGTGCATCCGGAGTGTCCCAAGGGTGTCCGGGACGTAGCAGATCAAGTCTTGTCCACGGGTGGCATGTGCCGCTATGTGAAGGGCCGGACTGAACCTGTCTTTCTCATCGGAACAGAGACCGGTATTATACATCGCCTCCAGAAGGAGAATCCCGAAAAGCAATTTTATCCGATCCTCGAGAGCGCAGTCTGTCCCAACATGAAGAAGACGACGCTTGAGAAGGTGCTCTGGAGTCTGAAGGAGAATCAGACCGTGGTGCGTGTGGAGGAGCCGATTGCTTCACGCGCCCGCAAGTCTATTGAGGCGATGCTGGCCGTGTAACAGTTGGCAGTTGGCAGTAGCAGTTGGCAGTGGGAATGACATTGAGAGAGACGCGTGACAGAGGGCGGAGGTCGGAGGGCGCTGCACGTCCCAAGTCCCAAGTCCAAACGAAGAGGAGTTATCTTATGTATAAAATGATAGCAACGGTAATCTTCGTCGCACTGCTGAGCGGGTGCATGACGTTGGAGGAGCGTATTGCAAAACGGATTGAGGCGCGGGCTGGTTTCTTTGCAACGCTCCCAGTTGAGAGTCAGGACCGCTTGCGCAAGGGGCATTTACAAATCGGCGACAGTGAAGATGCCGCCTGGATCGTCTATGGATCACCCTCGCGCATTTCCACGCGTCAGACACAGGCTTGTACGAATGTCATCTGGTCGTATGTGATGACAGAGGCCCAGCCTGTCGATGAGCTTCGTCCCGTGGTCTATCCCTTGACATCGCCGCATGGACGTGTCATTTGGACAACGGATTATCATTACTACCGTTCCTATGTTTACGAGGCACGTGAGTATTTGCGTATTGAATTCAACAACAAGCGCGTTTGCGCCATTGATACGACACATTAACATTATGAACTATCCAGACATTCAGATTCTCAATCAACGTTTTGGGGCCCCCGGACGGATTGCATTTCGCGCCGGTGAGGCTGGCTTACCGATTGTCTCGCTCATCAATACACACGGTGCTTGCGAAGTATCCCTGTATGGGGGACATCTTCTTGCTTATCGTCCGGTAGGGCACAGTCCAGTCATCTTTCTGAGCCAAAAATCGGAGTTTGAACCTGGCAAACCGATTCGCGGTGGGATACCTGTTTGTTGGCCTTGGTTTGGTCCCCATCCCGCGGATCCCAAAAAAGATAAGCATGGGTTTGCTCGGGTGATGCAATGGGAGCTGGATGGTACCGAGTACAATGGGACCTCAACAGTCCTGCGTCTCTCCTTGAGGGATTCCGAATTGTCCCGCCAGATATGGGATCACGCCTTTGAATTAAAACTGACGGTGACACTTGATCAATATCTTCACCTCTCGCTGACTGCTGAGAATTGCGATACAAAAGCGTTTGAAATGTCGCAGGCCTTCCACCCCTATTTTCAGGTTGGCGACATTGCACAGACAAGCGTCGTCGGTCTCGATAAGGCTTTTTATGCGGACCGTGTCACAAAAGAGACTGCGCTTCAAGAAGGACCGTTGTACATCCAGGGCCAAGTCGACCGCATCTATGTCCCTGAAAAAAATGAAGCTGCGATTCGCGATGGGAAACTGAAACGCGCCATTTTGCTGACCTACTCGGGTACGCGAAACCTTGTGGTCTGGAATCCGTGGAGCGAAGTTTGCCGCGCCATTCCTGACTTGGGGGATGAAGAGTACCTGAAGTTTGTCTGCGTCGAGCCGGCCAATGTCAAAGATACCGCCATCGAGTTGGAACCCGGCGCGCGCCATATGCTCTCAATGACCATCCAGTCGCAGCTGATATGAAGGTGACGGACTTCCAGTCCAGAGTCTACAAAGCGCTCTGCGAGGTTCCTGCAGGTGCTGTAACGACTTATGGGGCATTGGCTAGGAGGATCGGCTGCGGTTCTGCGCAAGCCGTTGGAAACGCCCTGCGAAACAATCCGTATGCTCCCCGCATCCCTTGTCACCGCGTCATTGCCGCCGATCTTTCCATCGGTGGCTTTCAAGGAAAGCGCGAAGGGACTGCCATCCAACAGAAGAAAGCGCTCCTCGCCTCCGAAGGGGTTGTTTTTGATGCAGACGGCAAACTCGCCGACCCTTCAATCCTTTGG
>CAIZQW010000401.1 GCA_903935195.1 uncultured bacterium
GTTCGTGCCATTCGGATGCTAAAAGTTATTCCTTTGTTTATTGCCGCTCTATCGCTAACGCTCATCGCTCTTGCAAGCAAGCCTTAAGCGAGCGTTCGGGCATCGTGTATACACTTGTCCTCTGCGCGCGCTTATTCCCGGGGTTTCACTGCCCACTGCTACTGCCGACTGCTACTGTGCCGCCCCCGGGCGGCCTGCTTGCCTACAATTCGCGAATAAAGATATTCTTAAACTCGATCGGATCGCCATGACACTGCAACTCGATTTGCTCCTTCGGGAAAATGGGAATCTTGCGATCCCAGAAGTTTTCGAGGGTCACATTGTCAACCACACGCTTGCCATTCAGATAGACATCCACCTTCTCGCCAATCATGCGAATGTAGAAGGTGTTCCATTCACCGATCTGGTTATCGGCGATCAGCAGTGCTTTGCTTGGATTATTCTTATTGTTGTACAAGCCTCCTGAGCCGATCTTCCACTGATTGTGTGCATCCCAAATCTGAACTTGCGGTGAACCCCGCAGGTAAATGCCGCTATCCCCCTTATTGGTCAGTAGACGCCAATCACATTTCATTTCAAAGTTCGCATAATCCTTGGCTGTGGCCAAACTGAAACCCTTACCATCAAAACAGAGCACACCATCTTTGACAGTCCAATGCAGTTTGGCATCTTCGTCCGCAATCTTTTGCATCTCCGCCCGTTTTTCCGATGTTGCAGCGGCTCGCTTGAGCGGACTGTCGAAACCATCCTTCTTGGTCACGCCCTTCCAATTCGTCAGATCCTTACCATTGAAAAGCGGGGTCCAGCCAGGGGGCGTAGTATTCAGTGAACGAACGATCGGCTTGACTCTAACATTGCGATACCAGAGTTTATCGCCATGTCCACAAAAGCTGATATATCCCATGGTACGATTAAGACCTGGATGCTTATCAATACTGACCTTGTTGGTCTTAGCAGCTTCATCCAAATCAGCGTCAATAATCACAATCCCATTAACGGTCACCTTTACATGACGGCCATCTAGGATAATCTCTTCTGTATTCCATTCACCAACAGGTTTTTGCGAACCGCGTTTTGCCGGGACAATTTTATAGACCGAGCCATGATACTGGCCGGGCAAAAGTTTTGCATATTTGGGAGCGGTATCATCCAGCACCTGGATCTCATGGCCCTGATACGCCGCATCGACATTCTTTGGCGTCCGCACGCCAATGCCATTATTTGCGCCCGGCGTCAATTTGAACTCAAACCGAAGGATAAAATCACCATATTCCTCAGCGGTATAGAGATCACCTTCTCCTCCTTTGGACGGATCAACAACGATTTCCTTGTTTTCATTGACTGAATAAGTCGTCTTATTACCAACCCAGGCATCCAGATTGGCCCCGTCGAACAGAACTGTAAAACCGTCTTCATCTACTTTTGGTTTTGGCGCGAGTATAACGTCGTTTGCCACAGGCGAAGGATTTTGCTTGGGCTCTGTTACCGCAGGTTTGGAGTCCTTTTTAGACTCCCTCGCTGAAGATTTAGAGTCCTTTTTCGCGTGCTTTCCCGCAGGCTTGGAATCTTGCTTGTTACTGGCGTCGATCAATTTCTTAAAATCACGCAGATCGTCTGAGGATATCTTTCCTGTAGTCTCAAGCGCGTTATACGCCTTCATGAGATCAGCGCTACTCAGTTGGGTGGATTGCAATTGTTGGCGAACGCTTCTCAGGAGAAAGGCATCCGTCGGCTTTTGCGTAAGCGCCTCGATGAGCACAGCAGCTGCTAAGCCATCGCGCCACGTTGACAAGGCCCTTACCGCATTCTTGTTTGTCGCAGCCAGAGAGGCAACATACGTCAAGAGGGATGGTGTTCCTGTACGTCCTGCCGCATCCAAGAGCGTCTCGGAGGGGTTATCCCCCTCAGCCTTTAATGCTTGAAGCAGGCGTTCACTATAGCATTCATTTCCCGGTAGACGTGCAGCCAGTGAATACGCCTGAACTGCTTCACTCTGTAAGTTACCCTTCTGAGCACTCAACGCAGACAGCAACTTCTCCTGCTCGTTCACGCCAGCATGCTGACGGAGATAACGAAACGCAGCCGTGGCCAGCTTTACATCTGCAGCTGGATCTGCGACAACCTCCATCGATGCTTTCACGAGAGAGTCTGTGGCAGGATAAGATACAAGCGCTTCAAGAATAAGTTGCTTGGCAAGAGACTGCTGCTGATTATAGGCTGAGCTCAAAGCGGGCACCACCAGGGGTGCGGGAAGGGTTGAGAGAACAGCCGAATAGGTTTTGTAGCTCGCCTCATTTACCTTTGCCATGGCAGTCGGCAATGCCTTCTGCAGGTTCTGAGGATCAACTTTGGCGACCAATTCCAACGCCGTGGTTGCAACGTCTAAATCAGTATGACCACAGAACTCTAACAGCAAATTTTTAGCTTTTTCACCTTTCTGGATGCACAGGGCGCGAAGCAACAAAATAACAACCTGTGGTTCGGCGGAGGTCCGAGTGACACCACACCACTTTTCAAGTGCTTCAGGCGAAAGATTTTTGCCAAGTCTGGTGATGGCAAAAGCTTGATACGCCAGATCACCTTTTGTCTGCACTGCAGCTAAAAGCAACTTAAAGGCCTCACCCTCATCCGCCTTTGCAAGAGCTTCCTTCAATTCCAGCATCTTGGTCTTGGGAAAACGAAGCGATTCCGGATCATAAACACCCGCAATAGCCTGTCGGGCCATATTCGCCGATGCGGCGATATTGACATCCTTCGACTCGCACAGCTCCTTAATTACCGGCAAGGAACGTTGCGTCCCGATCCAACGCAACTGCTCGATAAAGAACAACTGCTGTACCGGGCTAGGACTCTCCTTTGCATAACGCAGGTAGAGTGCTTCCAGAGCAGCGTGGTGTTGCGTAGCGCCCTTTGATTGAGCCACTACTTGACCAAGCATAAAAAGCTTGGTGCGCACAAGGGCATCTTCAAGGCCATTTGTTGCCACTTGTTTGCACAACGACTCAACTGCCGCAAGTCCCTCTGAATCCAGCAAGGGTGTGAGCTTTGCAACTGTTGCCTCGACATCGGTCGTTTTTCCGAACTGGACACCTGTTGTCTGCGCACGATTCGGCAGCGAACAGAGAACCACAAAACCTAACATCAAAATGATTTTTTTCATAATACGTTTTCTCTCTTTCTTAGATCGTCCACGGTGACCGCTGGGGTTGGTCAATAAAGCGGTTAATCAGTGGATCATTCGGACAGACGAATTTCACAGGATCAAAATCATACCCGCGATTAGCACGCAGGCCCACCAAGGCAAGATTGATCAATGTGCAGGAACGGAATGCATTGTCCTCATTTAACGGGAAGGGTATCCGTGTTTTCATCGAATGCAGGAAGCTCGAATTCATCGCGTCGGGATCAGGCAACCCCGCAAGGATCTTGTCCAAATCCTTAATATCGGATTTCATTTTCGGATAGAGCTTACCATTGGGTCCATTGAGAAAGGGTTCATTCTTCAGGGAGCCATCGCCGTCCAAAACAATTTCCGTGCCATCTGCATATTTCATGGTGATACGACGGAAACTCCCGACAATCTCGGGATGTTGAGGCGGTGCATCCACATCCACACGAACGGGGCTCTCTTCATCCTTGCCAAGAATGTATTGCAAAGGATCAAGATAGTGTTGACCCATATCACCGAGTCCGCCACCGTCATAATCCCAGTAACCCCGGAAATTCTCATGCACGCGGTGGGGATGATAAGGTTTATAGGGTGCTGGTCCCAGCCACATATTGTAATCCAGATGTTCTGGAACAGGCTGGGGCGCAACATTGACAAGACCCGTCCAGCCAAATTTAAGCGAAAAGCCCTGTCCTTCTCCAATAATCGCACGAAGGGGTCCGCCCAGCAGATTATGCTGCACAACCTTCCGGATCGGCTTCACTTCGGTCCCAAAGCCATAGAAGTTACCGTACATACGAAACCAGGTGTTGACGCGGAACATGCGTCCATTTGACTTCACAGCATCAATAACCTTCTTGCCCTCGCCAATCGTACGGGTCATGGGCTTCTCACACCACACATCCTTACCGGCCTGCGCGGCATAGACAGAGATCGGGCCATGCCAATGTGGAGGCGTACAGATATGGACGACATCCACATCCTTACGTTCCAGAACGTCGCGGAAGTCACGATAGCCAACGACCTTCCCCTTGGCTTCTTGCTCGCCAAGCCTGACCCCCTCTTCCATGTGTTTTCGATCTGGATCACAGACTGCCACCAGACGCGTTTCCTTCTGCCGAAGATGCATCGGCGAGTTAGCGATGCTACCAAAGCCGATCAAGGCACGTGTGAGCTGATTGCTCGGCGCTGTCTCCGAACGCAAAATATGCGCTGGCACAATCGTAAAGGTGGCTGCGCCACCCATGGTCTTTAGAAACGTTCTTCTATTATTCATCTCTATCCCCCTATTTATTACTTCCCTAATCCCTAAAACGCAGCCAGACGACGGACCGCCTGAGCAATATCCTTAACCCGTTGGGTCCCGGCTTCGCGCTCAATGGCCAGTGTCCCTTCAAAACGGAGTTCACGCAGTGCATTCAAAAAGGCGAACACATTCACTTCACCATCGCCCCACGGTACTTCCGAACCCCAGGTGCCATTGACTTTCGTGCGGACAGCATCCTTTGCATGCACATGGCGAATCCATGGCGCTAAAATCTTGAGAGCCTCAATTGGCTCGTCCTTGTTGTAGAGAATCATGTTGGCCGGATCAAAGTTCAACATCACATTCGGATGGTTCAAGGTCACCAGGAAGTGTTTGAGATCCTCCGCGGATTCCTGCCCCGTCTCCATGAGCAAGGTCACACCCGCTGCCTTGGCGGCATCGCCCAAAAAGCGCACGCGATCATAGAATTTTTTTGCATAAGCAGCATCGGTATGATCCAGAAAACCAACATGCAGCGAGATGAAGGCAACACCCAGTTCAGCCGTGAGCGCACAAGCTTTAACAAATGCCGTTGAGGCCATAGGCCACTTATCATCGGGTGCAATACCCCCTGTCACCTTGATGGCATCGAGCGACGAATAGTCTTCGTAATCGAAGTGGAGCATCGTGGAGGAGATGGTCCAGTTCTGGCGTTTAACCGCCTCCATGTAGGCCTTCCCGTCAGCACCCAATGCGGGGGCTAACGCTAAATGGATATGCTCGACATTCATCGCGGTCATAAGGGCCCCGATCTCCTCCACGCTCTTCTGAAAAGACCAACTACAAACTCCGATTGAACAATTTCCAGACTTCATTATCTCTCGCCCTCTCTCTTTAACTTTAGCACTTTAGAACTTTAGAACTTCCACCCTACAGCTTCACTGTCTTTTTCGTTTTCGCAGACTTCTTCTCTGCATCCACGATGCGGACAGAGTCGCAGGATTGCTCCGGCGTGATCACACACGGCACCTTTTTGCCGCTGACACTGTTCAGAAACCACTTCAGTTCATGCTCATAGCCATCGCCGGCAGGAAGTTTCGGTTCGAAAGCTTCCCCTTTCGCAGGATACACGCAGAGTGGCTTTTCGCGTTTGAAATCCAAGATAGCGACTGCCTTCTCAAAGGTGACATGATAGGACGCTTCAAACCCCATCGTCGGATTGATCGCCCAACTGCCATCCGATGTGACAACAGGTCCACCCACATCATAGATTGTGCTGACATGTTGCATCACACCATCTGCGCCCCAGACGGCAGTACTGGTGACTGATTTCGGAAGCCCGAAAAGATAGTGAACCATATCGGTATCATGGATATGCAGATCTAAGGCAACACCGCCACTCTTGCTCTCATCCATAAACCAGCTCTTTCCCTTTCCCCATCCTGGAGGTGGGCTATACCGACGAAAGGAGGCTGCGAGCACCTTTCCGTATTTCTTGCTATCCACCAACTTTTTCAGAAAGACATACGCAGGCCAGAAGCGCAGGCAGTGGGCAATCATGAGTTGCGTGCCCTTCGGTGCGGCGTTCTTTGCTTTGAGCATCGCCTTACACGAAGGCGCATCGAGAGCCATGGGTTTTTCACAAATCACGTGGATACCCAGCTTCAGAGCCTTAGCGGTCAAAATCGGATGCAACGGCGTGGGGAGGGTGATATCTACAATATCCGGTTTCACCTCCGCCAGCATTTTATCAAAATCTTCATAAATCTTAGCAGAACCAAAATCGGTCGAGGCATCCGCTCCAGAAAGATTCGCTTTCGCGATGGGTGCGGAAAACTGCGAGAGATCACGATCACACAGTGCGACGACCTTCACCCCCTTCATCTTCTTCCAGTTGGCGTAGTGCATACGTCCCATAAAGCCAAAACCGACGACTGCTATCCGTTTCATCCTGTGCCATCCTTTCGTGATTAGACTGCTCAAAAAAACTATGTTTCAAAGGTATCACTTTTCGGGGAGATCTGTATTGTACAATTCCGACATCTTTGTGTATAATTCCGACATAACTAAAGAGGAAAGACCGATGAAACCACGCGAACAATCTCCAAAAGCTTTTCTTTCACAAATCGGCGACTTTGAGAGCATCAAACTACTCCTTGATACGATGCCTGAAACAGCTTTTTTTATGAAGGACCTCAAAGGACGGGTCATGTTATTTAATCGCCGGTCGTGCGAAATCTACAATGTGGGACATGAGTCTGATGTCATCGGCAAGACGGACTATGATTTGCATCCCAAGGCGCTTGCAGATAAATACGCACATGATGATCAGCACGTCATGACAACGGGGAAACCCATTATCAATGCTACCGAGCTGGCCCCAAACAGTTCCAACCGCTTGGTTGTCTACAGCAAAGTCCCCCTCTTTAATCGGGCGCATGAGGTCATGGGCGTGGCAGGACTTTACCGTCTCATCGATGATATTAGTGACGCGCCTAACTGGTATGGCCACTTTTCCAGTGTCATTGAGTTTATTCACGCCCACTACCCGCAGACGATTCACGTGGAGGATCTGGCCAAGATTTCGAACACCTCCGCACGACAACTTGAACGCCGATTCATCAAAATTTTCGGTATCAACATCAGCGACTATATTTTAAGAACCCGTATCCATGTCGCGCTGGAACACCTAGAGCAAACTGACCGAACCATCAGCGATATAGCCCAAGCAGTTGGCTTTTATGACCACAGCCATTTTATCCGCACCTTCAAACGTTTACGTGGTCTCTCACCTAAACAGTACCGCGAACGTCATGCTCAGTAAGGCTAGCGGCGTAATCATAAAATGAATCAACGCTTAGTCGTGTAGTGCTATTTGCGGGGCGCTACGCTAGACGCTTTTGATGACCGGACTGGGCGCTTGGTTATAAACCTTTGACCCGGGAGGGACGGAGTGAATAAGCCAAACGTTACCACCAATAACGGAATCATGTCCAATGACCGTGTCACCCCCCAAAATCGTAGCGCCTGCATAGATGATCACATTATCTTCAACCGCCGGATGGCGCTTAACCCCTTTAACAAGAGCGCCCGTATCATCTTTGGCGAAGCTTAGAGCACCCAAGGTGACGCCTTGGTAGAGCTTAACGCGACGTCCAATCGTACAGGTTTCACCAATCACGACACCTGTGCCATGATCAATAAAGAAGCCCGGACCAATGGTTGCCCCTGGATGGATATCAATGCCTGTTTTAGAATGGGCATGCTCACTCATGACACGCGGAATCAGATGAACGCCTTGCTGGTAGAGCGCATGAGCAATGCGATGTACTGTAATCGCATACAGACCTGGATAGCTCATCACGATCTCCATCGTTGAGCGTGCCGCGGGATCTCCTTCATAAGCAGCCTTGATATCCTCTTGCAACATTTCACGGATGGCGGGAAGCCCCTCTAACAATGCAGTGACTGCCTGCTTAGCCTTCTGCTCGCAATCGCCACAGGCGATACATTTAACCTTGTTGCAGGCATACTCAAAGGAACGATGGGTTTGATCATAGAGCTCTTCTGCGATCTGTTGGATCGTCCCCTTCAAATGATGATGGCAATGATCATGAGATACGGGGCCTTTACCGTGGCACCCTGGATAGAGCACCCCCATGAGCTTCTCCAAGACATCAATAACCGCTTCCGTGCCTGGCAGATTGACATCGCGCACCGTGTTTGCAACGGGACAATCGCGACAAGGGGAGAGTTCCTCCGCCATGCGCTCTAAATTTGAAGCTAACCATTTTTCCATAACAATCTCTCTTTCGTCCTCTGGCTAGGAACCACAAAACTTTCCCAGTCTAATCTTCAACTCTAACTACTCCCCTGGCGCGGCGTAGCTGAAGGCGAAGCCGGCTGTCGTTTGATACGAACAACAACCTTTGAGGCAGCAAAATTTTTGAACCCCAACAGCAATAGAAGTCGTCCGAGCCACGAACTCGATTGACATATTAATTCCTGAATGACAATCCCCTCCTGTTGGCATAATGCAATAAAATCCTTCAGGGTAAACAAGTGAATGTTCGGTGTTTCATACCACTCGTAGGGAATATCCTTGCCCTTGGGCATACGACCCCCTACGAGTAACTGGAACCGGACATCCATGCAGGCAAAGTTCGGGAAGGCGATCACCGCCTCGTGTGCGACGCGCAAAATCTGCTGGAGCAATTCCTTCGGACGTTTAATCGTCTGCAACGTTTCACTCAGGACAACCTGATCATAACTGTCATCCGGAATCATGGCGAGCCCATCGTCAACATCTTCCAGAATCACATCACACCCTGCGCCAATAGCAGTAATAACGCCCTCAACACTAATTTCAACACCGTTACCACTGATCTGTTTACGCTCTTTCAGAATATTCAAGAGGGCACCATCCCCGCACCCGAGATCTAATACACGACCTGCTCGATGGATCATCTCCACCACGCCCTGATAGTGCGCTGTTTGATTGAGTTGCTGATTACCCCGTTCACACATTTCCGAGGGGGTTGCCAAAAACGAATGGATGATACGCTTCAAATCTGAAATATGGGTTAGGAAGGCATCGTGTCCCGCATCTGTATCCAAGTGACAGTAGGAGACTCGCTTCTGCTGGCGAACCAGTGCGGTCACCAGTTCCTCGGATTGACATGGCGTAAAGAGCCAGTCGCCACTGAGTGAGACGACCAAGAGACGCGAGGTTACTTTTTCAAAGGCTTTTTCAAGGGAGCCATAATTCTCCCGCAAGTCATACTCATCCATCGCCAAGGTGATGTGAAGATAGGAATTGGCGTCAAAGCGGCGGATAAACTTCTCGCCTTGATGTTGGAGATAGCTCTCCACCTGAAAATAAGTTCCAAAGCTTGCTTCGCGATTCTGCCGTTGCTCTTGGTCCGCCGCCACCCACTCTGCTCGTTTTTCTCGTCCAAACTTCTCATCCATCAACTCTTGGGAGAGATAGGTGATGTGGGCGAGCTTCCGAGCACTCGACAACCCACGATGCGGATGCAGTTCCGCCTCATAGTAGTCGCCCATGTTCCAATTGGGATCCTCCGTGATCGCATGGCGGCCAATAATATCAAAGGCCAATGCTTGCGAATTGAGGCTGGCAGCCGACGCAATGATCATCGCCCGATCAATTTCCTCAGAATAGCGAGCCACCCACTCCATCACCTGCATTCCGCCGAAACTACCCCCGATTACACCCGCGAGGTGAGTAATACCCAACTGTCGTAATAGAAGACGATGGACCTCAATGATATCGCCCACCGTCAGTTTGGGGAAATCAGAACCATAAGGCTTTCCAGTAACGGGAGAGAGGGAAGCAGGACCCGTGGTTCCTTTGCAACCACCCAGAATGTTGGCACAAATAACATGATACCGATTGGTATCCATGCCCTTGCCAGGGCCAATCATGCCCTCCCACCAACCATCTGGCTCGGTTTCGCCAGGCCGAATGCCAGCCACATGGGCGTCGCCAGTCAGGGCATGGCAGACAAAGATGACGTTATCGTTGGTTGCCAGAGAGGCTCCACAACGTTCATACGCCACCGTAATCGCCTGCAGGACCCCTCCCTTTTCGAGTTTAAATCCTTCTGGGGGCAAGGTCAGCGACACCGTCTCCGGATGAACAATGCCAACTGTAGTTTCGCTACTCATAATGTTTATTACTTTGTCTTGATCGTCCCTTAAAAGGATTAAGCATTAAAGCCTAAGAGTTTATCATCCCTACTGCTAAGACGCAAACTCCTAATTTTTTGAAAAATAAAAAATCACCCTCGTGACAAGACCCCCTCTTTTATGCTATTATTCGCCCTTTCATGAATAAGAAGCCAACACAGTTTGATTTCTGGTATGCGGTCAACAATACAGAGATCATTGTTCCTCCCAAACGTCACTTGGAGACCTTCGGGAATACGATGATCAACTATACCCTCGTATCGGAACTGATGGATGACCCGACAAAAGTGCATATCCGGGAAGGTCGCATGCAGGCGTCGCGTCCTCAAATCATCACACCCTCAGCCTACGCGGCAACTGAACTGAAGGGCTTCGGCGATGAGGCGGCCAAGTATATTGACTGGCTTCGTGAAAATGAGGACTCGATCCGTATCCTCCAATATGGATACTCCCTGAGGCAAGATACATTCAATGAACAGACCGTCACGGATAACATCGCCAATGTGCTCGAGCGTGTCAAGACCGATCTCTCAGCCAAGAGCGATCCCTTTTCTGCCATCATCAAGGGAGTCGACTCGCCTTGGGATGTCTGCCTGATCCGTCTCTTCTGGCTGGTGATGCAGGCTTCGGTTCCCCTCAACATACGTGAACTCGAAGAGCGACACATGTTTGAGTTAAAAGATGGCATCCCCCTTGGCATACGCGAAGAGATCGAGCGGGGCTTCCAAGCTGCAGCCCGCGATGCACGGCTCATCAAACCCCTTGGAAAGCTCTTGCAGGAACACGGGGTCTTTGAACAATATCAGGATCGCTTTTTCAATCTCGTCAAACATTGAGAGTAAGTGACACCTTATCGGGTGTCCGTTTGGAGTAAAGACAATGACAATTACTGAAAAAATTCTAGCGCGGGAGTCTGGAGCCTCAATCGTCCAGCCCGGCGACAACATTTGGGTCAACGCAGGAATTCTCCTGACGCATGACGTCTGCGGACCGGGGACTATCGGCATTTTCCAACAGGAATTTGGCAAGGACGCAAAAGTTTTCGATCGTGAAAAGATCGTCATTCTGCCTGACCATTATATCTACACGGCAGATGTTAAAGCGCATCGTAACATCGATATCCTCCGAGCCTTTGTAAAGGAGCAGAACCTCCCTTACTTCTATGATCCAGGAACGCCCAGCTATTGTGGCGTGTGTCATGTCGCCCTGCCAGAACTCGGCCATGTCCGCCCCGGAGAGACCATTTTCGGTACCGACTCGCACACCTGTACGCATGGTGCACTTGGAGCCTTCTCCAGTGGCATCGGCAATACGGATGCTGGCTTCATCATGGGCACGGGCAAACTGCTCGTCAAGGTCCCCCCGACGCTCCGCTTTGTCCTCGATGGAAAGATGCCCTCGTATCTCTCCGCAAAGGATCTGATCCTCCATATCATCGGAGACATCACGGTGGATGGCGCCACGTATTGCGCAATGGAGTTCACAGGCTCTGCGATCGAAGCGCTCAGCATTGAAGAACGCTGCACGATCTGTAACATGGCTGTGGAAGCGGGCGCCAAGAACGGCATCATCGCACCAGACCAGAAGACCTTTGATTACGTCAACGCGCGGACGAAGAAACCGTATGAACCGCTCTACAGTGATCGAGACGCAAAGATCCAGGCGGAATACCGTTATGATGTCTCCAAGCTGGAACCCGTCGTCGCCAAGCCACACCTGCCAGACAACAAGGCACTCGCACGCGACTGCCGCGATGTCAAGGTCACCCAGGTCTATATCGGCTCCTGCACTGGCGGAAAGCTAGAGGACTTCATCATGGCAGCACAACTCTTGAAGGGACGCAAGGTCGCCATCAAGACCTTGATTGTGCCAGCCACACGTCATGTGGAGCAAGGGTTGATTGACACCAAGATCGATGGTCAAAGCTTACGCGCGATCTTCGAGGCCGCTGGTGTCGAACCGATTGCTCCTCCCTCCTGCGCTGCCTGTCTGGGCGGTCCGATCGACACCTTTGGACGTACCCATGGAAACGAAGTCGTGGTCAGCACGACCAACCGTAACTTCATCGGGCGCATGGGTTCTAAGGACTCTCAGGTCTATTTGGCTTCGCCGTATACCGCAGCCGCGACAGCGATTAAGGGAACGATTACGGATCCGCGTGACCTGTAAAACATTCCTGACACCTTCAAGGAGAACATCTTTATGTCAAAAGCTAAACTAATTCGTGGTCCCGTCTATGTGCTCGAAGACAATATCGACACCGACCTGCTCATCCCCGCCTGTTACCTCAATTTGGTTCCGACCATTCCTGAGGAGTACAAAAAGTTGGGCTCGTATGCGCTGGCAGGTTTACCGGATTCCTTCCCCAAGTTTGCCTCCAACCCTGATGGTAGCACCCCCTATCCCATCGTGATCGGAGGTCGTAACTTCGGTTGTGGCTCCTCACGCGAACATGCGCCCATCGCACTCGGCGCGGCTGGTGCCAGTGTTGTTGTGGCACAAAGTTATGCCCGCATCTTCTTCCGTAATTGCGTGGCGACAGGAGAGGTCTTCCCCATCGAGTCCGAGACGCGCCTGTGCAAGGAGTTTAAGACAGGCGATGAAGCGGAAGTTAACATTGAAGCCAACACAGTTACACGGCTTTCAGATGGCAAGATCTTCCCCCTGAAACCGATTGGTGCGGTTGCGCCTGTCATTGATGCTGGTGGAATGTTTGCCTACGCCCGTGCCATTGGAATGATAAAGAAGTGATTCCGACTCCAAGGCCGGACGTAATATGACGGGTAATGCAAGGAATAATGGAATGATGGAATACTGGAATATTGGAGAAAACACCTGTCGGGAGGGCGGTCGGATCGACCGCCGGACGGCGATCCGCTGTCCCTCTAAAGACAACAAGTACCTTTCCCCACCATTCCAACATTCCTATATTCCAACATTCCAGTAAAATAGACACAACTATGAGAACAACAAAAGTCATTGCTATCGCGAATCAAAAAGGCGGCGTCGGAAAGACCACGACAGTCGTCAATCTGGCCGCGGCTCTTTCAGAAATGAAGAAAACCGTTTTGGTCATTGACCTTGACCCTCAGGCGAACGCGACCAGCGGACTGGGCATGCAACGTCAACCCGATAGCAGTTTGTATGCTGTTCTCTCTGGTACGAAGGATATTGCGGATATTATTCAGCCGACCCCCTTTGAGAACATCAATATCATTCCTTCGGAGCTTGACCTCGCAGGCGCCGAACTTGAGATTGCACGTCAGGAGAACCATCTATCGGTTGTGCGCAATCTGCTGGATCGCGTCTTGGATGCTGGCGTCTTTGACTATATTCTGATGGATTGCCCCCCCTCTCTCGGCATTCTGATGACCTCCTCCCTCGCTGCAGCTGACAGCATTATTGTCACCATGCAGTGTGAGTATTATGCGATGGAGGGACTCAGCGTCATTACTTCCATCATCAATCAGTTGCGTGACAACGGCGTCAACCCCAACCTTCAACTCGAAGGCATTTTGATGACCATGTTCGATGGTCGCACCCGTCTGGCATCCGATGTTGTTCAAGAGGTGCGTACCCATTTCGGCGACGCCGTCTACCAGACCATCATCCCTCGAAATGTCCGTATCAGTGAAGCGCCAAGCTTCGGCAAGCCGGTGATCTTCTTTGATCCGACCAGCAAGGGCGCTGAAGCCTATCGCACCTTTGCGAAGGAATTCGTCCAACGTCACTCCAAAGTTTAAGACTATGAACGCGATCTGGAAAACGCGTCTCCTGACGTTCAGACCAGCACTGATCCTGTTCTTATTGTTACTCATCTCCTGTTTGGGTGGCAGTCGCCTCCTCAATCACCTGATGAGCCCCCTCACGCAACGGAACAGTGCTTATCTTGATACTACCCTCCGGGATACGACCCAGCTCATGATACCGGTCGGACTGGCCAAGGCAGGCGCTGATATGTTGGAGGGATCTACTGTTCAACTGGAGGCAGGTATTGTCGTCGCCAAGGGGAATATGACCGTGGAAGCTGGCGATTTGATGCAACCGGTACTGGACTGCATTGATATCGCATGGAAGATCCTCCTGGCCAGCGCCGTTTTTTTGATCTCGGTCAAATGTGTGGCGAGTTGCTTCCCTGACCTAGCAGCCCCCTTCTGTGCGGTATTCCTGACCTGTTTTCTACTGGACAGCCTGTTGGTCACCTGGCTTAAGAAGGAACACGTCGTGCGGTCAATCGCTCGCCGGATCGGTGGCATCTTCTTCCTCAGCTGGCTTCTGATGATCGCATTACTACCGGTGACCCTTGCAGGCAGTGCCTATCTGACAGAACGAACCACAGCCCACATGCAAAAAAATATTGATACGACGTTTCAGCGTGTCCACACTGTTTTTAACATGGAAGGCTTTAGTACAGCCAGCGACATCTCGGAGAAGGCCACCTTCTTGAAGGCGAAGCTGTCCGAGATCTCCCGCTTTACACGCGAAGAGCTCGGAACGGTCATCCTGGCCATCTGCCAGCTTGTCGCGGTCAAAGTCCTCAGCGGCGTCTTCTACCCGCTCCTGATGCTCGGCTTCCTCATCTGGCTCATCCGCGGCTGCCTCTATCCTGCTATTAAAGGGCAGGGCACAACTGCCAGTGAGCAGTGTTCAAAACTTTAGCACTTTAGAACTTCCCCGGCGCGGCGAAGCTTTAGCGAAGACGGCTCGAACTTTAGAACTTCTTCTCTGCCGCCGCTTCAAACAGCTTGTGTTCAACACTGTCGAGCAGAGCCTGCCAGGAGGCTTCGATGATGTTCTCGGAGACGCCGACCGTACCCCATTGCGACTTGCCATCGCCAGACTCGATCAAGACGCGTGTTAATGCGCGTGTTGCCAGTTTGGGATCCAAAATACGCACGCGATAGTCAGTCAGTGCGATATCATCGATCTCGGGATAGAAGCGCGTCAGGGCCGCACGTAAGGCGGCA
>CAIZQW010000402.1 GCA_903935195.1 uncultured bacterium
CTTGGCCTGTACCATCAGCTCGGGCAGAGTCGGCACCTTTTGCTGGCTCATCACGAACTTCATCATCTCTGTCCCCATGCCCATCATGTGCATCTTGGAGAGGGCCAGCTTTGTGGCTCCTTTAGGTAGCATCCATCCAAACATCGTCGAGAGCAAGGATTTCTTTACAGAGGGTCCGGGGTTCTTGCGGAGCACACTCAATCCCCAGAAGGTGAAGAAGATGGAGACCTTCTGTCCCGCAGCAGCCATTCCACAGGCGATGATCAAAGCAGCCAATGCTTTGTCGAGGTCGTTGCTGAAGAGGATGATCGCAGACTTGTCAGAGGCGACAGACGGTCCTTTAGGGGCCTCGTCACTACTCCGCTTCTGGATGAGGGCAACCAGATGGTTATCCGTCTCGGATTGGGAGATCAGCTCATGGCCGCTGGAGGCAAGCCAACTATTTAGATCGGGAGCAAAGGAGACAGAGGCGGTCAACTGCAGGGTCTCACCATTCGCCAACGCATCCATCTCCTGTTTCAGGCGTACAACCGGTCCGGGACACGCCAGCGCGCGCACATCCAGCATCTTCTTGGGTGCCAGCGGCAGACCATCGTCGGGCCCGGCCTTTTTCAACGAGTCTTTCTTCGAGACCTTCTTTTCACCTGAAATGACGGGCGTCGCCAATCCCTGCGGTTGAAGACTTTTCCACGTAGCATACCCCCCAGAGAGGTTAAAGACCTTAAAGCCCTTCTGCCTTAAAATCCGCCCGGCAACATACCCCCGCAGGCCTACACGGCAGGTTGTCACGTACGTAATTGTCTTATCCAACTGGCTCAATTTCAACCTGAGATCCCCTAATGGGACATTGATCGAGCCCGGTATTGCGCCAATCTCAAACTCGGCAGGTTCACTGACATCAATCACCTGAGCACCAGAGGGAATCTCATCTGCGGCAACCACTTGGCTTTTGCCATCAAGCATATTGATCGCCATCATACCGAGGAAGTTGACCGGATCCTTAGCCGAGTTGTAGGGAGGTGCGTAGGCGAGCTCCAGCTCCGCGAGTTCTCGGACCGTCTTGCCGCATTGCATTGCGACGCCAAGCACATCGATGCGCTTGTCGACCCCCTTGTTTCCCACACCCTGTGCACCCAAGATCTTTCCGTCTGTGGCAAAGAGAAGTTTCAAGTGCATCTGTGCCCCGCCTGGATAGTAGGAGGCTTGCGAGGCGGGATGCGAATAGATCTTCTGATAAGGCATCTTCAACTGCTTCATTCGGCGTTCGGTCAGTCCGATACTCGCCGCACTCAGATTCCCCACCTTCAAGATGGCTGCGCCAAACGTTCCGCGATAGGTCGAGTGACCGCCCGCCAAATTGTCCGCAACAATACGTCCTTGGCGGTTGGCCGGACCGGCCAGAGGAACCGCGGTCGGCTGTCCAGTGATGGGATCAACAACCTCAATCACGTCACCCGCTGCGTAGATATGGGGATCCGAAGTCTGCAACTCAGCATTGACAACAATGTGCTTACGGGGGCCGAGCTTGAGTCCGGCAGCCTCACCCAATTCCGAGTTGGGTTTCACGCCGACGCTCATGATCACAAAGTCGGCTGCGAGTTCACGTCCGTCATCCAACACCGCCTTCAGCTCGCCCTCGCGCTTAAACGCCGTGACCTTGCGGCCCAATTCGAGGCCGATGCCATGGTTGACCAGCTCGTGAGCCAGATACGAACTCATCTCCTTGTCGATCGTTGGCAACACCTGATCCATCAACTCTACGATTGTCACGTCCATTCCGCGCAGCCGCAAATTCTCGGCGACTTCGAGTCCGATAAAGCCTGCGCCCACCACGACTGCACGTTTAGCCCCGGCGTCGACACGCTTTAAAACCGCATCCATGTCTGGGATAGTCCAGAGCCGCAAGATGGCAGGATCATCCGAGCCCGGCAAATTCATCATCACCGGCGAAGAGCCGGGGGCCAGCAAAAGCTTGTCATACGACTCCGTATAGGTCTGACCGTCATGGGTCTTCACCGTCAGTCGCTTCCCGGCAGGATCTATCGCTGTGACCTCGGAGAGAACACGTATATCCAAGTTAAAGCGCGCCTTCATCCGCTCCACCGGCATCACCAAGAGCGAGTCCCGTTCGGGAATGACCGCGCCGAGATGATACGGCAGACCGCAATTCGCATACGAGATGTAGGGACCGCGCTCCAGCAGGACGATCTCCACCTGCTCATCGAGTCTTCTCAATCGTGCCGCCGCACTCGCTCCAGCAGCCACGCCGCCGATAATAACAATCTTACTCATGTGCTCTCCTCCATTCTAAAGTCACTTAAATTTAATATCAATATATCATAATTTTATAATATGTCAATAGGGAGGGCGAGATACCTAGAATAATGGAATGATGGAATATTGGAATACTGGAATAAACGGGTTTTCAGATTCACTTTTGAAGGGACGCGTCCGGCCACGACGGAGCGTGGCCCTCCAGAGACCGCCGTTCTACTTCCTCCATCATTCCAACATTTCTCTATTCCAACATTCCAGCCTACCCACCACTATCCTGCGATGCCCAATACGAGGAGCAAGGTCATGAGGATAGCAAACGCAAAAAACGTGAAGTGGAGAAGGCGCGACTTGAATAGTCTGTTCTCGGGGTCTCTTTGCCGGAGAGCCGACAGAAAGAACGACACGCCAGCGAAGAAAAGGGAACAGAAGCCAAATGTCCAAAACAGGATCTCGCCGACCCTTGCACCCGCAGGCGCGTAGGTCGTCACTGAGACCATCAGGAACGAGATGGTCATGACAGCACATAGGTATCTGGATATGTAGAGCGTTTTCATATAATTAACCCTTATGTTTTAAGGTTACCATATCGTCTATCGTTTATCAACCCGTACTGTTTTCGGCCTTGCACTTGTTTTCAGCCCTGTGTATTCTAATGGCTTGAAAGGGAGGTTAGGATGTCAGAGACTGTTGCTTTTGTTCGCTGTACAGGGTATGGAGAGATGCTCCCTGCGGCCATTGATCAGGCCTTCTCGCTCTCAGGTTGGAAAGCGGGCAATGCCTTGTCGGGCAAAAAAGTCCTGGTCAAGCCGAACTTGCTGACCGACCGGAAACCTGAACAGGCGGTAACAACGCATCCGGAGTTTGTCCGTCATGTCATCCGCTGGCTGAAGCAACGCGGCGCCACTGTTGTCGTGGCGGACAGTCCAGCCAGCGCCGCAAATTTAAAGAACGTCTGGGAACTCTCAGGACTCCGCGCTGTCTGCGAGGAGGAGCAAGTGAAACTCCTCTCCATCGAACAGGCCGGAGTGAAGTCCTTCACCATTGATGGCTTCTCTTTTGCAATAGCCCAGCCTGTGCTGGAGGCTGATTACATCATCAACCTCCCGAAGGTCAAGAGTCATGCCCTTACACTACTGACTGCAGCAGTGAAGAATATCTATGGGGTATTACCGGGTTACTCGAAGACCCTTTTGCATCGCCAATATCCACGGCCATTGGAGTTTGGCCGACTGATCGCCTCCATCTGGAAGGTCATCCCGCCATCCATCACCCTGGCGGATGGCATTATTGGATTAGAAGGTCAAGGACCTGCAAACGGAACACCGGTAGCCTTGGGGTTTATCGCCGCCGCGGAGAATCCTTTTGCCTTGGATCGCGCGCTCTGTTCAGTATTGAAGATTGATGTACGACGCGTCCCCTACCTGAGTGACGGACAGGGCAAGGTGTACACCTGTGTCGGTGACACGATCAAAGTTAAATCCTTTGAGGTTCCCTCGGGCACGCACATTCTCAATGTGTTGCCAAAAGGGTTGGTAACCTGGCTTGGACGGATCGTCTGGGTCAGGCCTACCTTTTCAGGGACAGCCTGCATCCGCTGCGGCAAATGCGTGAAGGCCTGTCCGGTCAAGGCGCTGACGCTCGAGGATGCCACACGCCCGCCTCTGCTGGAGGCGAACCTCTGCATCAGCTGCTGTTGCTGTCATGAGGTCTGCCCTGCAGATGCCATACGCATGACGCAATCCTTTGTGCTGCGCGCCCTCAAAGTCTTTAAAGGCATTGACTAGAGCATCTTCTTAAAAGTGTAGCCGTTTTTTTCTCACAGAGCCCACAGAGTTCACGGAGGAATCCAATTGAAGCATCAATCATCTATGGAACAAGGAAACATAAAAGGCTTTTATCATTCCTTCGGAATATATTTCTCTGTGCCCTCTGTGTCCGGCAGCTGCCGGATGAGAAACTACACATTTAATTAACATTCTTTAGAACTGCACTTTGACTGCTTCGCGTTCAACAGCCTCGGTCACCTCGAAGAGTGAGGCTTCCTGGAAGTTGAAGGTGTTTGCGATGAAATTCGAGGGGAAGGTCTCGCGCTGGATGTTGTAGGCTGTCACCGCATCATTGTAAGCCTGACGCGCGAAGGAGATCTTATTCTCAGTCGAGGTCAGCTCTTCCATAAGTGCAGCCATGCTCTTGTCAGCCTTCAAGTCGGGATAGCGTTCCACCACCAGCATCATGCGCCCGAGGGAACCGCGCAGGGAACTCTCCGCGCTCAGCAGTCCCTTCATAGCTTCTGGATTGCTGGGGTCCTTACTCGCGGCTGTCGCAGCGCCAGCGGCCATATTACGCGCCTGGATCACAGATTCCAGGGTCTCGCGTTCATGCTTCATATAGCCCTTGGCGGTCTCGACCAAGTTAGGGATGAGATCATAACGCCGCTTCAACTGGACATCGATCTGGGCGAAGGCATTCTTAAAACGATTGCGGAGGACAACGAGTCCGTTATAGATACCGATGACCCACAAGACGATCAGTACAGGTACGGCGATGAGTGCGATTAAAACTATTCCCATGGCATGACTCCTTTTCAAAAGGTTTTAAATTGCTTTTAATCATACTGTTTTGAATCCCCAAAAGCAAGCATCCAACAAAGGCGACCGACTGCTTGTAGAGGCGACAAGGAAATTTGCCTGATGCATCCTCGCCGCGTGATGGTCGAGACAACTCACTGCGAGCCAACTGTTGAATTTTCCACTATGATTCCGAGCCCGCTCACACATTCATCAGCGAAAGATTCGAACGATCACTTTTCACCTTGTTTTTGAACACATTTCTGATAATGTAGAAAATGTAATTATCTTCATCTGCATCATCAACTGAATTCAAAGAAAGTCGGCTTTATGAATATTCTCGATAAATTCCGCTTGAATGGCAAAAAAGCTTTGGTGACCGGCGGGTCCCGGGGGTTGGGCAAAGTCGCGGCCTTAGGATTGGCTCAGGCCGGTGCCGATGTCGCCATTATCGCCACTCAACTGCAGCATGCCGAGGCCGCCGCGCGTGAGATCGCCCAGCAAACCGGTGTCGAGACGCTGGCCATCGAAGCCGATGTCAGCGATCCCGTCGCCGTCGAAAAGATGATCGACCAGATTATAGGCCGCTGGGGCACGCTCGATATTGCCTTCAATAATGCCGGCATCGCCACCTGTGCTAACGCTGAAGACATCCCGCTTGCTGATTGGAAACGGGTGATGGACGTCAATGCCACCGGCGTTTTTTTAACGACCCAGGCAGAGGCGAAGGTCATGTTAAAGCAGAAAAAGGGTTCGATCATCAACATGGCGTCGATGTCGGCACATATTGCCAATCTGCCGCAGCATGCGGCTCATTATGCCGCCTCAAAAGCCGCGGTGCTTCAGTTATCCAAAGCGATGGCGGCCGAGTGGGCTGATCGTAATGTCCGGGTTAATGTCATTAGTCCGGGGTATCACAAGACCGAAATGGCGGCCATGTTTGCGGACATCATGAAAGAATGGATACCCCGGATTCCGATGGGACGAATAGCTGAAGCCGAAGAATTGGCAGGGACTGTCGTTTTCCTCGCCAGCGATGCCTCCAGTTATATGACCGGCAGTGAAATCGTCAGTGACGGCGGTTATCTCCTCTGGTAAAAGTCTAGCCCCTTGGATATAAAACAAAAAAAGCGAGCCCGTTTCGGACTCGCCTTTTTTTATGCTTCGATTGACGTTAGGCTTGCACCAGAGCGGCGCGGGCCTGAGCGATAATCTTCTTAAAGCCTTCTGCATCATGAACCGCGATCTCGGCGAGCATCTTACGATTGATCTCGATACGAGCCTTGATCACGCCTTCCATGAAACGGCTGTAGGTCATACCTTCAGCACGGACCGCCAGATTGATACGGGTGATCCAAAGACCACGAAAATCGCGTTTGCGAAGCTTGCGGTGCTCAGTTGCCAACCGCTGGGAGCGGTCGACGGCCTCGGTGGCCTGACGGAAGAGTTTACTGCGGGAACCGCGGAAACCCTTCGCTAACTCTAACCGCCTGCGGCGGCGTTCTCTTGAAGCAGGTGCATTTGTGACACGCATGGCTCAATCTCCTTAGTTGCCCTGCAGCATAAGGGCCGCAGTCTTTTCGAATGTTTTATCAATGGTGGTGGTACCACGGAGATTGCGCTTACGTCCGCGTGCCTTATACCCATTTAGATGGGATTTGCCCGCTTGTGAACGCTTCACCTTACCCGTGGCCGACATTTTAAGGCGCTTGGTTGCGCACTTTTTGGTCTTCATTTTAGGCATATTCTACCTCGTTCTTGTTGAAGCCTGAACCCGCAGGGCAGTCAGCCATGAAAGCCCGTACAGGATCAATGATTCACCCCACCTCGGGATGAAAGGACATACAAAATACCAAAAGCTGGAGGCTAAGTCGAGCGGGAAAAGAGGAAAAAGCACTGGTTTCGGCGGAGAGGGGTGTGGTATACTAAAAAATCAAAAGTTGAAAGTTGAAAGACTGACGGTCCAAGCGGAAACATCGGATGGCACGAAAACCTAAAACAGTATGGTTAAGCCTGCGCGCTCAACTCGAGTGCCTTCCCATTTCGCTTGCCCTCATGACAATCCCTTATCTCAGTCGCCGGCAGGTCGTTGCCCTTGCGAGGATTTTGGGCAAAATCGGCTCTATTTTGGACTTTCAAGGCCGGCGCTTGGCCCTCGCCAACATCGCGTACGTCTTTCCCAAGCTCTCGGAAAAGCGCCAACGTCTCATCCTGCTCGGTTGTTACCGCAATATTGCGCGCGTCCTCCTCGATATGTTTTGGTTTTCTCGCAACAGCCAAGAGCGTATTCTCGAATGGGTGAACCTTCCGCACGAGTGGAAGAAAGGTTTAGATACTCCCGGACCCAAAATCATTGTCACGTCTCACCACGGGAATTGGGAGCTTGGGGGTCATGCCGTCTTGGCCAACGGCTTTCCCCTTCTCAGTGTCGGGAAAGACTTGGGAAGCGCAGCAACCACAGCAAAACTCAATGGCTTCCGTTCCAGGCTTGGCCAGGAGATCGTCTCCAGCGAGGGCGCGATCATGCCCATTCTCCGAACCCTCAGAAAGGGCGGAAACGTGGCCTTGCTGGCCGATCAATATCTTAATCTAAATAAAGGCGGCATCTGGTCTACTTTTCTGGGCCATCCGGCCTTGACAGCCCCGACGCCGGCCTTTTTTGCTCAACGCATCAAGAGGAATATTCTAATCTGCGTAGGCTTTATGCAGGCGCGACCTGACGGCCATTACCGGTGCGTCAAACCAATCTTTATCGCTCCTATCGAAGGGGAAACCATTGAGGAGCTGACGCAACGTGTCTCAGATGCCTCTTCACGATTGATCCGGCGCTTTCCGACCCAGTGGCTTTATGCTTATAAACGCTGGAGGGGCATCCCTGAAGGAGCAGATCCCAAAGAATATCCCTTTTATGCGCACGTCGTGAAGAAAAATTCATGAGCCTCTTGCATCCCCACCCTCCCTCGGACTATACGCCCTTGCGGGCGACTCAGTTCTACATACCCCTCATCATTCAGGCTGTCTCCCAGAGTCTGACCTATCCGCTCGTGGCCTCCATCGTGTCGCACGGCGATCATGGCGTGCGGGACCTCGCTGCTTTTGCACAAGGCCAAGCCTTGATGTTCGTCATCAGCGCCTGCGGGGGTGGCCTTCTCACAACAGGTATGGTCTTTGCTCGCTCCAAAGAGGGATTTGCCCTCTTCAAGCGGCTGAACTTCCTCATGACGATTGTCCTGCTCGTCCTTCAGGCCTGCGCTTGCCTGCCAGCCATCCATCCCGTCATCTTCGAGTCGATTCTGGGACTCAAAGGCCAAATGGCGGAAATCGCTCGCGAAGTGCTCTTCCTCTCGATTCCGATGCAATTCCTCTTCTTCATACGAACCCCTGCCCTCACGGCCCTCTACAACGCCCGAGCAAGTTCTGTCGCCAATTGGGCGACCCTCGGTCGTATCGCGCTTACAGCAATTCTGACTCCTGTTTTCATCCATTACGGACTCGTAGGCTATCGAATGGGCTTGCTCGCGATGACGATTCCTGTCTTACTCGAGATGCTCCTGGCGCAATGGTTTGCCGGGCCTTATATCCGCGAGCTCCAGCCTGCGACGGAACGTGTCGCCTCGATGCGGTCGCAACTCCTCTTTACACTCCCGATCTCCTTTGGCGGCATTCTGCTGGCGCTTTCAGGGTTTATGGTGGGGGCCTTCATCGCGCGCGCTGCAGATGCTGAACGCATGCTCCCGATTCACTATGTCGCCATGGGCATTATCAACCCTGTCAGTTATTCCGCCCTTCGGATGCAGGCTGTGGTCCTCGCCTTCCCTCCCAAAGACCGCAGGAGCCATCATCTCTTTCAATATGCGTTTGTGGCCGGCCTTGTCCTCATGCTCTTTCCCCTGATGGGACAGATCCCCTTTGTTGCGAAGTGGTATTTCGGGACGATTCAAAATCTGCCAGCGCAGGATATCCCTTTAGCCATGCGTGCGATGTTGGCAATTATGCTTTTACCGGCTTTCAGCAGCTTGATTTTCCAAGGTTTTCTCGGTGTTATTCGTGTTTGGAACGTCTATGGCTTAGTTCACCACTGGGGGCAAGAAGTAAAACACAGGATAGAAAGGATTACAGAGA
>CAIZQW010000403.1 GCA_903935195.1 uncultured bacterium
ACGAACCTTCTCAAGCCGCAACCCTCTCGCCAACCAATTTTATAGCTCCCTATATCCATGGGCTAACGACTTACTCTGGCGGACAGGAGTGTCCGCGGTCCCAGGGAGTTTCACACTTCCGCATTCCGCTCCAAGTTACGCTTCGTTTATCCCCGGGGGCTTCACACACAAAAAAAACACTTCCGCGAGGCGGAAGTGTTTTTTATTGTCATTACGACTAAAAAAGGCGATCTACTTCTTTGCTGCTTTCTTAGCAGGAGCCTTCTTAGCAGGAGCCTTCTTAGCAGGAGCCTTCTTTGCAGGAGCTTTCTTCGCGACTGCTTTCTTAGGAGCTGCTTTCTTTGCTGTAGCCATGACTTTATCCTTTCGTTGATAATGAATCAACAACTCTCTTGACACACTACATAATGTATATCAATCCGTTGTTTGATTAGTAATGTAATATTTTTTGCGAGAAGATGCAAGAGCTTTTTTAAAAAAATAAAAAAATATTTTTCGCTCGCAAAAAACAGCTCTTCACGCACGCGTACTTTTTTTATTTTCTTCTCTCATTATTCCCCTCATTTTAAAGAGGAATTCTTGAGATAAACATCAAGTTGCGGGAATGGAATCGAAACTTTATTTTGATTCAAAAGCGTATACATTCGAATTTGAAGTTGCGTTGAAACCTCAGTATATACAGGCATTTCAATCCAAATTCGAACGATGAAGCGAATCGCGCTCTCTTGGAAACCTTGTATTAACACCATTGGCTTACGAAGAGAATCACGCGCGATATTCTCCTGCTCTACAGTCGCCTGCAACAGCAGGCGTTTGACAAGCTCGAGATCCGTCCCGTACGCGACATCCATCGCGATATCGTAGCGACGATATTTATCATTCCGCGTCCAATTTCTAAATTCCTTCGAGGTCACAACAGCGTTTGGATACGTAATAACTGCACCATCGGTTGTTTCAACGATCGTCCGGCTGAAGTTGATCTTCTGTACGGTTGCGAACTGTCCCCCGCCAATCTCCACCAAGTCACCCGGACGAATCTCTTGGCCAACAAGCAGCGTAATTCCAGAGAAGAAATTTTCAGCAACCCCTTTCAATGCCAACCCCAATCCCAAACCAAATCCGCCGAGCATCACGACCATACTCTTCGCATTGATCTGGCAGATCACGCAGGCCACAATCACGAAGAGACCCCAGGATAGATATCGCCCAATCGTCAGTGTCGAGGTATAGAGGGCCGCATCCGATTCGTCCATGTCACGCAGACGATATCGCACCTGTTCAGATACGAACTTAACGGCGAACTGTAGGAACAGGGACAGGAGTGCAATCAACAACAACCGGTTCATCGTGATGACGGCCACTTCCCCCAAAGGCAAGGGCATGCGAAAGAGTTTTTCAAAATAATCTTGGAGGTGATAGGTCTGAGTCAACCAAGCAAAGAGGAAGGCCAACAACACCACCCAGACGAGTGGAAGAACCAGCCTCTTCAAGAGGACAATCCGGAACGGACGCGCCGCATCTCGCGAAATCAAATGATAGATGTTCAGAGAGACAACAATCGCTAACATCACTTGCGCTACCAAGACCTGCCAACCGAGGGTGATGGTAAAGGCAAAGTAGACAAACCCCGAGAAGACCATCCACGTGGAGACCAAGGATTGCAGGATGGTGAGGGCTCCAATCAAAAAGGTGAACGTGTCATGTCTTTCCGACATCAGACAGCGAATCAACCACAAAGCAACCAATAGATTGATGACGGGAAGGATCACCAACAGAGGAATACGAGGAACAAGGGTGATGTAGAGTGTGGCGCAGAGCAGATGCTGGACAATGACTGGCATCACGAAACGGATGACCCCTCGCGTCTCACGGGAGATTGCATTTCTCATCAACATGGCCAGCAAGAGGACACCTGTTGAGAAAAGCACCTGATAGACCTGTGTAAAGGCGTTTGCCGCGCCCTCCGACACCCACCCTGACAAGACACACAGGTAAAAGACCATGGCCAGCGTCAACAATCCATACCCGAAAGAGAAGAGACTCAACACCGAGGGCTCATTTGCCACTAAGGCAGAGCGAAGCAGGAAGGGTTTGACCCAACGGGCTTTTAGAAAGGTGAAAAGAGAGGCCATCAGCGCAAAAAGCACAAGGAACCGTAGCCAGAAATCTACTGTTTGAGGAAACTGAGTACGCCACCATCCAGAAACTTTAACCTGCCACAGAGGCAGGTAGCGCACAAAAGAGGACAAACCCCTTCGCAAATCAACCGTACGAACCAGAAACATGCCCTGAATCGCAGCGTCTCTTTTCGTATTGGACCGCTCATAAAGCTCGTCCACCATGCCCCCCAAGCCATTCATTCTCTCAACGAAGGCCTGCAAGGGCTGTTGAAGCGAGACGATCTGCTCCAAGTTTGCGCGACGTTCGGCAATATTCTGGTCAATTGCGGAGACGAGTCCGAGAGCGGTATGACGCGACTTCTCCTCCTCCAATGTCTGGATCACACGATTCAACGTATTGGTCCGGAGGATAATATCTTGTAAACGCGTAACCTGTGCCTTCAGCGTCTCATGTTCTGCCTTCAACGAGGAAATCTGGCGGCAACACAGCATCAACTCAAAGACATCGTCACGATCCTCGTAACTGTTCAACATGAAGGAATAGGCGGATGTTTTCTGGCGAAGACCATCCAGCGATCCTCCATATTGATCAAGACGCTCTTTCGCGTGCTGAATGCGCACCTTCGTCGTGTACCCAACGACTTTGAGATAGCGCTGATCCTCCAGCACAAGACGAGCCCAATCGTCAGGGGCTTTCTCATTCTCATGGACATTCTGGGCGACCGGCGGCCGTACATACAGCAACGAGGCTGCCAAAATCCAACCGCCAATCAAGACAAACTTCTTCGCGTGTCTATTAACAAACCCAGATATATCCAATATCTTCATGTCCTCTATTCAGCGGCTTCTTCACCACCATAAACTGAATCCAGCGCATCACCCAACATCTCGAGAGCCTCTTCGATATTGGTCTCCTTGACATTCAAGGGCGGGAGGAAACGGACCACGTGCTCGCCAGCGACACAGCACAGGAGGCCATTGTCTCTGCAGGCATCCACGATTTCCTTAGCGCTTCCTTCAACAACCAAGCCAACCATCAGTCCTTTTGCGCGGACCTCCAACACCTGCTCGTACTTTTCAACAAAAACATTAAGCCCTTCAACAAAAAGCTCGCTCATTTTGCTGGTGTGCTCGAGCAATCCTTCTTCCTCGATCACATCCAAGACCGCCAATGCTGCAGCACAGGAGACTGGGTTACCACCGAAGGTTGACGCATGCATGCCGGGCTTAAAGACATCCGACAAGGCAGCTGTAGCCACCAAGGCTCCCATCGGAATGCCATCCGCCAAGGCCTTAGCCAGCGTGAAAGCATCTGGCTTGACAGGATAGTTCTGCCAGCCAAACCACTTACCTGTACGCCCCATGCCGCACTGCACTTCATCGCACAGTAAGAGCAACCCCTTCTCATCGCAAAGCTTACGCAGGCCAACGACAAATTCTTCGGTGGCAGGAATCACGCCGCCTTCGCCCTGCACCGCTTCGATCAGCACCGCAACGGTGTGTTCGTTGATAGCAGCCTTGACAGAATCAAGATTGTTAAACTCCGCATACGCAAAACCAATCGGCAAGGGGTCGAAGCCCTTCTGCACTTTAGCCTGGCCCGTTGCTGTCAATGTCGCCAGCGTACGACCATGGAAGGAGTTTTGCATCGAGATGATCTCGTACTTGCCCTTTTCATGCCCCCAGGCACGCGCCAACTTGATCATGGCTTCATTCGCTTCCCCACCCGAATTGCAGAAGAAACATTTTCCATTCAGGGAGAGCTTGGAAAGGCGCTGGGCAAGGAGTGCCTGACCTGTCGTATAAAACAAATTAGAGGTATGCCCGAGGGTGGCGACCTGCGTTTGGATCGCCTTGACCACCTTGGGATGGCAATGGCCCACGTTATGGACAGCAATGCCCGACGTGAAGTCCAAGAAGGTATTCTTCTCAGGGTTATGAACCTTGCATCCGCTACCGTCAACCAGCGTCGCGGTTGGCGAATAGGTATGCATCACATACTGATCAAACAATGCTGCAATATCCGTACTCTTACTCATCTGCTATAATCTCCGTTCCTACACCTTGTTTTGTGAAAATCTCCAACAGCAACGAATGCGGCATACGGCCATCAATCAGATGGACCTTGCCCACTCCGGCGCGGATCGCCTCCACGCAACTGTCTAACTTGGGCAACATGCCGCCACCGACGATACCTTCGCCTTTAAGCTTCTGCACGCTACCGATCTTAAGCGTCGCCAGCAAACTCCCTGGATCATTGACATCCATGAGCAATCCCGGCACATCCGAGATAAACGCCAGCTTCCTCACCTTCATCGCCTTGGCCAGCGCGGCCGCAGCAGTATCGGCATTGACATTGTATGTCTTGCCGTCCTCAACGCCAGTTCCAAGCGGGGTGATGACCGGCACAATCCCCGCGTCCAACATCTCTTGCACGGGGCGTGTTTCAACCGCGACAGGTTCACCCACATAGCCCCAATCCACGACCTCGCCGGTCTCCGGATTTTTTCCTGTCTTCTTGGCGACAGAAAAGATCCAATCGCCATGAAGCGGTCTCGCCAAAGCCTTGTGCTTTTGGAGCAACCGAACTACATTCGCATTCACTTCGTTTTTGATGACCTGCTCCACCACCCGGACGGTCTCTTCGGTTGTGACCCGCAAACCCATGACAAAGAGAGGCGGGATACCGGCCTTCTCCATGCCTCTGGAGATCGCCTTGCCCCCACCATGCACCAAAATCGTCTTGATCCCGACAACATTCAGAAATGCGATGTCCGAGAGCAGGCAATCCAGGTTTTCAGGCACCTCCATCACACTGCCGCCGACCTTCACGAGGATGACTGAGCCTCTGAAGTCTTCAATATACGGCAACGCCTCGATCAAAACCGCTGC
>CAIZQW010000404.1 GCA_903935195.1 uncultured bacterium
GAGGCGAGTGTCAATCATCAAGGCGAAGGTAAGGTGGCCTTTGCGTTCAGTTCCGAGATGAGCGGCGTACTGGTCAAGCCGGGCGAGACGCGCTGGGGGCAGCAGGTGGCGCTCTTCACGGAGTCGCCACGGAAAGCCTTGCCTCGCTGGGCGGACTGGGTTGCAAAGACGCATCAGGCACGGACGGACAAAGGGGCGCTGGCCGGCTGGAACAGTTGGTCGTTTCACGGACTAAATGTCAAGGGCAAGGACGTGCTGTCGGAGGTCGAAGCCGTGCTTACCTCCCGCGGTCGCCTGCGTCCCAATGTCATGGAGATTGATTCAGGCTATGACGTGGAGTACTATAACATATTTCTGAGAACTAATTCTAAGTTTCCGGAGGGCCTTGGCTTCTATGCACGCCGTATTGCGTCAACTGGAGCCCGCCCCGGAATTTTTCTGAATTTTGATGGCTACCCAGGGTTTGATGCGCTTGCCCAGCAAATCCGGTTCGGGGTTGAAATGGGCTTTACCGATATCAAGATCAACCGTACAGGACTCACCATCCCCCCTGAAGCAATCAAGGAGCATACGCTCTTGGAAGCCAAGCGTGAAGGATTCGAGAAGCTTCGCGAGGCAGCGGGGGAAGGGACGTACCTGCTGTACAATGATAGCCGCCCGGAGCGCGCCACCGTGGGGATGGTGGATGCCAACCGGACAGGGTCTTGGGCCTCGCGCGAGTCGGTCCGTATGACCATGACGGATGTGTTGCGCTCCTATCATCTCAATGGACGCTGGTTCGCGGTGGATCCTGATTCATACTACATGGGTACCGACATCGACAATGTCAGCGCGATTAAAGGCGGTTGGCCGCTTGTGCGAACCTGGATGAGCATGGTGGGCCTCTCCTGCGGTGCGGCCATTACTGCCGATCCATGGCACTGGGAGAGTTTCCGGCCCTACTGGCGCAACGTCGAAGTGATGACCCCGCCTGCGCGCGAGCGGACCGAGGTGCTCGATCTCTGTACAGCACCGGAGTGGCCGCGCCTCCTTGGACACGTCCGTCGTGCATGGGGCGAGATGACTGTGGCACTTCTCTGGAATCCTGGCACAACGGAGCGGACGGTTACGCTTGATTTCGCAAAGGTCGGTATGCATCCCCAGCATCGCTATGCGGTCTGGTCCTTCTGGGATAACCGGTATCTCGGTGTGGCGAAAGGTTCATGGACGACGCCGGCACTCGGGCCGTCAGCGTCCCAGCACCTCCGTTTCACGGATCTCGACTGCTCCCCGGACAAGCCGGTACTGATCGGTTCCGGGCTTCATATCTACTGTGGCGCCGCAGAGGTCAAGAACGTGAAAGCGTCACGCGATGCGTTGGAGATTGAACTGACCGATGCTGGTGCGTGCGAAGGAGATCTTTTTGTCTATAGTCGTCAGCAACCCGTCTGGAAGGCCGAGGAAGGCTGTTCGGTCTCGGAAATCGCCAGCGCCGGTGAAAACGTCTGGCGGATCAACCTTGAAGACCGGCAACCTGGTGCGTCTCAACGGATTGTATTGGGCATCCTCCTGCCGGTCACGCAACAGCTCTGGTTCTGGGCGTTGATCGGGACGGTTGCGGCGAGCCTTCTGTTTGGCCTGTGGCGCTATATCGTCGGCGTGCGCCTTCACGAGCGCCATTCTCTTTCACAGGAACGTGCCCGCATTGCACGCGATATGCATGATGAGATCGGCAGCCGTTTGGCGAGACTGTCGATGCTTGGCGAGATGGCTGTCGGTGACTCAATAAATAACAGGCCGACGCATTCACGGGTTCAGGAGATGGCCCGGGGAGTGCGCGAAGCAGCCAGTGAGCTGGAGCATATCATCTGGGCGATGAATCCGCGGAACGACACCCTGGCGGGGCTGGTGAACCGGATTTGCCAGGATGCCGAGGAGTTTTTTGCGGAAACGCCGATCCAGTGCCACTTTGAGACGATGCCCGAGGTCCCGCCTGTCGCGATGCGGCCAGAGGCGCGTGCGGCGGTTGGAAGCGCTGTCAAGGAGGCGCTGGCGAACATCTTGAAGCATGCCTCGGCGAAGACGGTGAATATCAGCATGAAGATGGATCATGAGCTGTTCCAGGTCAGGATCGAGGATGACGGCATCGGGTTTGATGTGGCGCGCAGATCGCCGAAGGC
>CAIZQW010000405.1 GCA_903935195.1 uncultured bacterium
TATTGGAATGCTGTGCACGGAATGACGCCTGAAGAGGTCCGAAAGGATTGCGAAGGCATGCAACAGATGAGAACTGTCGGCAAGAACATGGCGTGGATGATTAAGTCGCTTAAGCAAGGCGGGCTGCCTCCACCTCCGATTGAGCCTTGGGACCGTATGGACTTCCATCACGAAGGACAGCTGTTTTAAACACGTCTTTGTGACCACTGTGTGGTCACAAAAATCTCACCCTAGCCAGGTGAGCTGGTCACCTTGAAGACGGAAGCCCCTCCGGCGGCAGGCCCAGCACATATAAGCGATTGTGACAAAGTAAGAGGCTGGGAGACGCGGTGCGGAGGTTATCTTCACGCCGAGCAGGGTGGTTTTGCCACCCATGCCCATGGGGCCGATGCCCAAGGAGTTTGCCTCTTGGAGAAGTCGCTTTTCAAGGGCAGCTATTTCAGGGATAGGGGAAGCATCGGCTAGGGGGCGCAACAGCTGTTTTTTAGCGAGCAGAAAGCCTTCGCCTCGGTCAGCACCGAGCTAGACACCGAGTATGCCTGGCGAGCAACCAAAGCCTTGTGTCTGAAAGACGGCATGGAGGATACATTTGCGCACACCTTCCAGATCACGTCCAGCGTGGAGCGTCTCATCGGGCAGGCTGAATTGACAACTCATGTTTTCAGAGCCGCCTCCCTTTTGGAGTAGCCAGACCTCGATGGCTTGAGTGTCCGCCTGTTCAAAATGGCAGACCGGAGTGCCCTCCGCCACATTGGTGGCGATAGAGGTTCCCGTTAGGGTGTCAATGGTGTTCTGGCGTAGCCAGCCCTTCACGGTAGCCTCTTTAACAGCCTCTTTTGCTACTTGCTCGAGTTGCCACGTATCAGTCCCACGCGGAACAGTCCAGAAGAAGGTCAGTGTTCCTGTGTCCTGGCAGAGGGGGGCGGCCTGTGTTCGGGCGATCTTTACGTTGTCGAGGATTGTCTTTAAGAAGGGGGCGGCCTGCGTATCTTGAGACTCCGAATCAGTGGCTTGTTGTAACGCACACTCGACATCAGCGGGTAAGTCGCTGGTCGTACGTCGAAGCAGTTCAAGCAGATAGTTTTTCATGAGGGTAGTTGATACGTCTGGGCGACACGTTCGGGGGTGGCGCGCGCAAAGAATTCCGCAATCGCAGTGTCATACGCAGCCGTGTGAGCAAAAGCCTTCTTCATGAGCGCCAAGCGGGTCTCTAGGCTGAGGGTCCCTTTTTGCGACTTCAACTCCGTGATCAATGCTGGGTAATCAACTGGATCGGTGACCGAGGCGACGCGCAAATAGTTTTTTGCAGAGGCGCGGACCATACAGGGACCGCCGATGTCGATGTTTGTGCGGGCGGACTCAGGGGTGACATCGGGGTTGGCGATGGCTTGCTTGAAAGGATAGAGGTTTACGACCACCATATCGATCGCGACAGCGCGGGTGCGTTGCAAATCCTGTTGGTGCGCCTCATTGTAGGTTTCGCTTAGGATCCCAAGGTAAATTTTGAAATCAAGCGTCTTCACAAGTCCGCCTTGCATTTCTGGCTGTCCCGTATAGTCGGAGACGGAGACGAGATGTTTGGCTGCTTGCTCTTGGGTCAGCATCTTTTGGAGGGCGGTATAGGTTCCCCCTGTTGAGAGGAGTTTAACCTCAGGGCAAGCGGCAATCAGTGCTGGGACGAAGGTGTCAAGGCCAGTTTTGTCTGAGACACTGAGCAGGACATGTTTGATGGTTACCCGATTATCAATTTTGCTTACAATATTTAGTGCCATAATAACTCCTTGAAGATTGCATAATGGGGAGTATTAAAATTGTTTTACGTTCAGATAGCAATACCAAAATAAAAACCCCGAAAAAAGTGGCTCGACTTGGGGGGCGGAAAGATGGTATATTTTAAACTGTTTTTAGATCTTCTCTGCTTCACTTTTCAGGTTATGAGAAGAGTTATAACATGTTTATTACAAGCAAGTTAATGATGCGAATCCATTTATGTTCGTGCATGATTGACAGGGACGGAGTCTGCACGTGAGCTTAAACATCTGGATTTTGAGCGATGGCAAGGCTGGACATCTAAGTCAGACGCGTGGTCTGGCTACTGCCCTGGCGAATCGACTGAAGGGGCATGTTTTCGAACTGGATCTCTCAGGCAAGGGCTTTAGGGCAAAGTGGAGCGCGGTTTGGAGAGCGTGTTTCCGCTTACGCGATGCCAACGGCGGACAGGCAGGAACTCCGACGTTTATTATTGCTGCTGGGCATGGGATGCATGTGCCGTTGTTGCTGTCTGGGGTGTTGTTGCGAAAGGCCAAGACTGTACTGTGCATGAAACCCTCGTTCCCGATGAGTTGGTTTGATTTCTGCGTTGTCCCTCGTCATGATTTGACGCCAGCGTTGTTGGCAAATTCACCCGCCCACATTATTCCAACCCTTGGGGCGCTTCATGGCGTTCACCCCTCGCCCGAGAGTCCTAAAACACATACGCTTATCCTGATTGGTGGGCCGAGCAAGGAATATGGGTGGAATGAAAAGCAGGTGGTTAAACAACTGAAAGCGGTGAGCAGTCGGCAATCGGAGGCGAAATTTTTACTGACGACCTCCAGACGTACACCCGCTGGATTTATTGATGCATTAAAAATAGCTTGTCCTGCAATTGATGTTGTTCCTGTCGAAGAGACGCCCCGCGGATGGGTAGCTGAAAAGCTGGCGGGTGCAACGGCTGTATGGGTGACACGCGATAGTGTCTCCATGATTTATGAATCGCTGGGGAGTGGCGCACCTGTTGGGCTGTTGAATATGCCGCTACGTTCCCTGGATGGCAAGAAAAAGAGCCGAGTGGCCAGAGGAATTGAGATGCTTGAGCAGGAGGGGTGGGTCACCCCCTTTGATCTGTGGGAGCAAAGCGGTATTTTAAAGTCTAAAGGTGCGCTTGTCGAGGTTGATCGTGTCGCGGAGCTTATTGCGAGCACGCAGTGCTCGCAATGAAGTGATTAAAAAGTTTTCTATGCATATCGTACAACTAATACCCTCATTGAATGAAGGTGGGACTGAACGGGGCGTGGTTGATCTCAACCGCGAATTTGTCCGTCGCGGAATTTGTAATACAGTCATCTCGTTAGGTGGGAAGTTGGTTCCCCAGATTTTATCTGAGGGCGGCACACACATTGTTTGCGATGTGAAGTCAAAAAATCCACTGACCTTTCCTTTTCGCGTATTGAAGTTACGTGCCATCTTGCGTGAACTCAAGCCAGATATTTTGCATGTGCGCAGTCGTGTGCCAGGCTGGCTCGTCCGCTTTGCGAATCTCCCCCTTGGCATACCAGTCGTCTCTACGGTTCACGGTTTCAATACCGTGAGCGGGTACAGCAAGATTATGGTACGTGCGGAGCGTGTGATTGGGGCCAGCGAAGCCATGCGTGATTACCTGAAGCAACACTACGGTATCACGGATGAACATTTCCGCCTGATCCCGAGGGGGATGGATGCAGAGGGGTTTAATCCAGAGAAGGTTGACAAGCAATGGATTGAGGGTTTCAAGCGACAATATGATTTGCAAGATCGTTTTGTGATCGCAATTGTCGGTCGCATTTCATCGTTGAAAGGGATCGACTGGGCCATCAAGGCATTGGCAGAGGTGTCAGGCCAACTTCCCGCCTGGAAGCTACTGATCGTGGGAAGTCCTCAGGCAGGCCAAGAAAATTACGCTGAAGAACTTAAGGCGCTTGTAAAAAATCTTCATCTCGAGGAGCAAGTGGTCTTCACAGGAAGTCAGAGCAAGATGCCTGAAGTTTACGCCTGCGCGAATGTTGTTGTTTCAGCCACGACGCGAAAACCCGAGACGTTTGGCCGTACACTGGTCGAGGCCTTGGCGATGAATTGCCCAGTGATTGCAACCGCCCATGGAGGGGCCCTTGATATCGTGAAGCCTGGGGTTACGGGATGGCTGGTGCCGATCGAGGACGCAAAGGCGCTCGGTGCAGCAATTATCGAGTCCTCCCGTGCCAAGCTGATGGGGCTTCGAGAATATGCGCTCGCGAACTTTTCTTTGAGGCAGATGGTTGAAAAGACGATTGACGTGTATAAAGAAGTTTTGTGTAAAAATAATTGACACAAATAGCCATTTTGTGCAAAAATAATTTACACAAAAGGAATCTCAATGATTGAACAGGAAATAGGACGTAAGTTGGCCGATTTCCGGGAACTCGGGTTCCCGGACTATATTCCACGGGCTGGACGCATCCACCGTGTTCCGAATATGGTCTCGGTACTGATCGGTGCACGGCGTGTCGGCAAGAGTTTTCAGGCGATGCAATGTGCAGAAGAGTTGATCCGGGAAGGTTTCATTCCTGACAGAGCTCATATCTGCCATCTGGATTTTGACAATCCAGTCCTTGCACAGATGAAAGCAGAGCAGTTGCCCTGTATCCAGAGGTTATTCTTTCAGCAAAACCCATCTTTTCAACTGAAGACCCCGCTAGTTTTCATTTTTGATGAGCTACATCGCGTGCAGGGATGGGAAGATTATGTGATTGAACTTTCCAGAAATCCACATTGGCAAGTGATTGTCACTGGATCCTCCGCCAGGCTGCTCTCAACCGAAATAGCCACCTCGTTGCGAGGCAAAGCAATCTCAACAATAATCACGCCACTTTCGTTTCGTGAATTTCTTAACTTTAAGAAGATTGATCCACATGGGCAGACAACACGTCAGTTGGCCGCCATTCACCGAGCGTTTGAAGAGTATTTACGATGGGGTTCCTTCCCTGTAATTTCGCAGGTTGCTGAATTTACGAAGTCCGCGCTATTACGTGAGTATTATGATACGATGTTGCTGCGCGATATCATTCAACGAAACCAGATACACAGTGTTGACGACTGCATCGCCTTATATGCTTATCTGCTCGCTTGTATGGCAAGACCGTTTACGATTAAGAGTGCGATGGGGTGCCTGACAGGAGCAGGGTTAAATACCGGGCGCGAGGCTATTGCTCGCTATATTCGATATGCTGAAGATGCCTGGCTCTTTCAGACCGTCCCGCTGTATACGGACTCCGTCAAACAAATTTCCAGAAACTACCGAAAGATTTATGCTGTTGATTGGGCGTTTGCCAATTATAACAGTCCGACATGGGATGGTTCCTTTTCACGTGCGCTGGAGAACCTTGTTTTTGCAGAACTGTCAAGGCGCTATCCGAGGATTGGCTACGGCCTTGCCTTATCCACGCGACAAGAAGTTGATTTTGTTGTGGACGATGTAAAGGGAAAACCCTGCTTAGCTGTGCAAGTTTGTCAGGACATCTCAGATCCAGATACCTTTACGCGCGAGCTGACTCCGTTGCTTGCTGTAGCTCGGTACTATCAAATTTCCGAAGCGCTTATTCTGACCCTTAGTGATGAGGTTCGGACGATTCAGCGTGACGGCGTTAATATCCATATCTGGCCAGTCTGGAAGTGGCTGCTCAAAGGTTGAAAAGCGAAGAATACCTATGAATACAACGAATCAACAACAAGAACGTGTTAATGTGCTATGTCTGAAGTGGGGAACAAGGTATCCCGCATACTATGTGAACAATTTGTATGCCGGCGTGAAGAAATATTTGCATCGGCCATTCAGATTCGTCTGCATAACGGATGACAAGGCAGGATTGGATCAAGGCGTTGAAGCGGTTGATATTCTCCCTGATCCTCACATGCCCTGGCCGTGGCCAAATATTTTTATGAAATTAGCTGTGACAGCTGATGGCGCTGCAGATCTCAAAGGGCCGACCTTGTTTTTGGATATCGATATAGCCATCACCGGTGATTTAGATTGCTTCTTTGAGTATATGCCCGGAAAGAACTGTATCATTCATAACTGGGTTGAGTTACGTAAGACGATATTCAAAAAAGCACCGGCGATTGGCAACTCCTCGGTCTTCAGATTTGAAGCTGGACGCTCACAGTATATTTACGAAACGTTTCTTGCGCAAATGAATCGGGCTATTGATAAAAACTATTTTAGAACCGAGCAGGCTTTCTTGACGCATGCGATGAAAGAAGTCTATTGGTGGCCCAACGAGTGGGTGCGTAGCTTTAAGAGACACGCGATGTGGATGTTCCCATTGAATCACCTGTTTACCCCAACATTGCCACCGAAGTGCCGAATTTTAGCTTTTCACGGCAAGCCAGATCCGGATGAGGCGCTTGTAGGCTATCAAGGGAAGCACCTTCATCAATATTGTAAACCAGTGCCCTGGTTGTCTACATATTGGCCTCGAGAATCGTAAGAGTACTGAGCAACTTGCCCCCCAAGGACGGCGACTATGAGTTGGCGATTTTATTTAAAAGAGCGGAAGATATATACGGATGATTTGTCCGCTTATGAATTAATTGGCGAGGGCACGATTCGTTGCTGCTATCGAGTTCCGGACAAGCCACTGTGTCTTAAGTTTTATGTGATTTACCGTGGGCACGATATTTGGCATCCACGATCCTTACAAACGCGGATGCGGTTGTCCCTGACAAGGCATCTGTTTTGGTTGAATATCAACATGCAAGAGTGGCGTTATTATGAGCGGTTGAAGAAGCGTCTTCCTGCGGAACTGATGTCTGTTTTTCCAGAACACATGGAGCCTCTCTATTCGCCTCGCTATGGCTGGGGATTAACGGAGTCGTTGTTAACAAACTACGATGGCAGTTACGCTCAACTTGCAGATGAGGAGCTGGCGCGATTGACGGGGTCTTCGTTAGGTGAGGCGTTATACCGAGATATCGAAGGTTTCTTTGATCAGGCGGTTCACTATGCAATCGCACTTTTTGATCCTCGGAATATTCTTATACAATGGGTGAGTCCCCAACACTATCGGATTCGCTTGGTTGATTTTGAGCCTAAGCCTAAAACACTTATTCCGGGCTTGGCCTATCTGAAGCCCTTTATTCGTTTTCGCGTTCGAACACGATCAAGCCGATATTTGGCATCACTAAGAATGATCCTTGAGAAAGGCCCCATGGCCAAACGGAAAAGGCAGTGAAAAAGAAAATAATCAAAATTTGGGGAACAACTTGCTTTGCTCGTGAGCGGATGAGAGCAATAATCAAATTAATGGAGCATGCATTTGATTTTGTCGAGACCCAAAATAATCCCGATTATTTGATTTGCTACAATATGGATTATTTCGCCCTCACGTATCCAGGGGTGAGAATTTGGCTTGCGGGGGAGAACTTAATTCCGGATTTTAATACGAGCGATTATGCCATTGGTTTTAATGATATCCATTTTGGGGATCGCTACTTACGTTGGCCCTTATATCGCTGGCACCAGACACTCTCGGAATGTGAGGCTATCAGAGAAAAGGCAAATGAACGAAGCGCAACAAGCCGCCGTAAGCGTCTTTGCGCGTGCGTGATATCTAACGTGTCGAATCGCCAAGGGCCGTTGGTTGAAATCTGTGATGCCTTGAATAGCTATCACGGCATGACTTACGGAGGTAAATGGCGAAACAACATCGGAGGGAGAGTTAAAGACAAACAGGCGCTTCTCCTTGAGCATAAGTTTACGCTAGCATTTGAGAACACCGCCTATCCGGGCTATACGACGGAAAAAATTATTGATGCGTTTCTCGCTGGAACGATTCCCATCTATTGGGGCGACCCTACCATTACTCAGCATTTCAATGCCAAGGCGTTTATTCAGTGCAGGGAGGGGGAGCCCATCGCCGACGTTGTTCAGCGAGTCAAAAAGATCAATGAGTCGCCGGAGTGCTATGAGGCTATGCTACGCGAACCGATCTTTACTCCAGGTGCAGAGGAAGCGTTGCAAGAAGAGCGGTTGATTGAATTTTTGAAAGCCATTTTCAGCCAGCCCTTAGAGCGTGCCTACCGTCGAAACCGAAGTCGGTGGGGAATCAAATATGAA
>CAIZQW010000406.1 GCA_903935195.1 uncultured bacterium
CCAGCCCGCTATTCACAGTGACCACGGCAGTGTCCCCCTCGTCCTCGCGGAACACCAGTCCTCTGTCGGATCTGACTGCCAGCCGCCTACGGAGGTGTTCGTGGATGCAGGCTATGTCAGCGCACCTGACAGAGACCAGGGGTCGTAGATCCACATTCTACATTTGAAAATTCGATGTTTTACCCGTTCGCGTGCTGCTGATTGTTTTGGGGCATGGCCATCGAAGAGAGAGCCTGCTCCCTCGCTGAGTCTCGCCTCCGCGTGGTTTTGTGAAAAGTTTGCAAACGGCGTCTGTATTGATGTTGAGCGGGAGGGTGGATGGCAGGTATAGCTGAGTGGCAGGTATAGTGAATTGTGAGTTGTGAAGAGTTCGGAACCACAAAACCCACCCACCTTCGCCCTTCGGGCTACGGCGGGCAGGCGAAAAACACGAAAATAAATTCTTTACCGCGAAAGCCGCGAAGAAACGAGCGGTCGCGCACAGATGCCTCGCCCGTGGATACACGGACGGCATACTGGTGCGACCGCTGGCATGTCCTAATGATTCCTCAGCAAAAAACAAGTTTTTTGCTGAGGGTGGATGAGCTGTTGCTTTACCTAAGAGGGCAGTTGAAAGCCAGTCTGCTTGAGGTGGCAGCCCTTACGACCTTTTCCGGTCGATGCAAGGAAAGCGCACCGGAACGCACCGAAACGCAAGAGACGACCATTTTCAACTTGTGTGTACGGTCTGGCTTTGTTAAATTAAAAGCAATTCAAACGATAAGTCCATGTTTTGAATGGTATAATCTAAAATGAAAGAGAAATGTATGCCACAGACACTCTATTCGAGTCCACAGATTGCTATTGCCTTTAAAAACCGCTTTGGTGATCAGATGAAGTCGTTAAAGAATGTGGAAATGCAGTTTACCAGAGAAGTGGGGCGTTTTATCCGTCAGGGTAATGAAGCGCACAAGGCAACAGCCAAAAGTAGCCTCGTTTTTAAATAAGAGGTGCGTGAAAGGGTTGTGTCATGGTTGCGCATCGTCTAGCTCCTTCTCTTACTCAACCCCATATTCAATCATTCGATGCGCCTTTTTCTGTCTTTTCTTTTGCTGAGCAATTTTCGGGAGGAGCGGCATTTCATCGCTGTTTCTCATTGGCGCGATCTTTTCTAACCCGAACGCTCGTCGTGGAGGAGATACCTGCTGTCGGTATGCTCAAAGAGGAAAATGAAGAGATTCTTACTTTGGGTTATCAACTCAGCCAGCAACCCATTTACCGTTTTTCCTTTTGGTCGGAGCGCATTGAGGCCGTTGATGAAATAAAACATTTACACTCCCGTCACTTAATTGGCTATATGATCTTAAAATGTGATCAGCCGTGTGATGTCAATGGTGTCGTTCGGGAGCGTTGGCATGTTTTCGAGGCGGTCTTCCAAAAATATCAACATGATCACAATTGTGTACCTCGTCAATCCAGTTACCACGTACGTGTCGGAGAGGGTATCTTTGAAGTTCGTGGGGTACTTTATTGCCAGCAGAATGCACTCAACAAAGCGTGTGCGCATGTTGCGATGCGGTCATTGATTTCAAGAATAGCACCTGAGGGTGATGTGTCTTATGCCTGGCTGAACACGATCGCACGCAAGGCGACGGAAGATGGGGTTTATTTTCCGAAAAACGGACTCACACCCCGCCAAATCCGTGCCATCTTTGATGCGCTTAACGTTCAGTACCGGGACATGGATTATTCCTATGACCCTGACTTAAGAAATACACACCCTTATCAAAAATATCTCTATGCGGGAATCGAATCGGGCTTTGGCGGGCTTCTGGGTTTTAAGATGGATGGTCCAGAGGCGGCGCATAATGACCGCCATATCATCCCCTTTTATGGACATACCTTCAACAAGGATACATGGGTACCAGATGCGCAGATCTCTTATTTCAATATAGGCGGAAAAGTAGGATATATTCCGAGCGAGAGCTGGACAAGTAGCTTTATTGGGCATGATGATAACTTCGGTGCAAATTTTTGTGTTCCACGGTTGTATGCAAAACCTGAAAATGTTGAATATGTTGTCGAACTTTTTGGGACGGGCGTCCAATACAGTGGAGTGACCGCAGAGGTGTTAGGGTTGCAATTCCTCTATTCGTTATGTCCTTATATGACAGACGAAACGAATAAGTGGGCGATGCGGTTACGCGCTTATTCGCATCCGTCTTGCCAGAGGGTTGTTCTGCGCGCCATCTCTGTCCCGAGTGAGCGGTATATTGAGCATCTCAAAACAATTCAAGATTGGGATGGAAATTGCGAAGAGAGAGAGCTTATTGAATTGATGACTCCCTTGCTGCCAAAGATATTGTGGATAGTCGAAGTTTCGCTACCTCATTTGTTCCCGGCTAACGAACATAAATTAGGTGAGATCGTTTTAGATGCGACACAAGTACCTGCTGAAGAAAAGGATGTTGATTTCAATTTGTTTGTTTTTGCACGTGTTCCTAAGCAATATATTGTGAACACAAAAAACAATGCAGACCAACCAGCTTTTGCCTCCGTTCCGAGTTCTTTGAGCTCACATGTTGAGCTCATTAAGCATTTGTAGTTGGAGTGATCTCGCAACCGCAAGGTCTCTGCAACGCCGCCAACTGGGTCTTCATCAGCGACCGCGAACTTCCAACCAAAGGCCCGTCCATCCGCGAGACCGACTGGTTCCAGGTGCGCGACATGGCCCTGCCCACGGATGAGCGCGGGTCGCTCATTAGCCTCGTGCGCTACGGCCACCGACCGCCGGAGAAACCGCTGGAGATTGATTTGGGAAGTGTGTTAGGGCGTTAATACCGCTGACGCTTTCGGCGTTCGCCGAATGGTTTACGCTTCGCTTCAACGAGTGTTAGTGTGTTAGTTATGGCTTCGCTAGGGGGGTAGGCTGGTATGTGGCTCACTTGTCGCATCGGTCGCCTCGGTCGATTCTGTCACACGTATCGGTATTTGTTTTGCACAATGCTGGCGATACTCGACGTTTTAAATATAAGATGGCTTCCTGACTTTAGGAAGAAGACGGAAGAGCCTCTGGTACCAGAGGCAGAAGTTCTAAAGTTCTAAATTGCTAAAGTTCTAAAGGTGGGAGAGTTGGCTGTTCTAAAGCAATATCCAATATCCAAGGTGGTGAGACTAAGCCTTGGCTATAACTTGA
>CAIZQW010000407.1 GCA_903935195.1 uncultured bacterium
CTTTCTTGAGTTGATAACCGTAGCCGGGTTTCTCCGACTGGTTGGTCATGGCGTGGATGACATCCGAGCGTCCGCCTTCGTAGAGGGCGCGGAGCAGGTAGTGGAATCCGACATCGCCGGCGGTGAGACCTTTCGCCTCGATATCCTTGACGATGGCATCGAGCGCGCGTTGCCGCATGTGCGGTTCGGCTATCCCCATCACCAGCGGCACGGCATTGGCGCATTGGGAACCTGTGGAATAAATCCCTGCTTCCTCGTTCCAGAAATTCCGGTTGAACGCCTCACGGATCTTGGCGGCCAGCGCGCCATATTTTTCCGCGTCTTCGGTTTTTCCGAGCAGGGCCGCGGTCCGGGATATAATGTCCGCGCAGCGGAAGAAGTAGGCGGTGGCGGTGACTTTCATCGGGGTCAATTGCGAGAAGCCCGGCTTTTTGGGGCCGATGTCATACCAATCGCCGAGGCCGTGCGAGACGATCAGATCCTGCGACTTCGACGCGAGGTAATCGCAGTAGCGCTTCATCCGGTCGAAGTAGGTGACCAACAGGGAGATGTCTCCGGTGGTTTCGTATTGCTGCCATGGCACGATAACGAACGACGAGCCCCACTCCGGCGAATCGCGGAAGCCGCCCTTGAAAACCGTGTATTCCGGAGCGATGTCCGGCACGAGGCCGTTGTCGAGCTGGGCCTGGGCCATGTCCCCCATGCCCTTGACGTACATCGCGGCCATGTCCCACTCGTAGCGGAGCGCGTAGCCGTGGAGGTGGTATTGCTCGAGCCATCCGAGTTTCTCCCGATGCGGGCAGTCCGTGATCACGCTCATCAGGTTGCTGCGCTGCGCCCAGCGGATGAGGGTGCGGATGCGGTTGAACAATTCGTTCGAGCACTCGAAGTCGCCGGCGGGCTTCGCCTTGCTGTGCACGACCACGCTTTCCAGCTCTGTGATCTCCGGCAAAGGCTTGCCTTCAGGCGCGCTCAGCGCGACCTGCAGGTAACGTCCGCCGCGGTAAAAGAACTGGGGAAACCACGTTTCGCCCGTGGATTCGCCTTTGAGGGTGTAGGTGTAGAACGAATTGCCGCGGCACATCGGATCGTAAATCCGCCCGTCTTCGCCGAGCAGTTCGGCGGGAATCATTTTCACCGACGCACCAGCCACTCCTTTCACTTTCAGGCGGGGCATGAACGAGGCGTTCTGCCCGAAGTCGCAGACCCAGAGGTTGGGGCTGATCTTGTTCACCTTCACGGCCTTCAGTGTTTCGATCGCGCCAATAGGAGCGGCAGCCTGGGACAGTCCGGTCAGCGCCCCGCCCGGGCCGTTGGTGAATGTGACTGGCGTCCAGGTGCTGGCGTCATCGAGCCGTTTTTCCAGGCGCGCGTCGTAGTCTTCGCCGCCGAACACGCAGGAAAAGGTGATCGGACCGTTGGCGGTTCTCCACGATTCATCGCTGAGGATCGTTTGTTCGGTGCCGTCGTCAAAGCGGACGCGCATCTGCAAGGTCAGCATCGGTTGCCCGAACGACCCGGTCATCTTGACGTAGCGTCCGCCGGTGACATTGAAGAAGCCGTTGCCGAGCATCACCCGCAGCTCGTTCTTTCCGTTCCGCAGTTGATCCGTCAGGTCGAAGGTATCGTAGAGGCAGGTTTTGCGGTAACCCGACCAACCCGGCGCGAGCAGGTCGTCGCCGACCTTCGTGCCATTGAGGAACAGCTCGTGGTGTCCCAGGCCGCAAATGCTCAGCACCGCTTCGGCGACTTTCTTTTCGAGAATGAGGTCACGCTTGAAGACCGGCAGGCTTGGCGGCGTGCTGCCGATGCCCTTGGCGGTGGTCGCACCGTATTCCCCGGTGATCCATTTCCCCTGCCAGGGCTTGCCAAGCACGCCGGTCACGAATCGGCCGCGCGGGCTCCAATCCCCGGCCACACCCTTCTCGTTCCAAACCCGGACGCGCCAGTCGTAGCGTGTCTGGGACTTCAACTCCGGACCGGCATACTCCACCGCCACCGACTGGTCGGATGCGACCTTGCCCGAATCCCAGACACCATCGACGACGATCTGATACGCCGTCTGCCTGACGCCGCGCGTCCCCTCACTCATGTTCCCAGTTTCGAGTTTCAAGTTTCGAGTTTCAAGCGTCCAACTCAGCCGCGGCTTCGCCACATCGATGCCGAGCGGATTTTCCAAATACTCGCAGCGGAGGTTTTTCACCTCGGCGGCATGCAGCGCAGCCAGCGGTGCCAACAGCATGGCTGCGAAGATAATAGATATGTGTCTGTTCATGTTAGTCTTTCTCATTTTGTGCGCTTCCTTCATTTCTGTTTCTTCCCTTATTATCTCTTATGCTCAACATCCGGGGCAGGCGGTAGCAATGAGGAGGTTTGTGAGTAAGTGTTTCATCATTTTTGTATCCTTTTTTCACCAGACGACTACCGTCTGATTTCGATCTGGTGCGGTCGCCGGCCAAAGCAGCGATTTTCCTCCAGCGGTCTCGGCCTGGATGTGGTATTCGAAATCCGACTGTCCACCTGGCAACATCACGGTGTAAACGCCCCGGGCCAGATGCCGCAGAGGCACGGTTTGATAGTCGCCGCCGCCCAGTGGCCGCCAATGGAGTGTCGCCTTTTCAACAGCTTGCTGAGCCATTATGATCACCTGCACGCGCAAGGGTTCATTACGTTCCAGGATCGAGCGTACCGTGGGTACGATGATGCGGGACTTGCCCTGATAACTCATCGACGGATAGCAATCTTCAGGCAGCTTCTCTCCCAAGAGCTTCTCGACGCGAGCCACGGCACCATCAAGACCGAACAACCCTGTTCTCGCCTCCAGGTCGATGACGGTCTGCATTCCGCCCAGATCCACTACGCTGTTGAGCAGGAAGGTACAGGCGGCTGCGGTGTTTTGATTCAATGCGACGAGCAAAGGCATTGTTTCCCCACGCACGTGCCGCTTCTTCTCGGCCACAGCCTTGATCGCGTCCACTCTACCGATGCTTTTTCCAATCTCTGCGAGCAGGCATCGCGAGCGTGCCATTGCGCGGGCATATTGAAAGGTATTGCGCCAGCGTTCAAAACGTTCGCGATTGCCGGCCCCTTTGATAGATGAGCGGTAACGTTCCAGCTCCTCGACGAAGTGATACTCGCGCTCCACCTCCGTCCACTGGCGCTCATCTTGCGGAACCACACTGAAATTACCACTGCAGAACAGCGGCATCCGACCGTCCATGTCGGCGAAGACTTTGCCGATCTGCGCCAGGCCGAAATTGGCCTCGGCCCAGTCCGCGTAATAATCGCTTGAAGTCAGGCCGTACGGCTCGAAAATCTCCCCTTTCCCGGCAAACATCGCACGCTGGGTCGTTGTGAGGGCATCCCCTCTCCAATCCTTGTAATCCGGGCCCCCACAATTCACACGCGCAACGATCCCCTCACCCTCCTTGATTTCAATGGCGCTCAAGCAGGGTAAGCTGACGTGCGCGATGAAGTCGATCAGCAGCCACTCGTTCGTCACCGCGATCCCGTCAAAGTTGATGTCGCAAGCGGCCATCGCGCCACAGCGATCGAAGATGTCCAGATGCTCCAATACCGTTTTTTTTTGTAACGCCACGTCAAAGACTCGCTGACCTTTCTTATCGAAGTAGACTTCACAGAACTTAAGCGTGACCCGATAGCTTCCATTGGGGATCTTGACGCGATAGCCGCGCAGGTCGTAGCGGCAGGTCTGGTAGATATCCGGGGCTTCGGTACCGGCAATCGCTTTTTTACCGATATCGGACTTCGGCGTGGCATCCGGATCATAACCGTGCAACCAACGATTGTTCGGGACGCTGACCGGACCTTCAATGTAGAACGAACTTGGCGGGGCCTCGGGGCCCGTCTTGCCGGCCTGCGGATTCCATCCTTTCTGGTCCCAGCAGGCGCGGGCCAGCGCGTCGGCCACCGGTTCGACGTGGCTGCGCCGCCAAAAAATACCCTGAATGCCCGTGCATTGGTAAGCCAGGGCATCTGCGGCATCCTTGCGCATCCGCCCCACCCATAACTGCGGTGCCAGAAACGGCGTATCCTCCTCGCACCAGGGTCCGGCCCACTTTTCCCGCCCCTGAATCCCGGCAAACGCTGGCTCTACCGGACCATTGTAGGCGCGGTTGAATTCGCTGAGCGTCACCTGCTTGGGCAGCGTGCTGTCGAAAGCCGCCCGATCAAAGTATGGTCCAAGGGTCCAACCGCCCGCCACCAGTTCGAAGGGCGGCTTCATCCGATTCCAGACTGCAAGCGCCGATTTCCACTCCGCCATTCGCTTGTTAAACAAGACCCGGTTGAACTTCGGCCCATCAGGCCAGTAGTCACCCTCCTGGGTATAGAGCGTGAAGAAATCCAGGGGATGCACACGGCTCAATCGGGTGAAAATCCCTTCATAGCGACTTTCCAACGCTTCGTTGGGCGGCAGCGCGTTCAAATCCGTGTCCGCTCCAATCGGTGCCGCACCGACCGAATTCAACGCGAGCTTCCCCACCTGGCCTAGCTCGCCGCCGACGCCGACCTTCATGCCCAGCCGGTGCGCGAACGAAAAAGCATCCCTGAGCATCTCACCCGTCTGATTAAAAACCTCAACGCAGTCCGCAAGTTCCTTTGCCACGGGGTAATGACCCGCCATGACCTCCGGCCCCCAGACATCCGCCTCGAACATTTGCGAAGCGCCAAAGCGATAGGTTGAAGTTGTGCTTGGCTTGACACCCCATAGTGTGCCTTTGGCCGTATTGAATAGATGCACGGGCGGTGCATTACGGACGCGCCCGTCCGCTTCCACCTCCTCGGGCTTTCCTACCCAAAGCCATGGCTCCCAGGGATAGGCATGAATAGACATCGTGTTCATACGCATCTTCGTCATTTGGGCGAGAACGGATTTCCATTCATCGGCATTCCAGGCATCGATTCCCTCGGGGTGCGCACCCCACGGACTGAAGCCGCGCCGTTCGAACAACGGCTTGCCAATATCATCCACATCGGGCAACGCGGCCAGCTTCGTCTCCGGTACCACATCCTGATGCAGGTAGAACCGAAGGCCCAGATGCTCGAGGAATCGGTAAGCGCCGTACAGCGCGCCGACATCATCCCCGCCCACAATCCACCACGTCTTCTTTCCCTCGGCAAGGGTGGTCTTGATGACGTACTGCTGAGGCTGTAAGTTGGCAGCGGCGGAACGCACCGCCGCATCGGTCAAGAGCTTCGCCTCTTTTGTGGCAAGGATAATCCACCCGTCCAGAGTGCTCTTCTCGGGCAGCGTCCCCGTTTGCAAATAGAGATAGCGGGCGATCTCCTTCGCCCCGAGTTGCTGCGATGCCGACGCGTCCGCTGCCGTTTTAATCTCGATCCCGGCCCAAGCCGAACTTGCCACCAATACGGTTGCGATCACAGCCGTTACGAATCCCCTGATTTTTGTCTTTGTACTCATTTGTTTTTCCTTTGTATGCCAGTTTTTCAATTCCTTTCCGTCATTTGGGCCAGACCTTGAGGCGGAGGGTCGATTCGGTCGTGAACTCGAAGGGGCCGGGAGCCGGGGTAGTGGTGTTTCTAGCCGCTCCGAAGTAATCTTGGTCTAACCGATATGTTGTACCGTCGGGCTGAACGAAGGAGGCGTCGTTGGACGGCGGTTGAACCGGGATGGCATCGGCGGCATGCAGCGCGGCCAGCGGTGCCAGCAGCAAAGCGGCGAGGGTGCAGGTTGTGAGTTTGTTCATGTGTGTATTCAATTTCCTTTCAAATGTGTCAAGCCCGAGCGCGGTCAGGCACGCCATAATGACATCCTGTATTTTCATTTTAAACTTTCTCCATACTTTTTAATCTTCCATCTATTCCGCCTTCCGCCGGACAATCATCAGCGAATGCGGCGGGAGTTTCACAATCCCATCCTTGAATAAAATTGTCATCTCCTCCGGCTTAACCCGATCGGGATGCTCAATGTCATTATATGCGTCCGGTGAATCCCCGGCCAGCACGGTTGCCTCGAACTTGCCCTCCAGGGGTTTTTCACCAACCTTCACAAAACAGTCAACCGGATCGGACGGACACCTGTTCACCAGCGCGATGGCCCACTTCTTGCCGGACTTGTCCACTGTGGCCACGGCATCGACAACCGCAACTGACTTTGCTCCGTGAGTCAACCGGTTTGCCGTAACACTGGCCCCTGCGATAC
>CAIZQW010000408.1 GCA_903935195.1 uncultured bacterium
CTGCATCAAGGTAAAGATGGCGGTGGTAAAGATGCGATTGCGCTTATCAATGACACAGCTGTCAACACTGTATGAAATCGTCTTCGCAAGACGTTCCTGTGGATTTGAAAGCGGTGCCAATCCTTTTTGGATATTGGCATGCCAGGTCTGGTAATAGTGCTGGCAGGAGGCCAGGATCAGTTCCTGCTTGTTCTTGAAATGCCAGTAGAGCGACCCTTTGGTCACGCCTGCGGCCGCTGCAATCTGATCAAGATTGACATTGTCGAAGCCCTTTTCAACAAAGAGATCAAACGCGCATTGACGCAACGTTTGCGACATGTGTACAGGACTCTCAGCACATTTTTTCTTGTTCATGTGCGAGAGCCTACCATACTGCTTAGTATGGAGTCAAGAGCTATTTATTTTTCGCCATGAACTCAGCGGCGGTCTGAAGCTTCGGGGGATTCTTGTCAGCCAGAATGTCAGCGATCGCCTTCTCCAGCGCCGCAACATTAGGATCTACTTCCCCGGCTTTTTTCGGCTTGCCCAGTTTCGCAAGCATCTTCTGAAGTTCCGGCACCAGATGACGAGCGTTCGAACCATAACGCGACAAAGAGGCCAGTGCAGGCTGGTAACGACGGCCTGAACCCCAACGATCGGGTTCGATTACGGTCATGCAGAGTTGCAGTCCCTCAGTGATATGATGTTGGGCGAGCAGATCGAGTCCTGCCAAGCGGATGCCATCCGCAAACATTTCGTTACTGGGTGCAAGCTTCTCTGTTGCCTTAATGATTTCCGGCAAGAGTAAGGCAAGTTCACGTTCATTCAGCTTCTTCAGGATCGGGACGACTGAACCGCGCGCAACGCTGTCCTCATTCTGTAAAACCGTCTGTAGCACAGGACGCAGCAAGGCCATGTCAACCCCCTCCAGTGAACCCGAGGAGAGAATACTGGTGCGTGGCATACGGCTTCCAGGGAAAGGATTGAAGAGAGCAACTGCAGCCGCACGATGCGCGGTATGGCGAGGGTCCTCTGGATTCGGCGTCAGGATCATGCGCAAAAGATCGTTCACGCAGGCTTTACGGGTTTCCTGACTTAGTTCCGCGATGGCAAAACAGGCCAGGCTCTGCATCCAGGGATCCGTATCCTTGAGCAACGCCTTCAACTGGGGGGCAGCCGCATCGGCCTTAGGTCCGAGGAAAGCAAGCGCCTCACACGCACCGTAACGGGCCTCGCAGTTGGATCCCTTCAGTAGTTTCAAGATACTTGGCAGCACATCGCCCTCAGCCCGGCTCAGCCCCTGCGCGGAACGCTTGCGTACCGCAGGCGACCAGCTTGAAAGGCCAGCCAGCAACTGATCCGCGGTACGGCCGCTGTAGCCATCCCTGGATACTGCGTGATTATAATCGCGACCTGCGGCGATAACCTCTGCTGTCTCTTTGGCGTTCAAGGCTGGCGCCACGCAGGGGCGTTTGCCCGTAATATAGAGGCTCTTCAGAGGTAGCGCATAGGCTAACACATAAGCACCCGTAGAATCCCAACTCGTATACTTACCGTGCTCTTCTTCGCCGACAGGAGACCCTTGATAGGCAAAGCTGCCATCCCAGCCACGGGCCAAATCATAAAGCCAAGCCTGTTCTTTCATATAAGCACCAGTGACCAGAGGTCCGCCACGCGCAACACCGAGCATTGCCCACGTCAAATTGAAAAAGTTGCCGGTGTGTCCGCGCTCACGTTCAGCATAAGCCGCCGTCGACATCTTCGCATAGAAGGCAGTTGCATCAGCATCGCCCATCAGATCAAAGAAGACAGCCGCACTGGAGCATTTGCCATTGTCCTCATGGCCAGGCCAGGGCTGATGGTCGCCATACGGGATGGCACCTTTATTCACAAACCATTTAAGAAAGTTCGCAGACTTATCGAGTGCTTGGGTCAATTCAGGATCCTTGACCCCGGCTTGGCGAGCCAACACCATCGAGACCGAGAGGCTGATCCCGGGCTGGTTCATCGCACCGTAACCATTGAGATTGCCATCCGGACGGGCGAACTTATGTCCCCACAGCCCCATCACACTCTGGCCTTTCGCAGGCACCAGCGCCATGCGTTTGACCCCCTCCATGACCGATGTGTCGCCAGTCGCCATGACATACTCCGCAAGAAACATATTGGCGTAGCCATAGAACCATGTGGCCATCGAGTCGGTCTCATACACGGAAGCCTTCTTGGCATACTCAGCCAACATTGGAAGATATTCTTTGTTGCCGGAGGCCAACAGGGCGAGTGCATTCAGGTTGTTTGGAATCGAGACACCGTTCAGTCCCTTCTTTGCAATGGCTTGACAGCCTTGCTCAAAGATCTTCTTTGATTTCGGGCAGTTATAAGGGGTCGTCTCACTATAGGTTCCCATGACGGCCAGCTTAAGTTCAACAGCCTCACTCTTGCCGTCACGAAAGCGCAGGAGTTTCAACACGCCTTGGTTAGCGTCCTTCTCAGCTTCGGTCAGCGCATTAGCGAATTGAATGCGCGCATCGCCGCTGAATGGTTTCCCAGCCACGCCGAGAATAACATCATTAATTTTCAACACATTTTCAGCAGGGCTTCCCTTGTGAACCGCAGTCACCAGAATCTGGCGCGCCTCCGAGGTGTTACCTGCCCAGCCATAGATCCAGCCGCGCGCACCGGTAGCACCGAGATTCCAGTCATGACTTTCATCCCGCTTTCCACCCGCAGTGAAATCAGGGGGTGGTTGTTTTTCAGCTTTGGGCCTGGCCGCTTCGACATCCGAGATGATCCCCAGCCCGCAGATGATTAATCCACTCAAGCAAAGTGTTCCCCGTGACATGCGCTTACTTCCGATCATGATATTACCCCTTTTTAGCTGGTCCTGGTTACTCGAGTGATTGTAACTTATAATCATTAGATATAACGTTTAAAAAAATTTAACACAAGGGGGGTCCTTTTGCAATCCTAATAATGGAGTGCGCGGTACCGACATCCTGTTCCGGACTCCCCGTAAACGCCAGCAGCAACATAAGACACCACGCGACCATTGAACGAGTATTTGCAAACAAACCAGAACTATGCCCTAATGTGAACTTGATTGTGCCACTAAAAATAGATAAGCTTACAAACATTAGCTTTAAACAATTTACCACTCAGCTCAGTAAAAGGATCAAACCATGCGCACACGTAGCCTTATTCTCGCACTTATGTCTCTAACAGCCACTTTTTGCCACGCAGGCTGGGACTCGAGTACAGACTCCCTCGCTTACCAAGTCGACGGCAAGGATGTCTGGCGCCTGAACTACTCACAGACCAATGACACCAAGCCTCACTTCGCAATACTCGGTCCGGTCGGAGGACCCAACCTCGTCTGCGCAAAACCAAAAGATCATGTCTGGCACTACGGCCTCTGGTTCTCCTGGAAGTACATCAATGGAACGAATTACTGGGAAGAATCCAACGGAAAAGCAGCCGGAAAGACATCGTGGGACGCGCCTGTGATCGAAACCCGTGACGATGGTTCAGCCACAGCCACCTTCACCATCCATTATACCGATCTGCTCAATGAGGCGCGTAAATTGGCTATCTCCAAGCCTAATGCTGATGGCGGATACACGCTCGACTGGTCTGCGACCTTCACGGCGGTCAAGGATGTCACGCTCGACCGTTATTTGCCCTGGGGGGGTTACGCAGGCATGTCGGCACGCTTAAGCCAAGCCTTCACAAATGTACAGGCAGTGACGGCTGAGGGTCCGACAGCATTTGTTAAAGGCAAGGAGCATGTGGATTCAAAGATCGCCGAGATGAACGGCACCATCGCCGGGGCAGAGTATGGCCTCGCCATGGCAGCAGAAGGAACATGGTATCAGATTTGTAAGCCTGGGAAAGATAACTTCTTCTACTTCAATGACGCCGTGCTCTACAAGAACCCAAAGAGTTTGAAGGCCGGTGAAAGCTTCTCCCTCAATTATCGCATCTATGTCCACAAAGGACGCTGGGACGCTGCGAAGCTAAAGAGTCTTGTTCAATAACGCTTTCAGATCCTCGGGCGACGCAATACAAACGTCCAAGTCCTTGAGCACACCATCCGCGACATCGTAGATCCAGCCGTGAACCGTAAGGGATTGTCCACGGCTCCACGCGTCGTGGATAATGGTGGTACTGCCCACATTGATCACCTGTTCAACGGTATTTAATTCGCAGAGGCGTCCCATGCGTTCGGCATCGCTTGGCAGGGCGGCCAGCAACTGTTGATAACGTTGCTGGATATCACGCACATGGCGGAGCCAATTATCAACGAGACCATGGGGATGTTCCTCCATCGCCGCCTTAATCCCCCCGCACCCATAGTGACCGCAAACGATCACATGTTTGATTTTGAGGATATCCACCGCATACTGGAGAACCGAGAGGCAATTCATGTCCGTATGGATAACCAGGTTCGCCACATTACGGTGAACAAACAACTCTCCGGGAAGCAAGCCGACGATCTCATTCGCAGGGACTCGGCTGTCCGAACAACCGATCCAAAGGAGTTCCGGTGACTGTTGTTGCGCAAGACGCGAGAAAAATTCCGGATCAACCACGCGCATATCAGAGGCCCATTTCCGGTTATTTTTAAACAAGTTTGGCAATCTATCTATCATTCGATTATTCCGTTCTCTATTCTTATCCAGCTCGTTTCTCGCCCCTCGAAGCACATTAAATGTTCTCGATTTATCCAAAAGGGATATGGTAACATAAAAAAATCTTTAGTCAATAAACTCTCCGATCGTTTTCTGAAAAGCACAATGAATGCACTTTTTGTTATTATTGGCGGCGGGGTAGGCGCACTTTTACGGTATGTGACAAGTCTCCTGTGTATCCGCCTGTTTGGCGCTGGCTTCCCCCTCGGAACCATACTGGTGAATCTGCTCGGCTGCTTCTTGATTGGGGTTGCCATGGCGCTCGCAGAGCGCGGCACCCTCCTCACCCCTACCCTTCGACTCTTTTTTGTAACGGGCTTTCTCGGAGGCTTTACCACCTTCTCCACCTACGCCTGGGAGAGTGTCCATGCGCTTCGCTCCGCCTCCTTTGCTACTGCGGCCATGCATATCCTCGTCAGTAATATCGCCGGAATCGGACTCGTCTTCGCTGGCTTTTGGAGCGCCAAAAGTTAAGGGGCTACGGCTAACTGTAGAAAAAAGGGTGCCGGGAGTAAGCGCGGGAGTAACTTTTTCTCACAGAGGCACAGAGAGCACAGAGGCGATTTTTTCGTGATTTTCGTGTGTTTCGTGGAAAAAACTGTCGCAGTTATAGCCAAGAGCAAAAGCGAGGCAATATGCAAAATCGAATCTTAGGAATAATCTTTTTCTTTCTCTCTGTTTGTGGGGCTGCGCAGGCCCAAATACCGCAACTCATCAACTATCAGGGACGCATGACCGTCGGTGGCACAAACTTTACCGGCACAGGCCAGTTCCAGTTTGCCTTTGTCAATGGCGGCGCAACACAGACCTTTTGGAGCAATGGTACCGGCACAGTCGCCGTGCCAGTGACCAAAGGATTGTACGCCGTTCTCTTAGGCGATACAGGCATGAACCCCCTGCCCTCATCCGTCTTCACCAATAGCGATGTGCGATTACGCGTCTGGTTTAATGACGGCGTCACTGGCACACAACTCCTCTCACCTGACTCACGGATCACCTCGAGCGGGTATGCCTTCATGGCGGGAAACGTACCGGACGGCTTGATCACCAACAGCAAGCTGGCTGATAATGCTGTCACTGGCGCCAAGCTCGCTGCTGGAGCTGTCGGCACTTCACAACTGGCTTCAAGCCTCTCCAATAGCATCGTTCCTTGGCAAATAAATGGAGGATTGGCACCGTCGGCCAGCGCCAATACGGGTACTATCCTAACAAACGCGACACTGACCGAGTTGGTCTTGCCCTCAACAGCCACCGTGGGAGATGTCGTACGCGTTTCAGGTGTCGGCACAGGTGGCTGGCAGATTGCACCGAATACAGGACAGTCCATCAATGGCTATTCAGCGTCCTTTACCTATGGGGCAACTTGGACAGCAGGAGCCGGTGGTTTAGAAGCTTTCTACGGTTTAGCGATGGACTATGATGGAAGCACCATCATCGGTGTCGCCTCGTATGGTGGTCAAATTTGGATCTCCCACGACTATGGAACCAATTGGATGACAAAGGGAGCTGTAAGTTCTTGGGTGGCTGCGGCCTCCTCGTATGATGGATCAAAACTTGCTGTCATTCTACAGGGTTCACAAATTTACACGTCAACGGATGGCGGGACCAATTGGACTGCGCAGGGCAGCAGTCGCAACTGGAATGGTATCGCCTCCTCTGCTGATGGGAACCGACTCGCCGCAATCGTGTCAGGTGGCCAGATTTATACGTCAACCAATTCGGGGGTGGACTGGGTTGCGCGTGAACAGAATCGTTTGTGGGCTGGCATTGCCTGCTCCGCAGATGGCCTGAAACTGGCCGCAACAGTTTCAGGTGGCCAAATCTATACCTCCGTTGACGGCGGAAGCAACTGGACTGCCAGGGTGACGAATCAGAACTGGGGGGCGATTGCCTCCTCCACAGACGGGACAAAGCTTTTTACGACGATCTCCGGCGGATATTTCTATACCTCGAACGATTCCGGCGTGACGTGGACCCAATGCGGCTTTCCAGGTAACTGGGCCTATCTCGCCTCCTCCGGCGACGGTAATCGGCTAATCGCCAATTTACATGGAGAAACAGGATATTTGTATGTCTCCATTGATGGGGGTGCCACGTGGAATCAGAAATCCATTGGCCGTTATTGGCGGCAGGTGGGTGTCTCTGGCAACGGAAAGGTTTTGGCAGCCGCATCTGACAGGAAGGGTGGCATCTACATTTCTGGCGAAGTACTGACGGGGACGACTGTATCTGGAGCGCAGGGCACAACCGCCGCGTTGCAGTATATGGGCAATAACGTCTGGCAACCACTCAACGAAGGTTTAATCGCTGCAGGCGCAGTCGGGAGCGCGCAACTCGCCCCCAATCTCACTGTGAGCGGTTCCCTGACGGCCAACACGCTCGCAGGGTCCTTTTCAGGTAATGGTGCAGGGTTGACAAACATCCCAGGACAATTCCGCTGGACTGTTGTAGCAGGCACCAATCAGCAAGCGATGGCCAATAACGGCTATCTGTTGACCAACTCCGCGCAGACGCTTGTCACCCTGCCAGCATCCCCTACTATCGGCGATACGCTCCGTATATCAGGAGCTGGTGCAGGTGGCTGGAAGCTCGCACAGAATAGCGGACAGAGCATCCTCAATCTCTATAGTCAAAGTATGGCTGGATGGATGCCCTGCGAGAACAATCGTCAGTGGTACGCAATCGCCTCGTCAGCAGACGGCACCAAGCTAGTCGGAGTCGTCTACAATGGACAGATTTATACATCAACAAATTCTGGTGCGAGCTGGACACCCTGTGAGAGCAATCGACAATGGTATGCTGTCGCCTCTTCCGCAGATGGCACCAAGCTGGCAGGGGTCGTCTATAATGGGCAAATCTATACGTCCATAAATTCTGGAGCGAACTGGACACCACGTGAGTTTACCCGGAATTGGACATCCATCGCTTCTTCAGAAGATGGTACAAAGTTGGCGGCGGCAGGCGATGGTGTTTCCATTTTCACCTCGACAAACTCAGGCGCCAACTGGACGGCGCGCATAAGTGCCCTCAATTGGAGTTCTGTCGCATCATCAGCGGATGGAACTAAAATCGCCGCAACACTTTATGGAGGTGCTATCTGTACATCAACGAATTCAGGACTTAACTGGATCGCAAGTGGAAGCGAAACTACAAATTGGACATGCGTTGCTTCCTCTGCAGATGGCAGCAAACTCGTTGCAACAGTCCTTGGGGGCCAAATCTACACCTCGATAAATTCCGGGACAACATGGACTCCACGTGAAATTAACCGGGATTGGAATTGGGTTGCCTCATCAGCGGATGGCAGTGTACTTGCTGCAACTGTCCAGAATGGGCAGGTCTACATCTCAACGGATTCAGGCGTGACATGGTTACCCCGTGAAAGTAGTCGAGCGTGGACAGGTGTCGCTGTGTCAGGAAATGGTCGGAAAATTATCGCTATCACATGGGGTGGCCAGATATATATTTACACATTCGGCTATAGCACACCTGGCGCTGATGGCTATCTGACCGGCAGTCAAGGTTGTGCCCTTGAACTTCAATACATTGGCAATGGCCAGTGGATACCTTTGAGCCACGAGGGTAGCATCACCGCTTTTTAAGAACCACCATGAACCGCCATCTTTTAACCATCATCACAGCGACGCTCGCCTGCGCTTTTCTCGGGCTGGCCGATTCCGTTGTGCACACGATGGATGACGGTGGCGGGCGCGGCACCACGGGTGCTTATGTGAACGATGCCAGCATAAACACCTTTGCAGCGATCGCGGACAGTGGCAGTAGCACCAATCGGAGCGGCTTCATTGGTCAGTTGACGGAGACTGCGAGCCTCGTTCTAACGGGGACACCTGCTCGGGTCAGTGAAACTGCCACGACCCAACTTTCAGGTGCTGCGATCATGAGCGATGCGACCGTCACGATTTTGAATGGTAATGAGATCACCTGGGGAGCTGCGGTTTGGCCTGTTGCCTCCATAGATACAAACGGCTTAGCGTCCACTGCCCCTGTTTATCAAGACACGCCCATGCCTTTAAATGGGACCTATCTCGGCGTGAACAACAGTGGGGTCCTGCTCGTGCTGAATGATATTCCAGACAACTATGGCAGTTATGCAGGCGACGGCTTGCCTGATGCTTGGCAAAATCATTATTTTGGTTTAAATAATCCGAACGCCGCGCCGACTGCTGATCCAACTGGGGGCGGACAAAATAATCTGTTTAAATACATCGCTGGCTTGGATCCCACGAACGCCACCTCCCTCTTCCAGTTCCGTATTGAACTCGTCCAAGGGCAACCCCACCAAGCAAAGCTGATTTTTAGTCCACGTTGGGATGACCGATCCTACGTACCGATCTTTACCACTAATCTCGTGGCCAGTACCGCCTGGACAAATCTATTAACCACCACAGTCAGCGATACTGCAACAGAACGCACCCTCATTGACACCAACAGCCTCGACACCGCCCGCTTCTACCGCATCCGCATTAATTATCCGTAGTGAGAAGAAAGTAGCAGTTTGCAGTCGCAGTCGGCAGTTCCCACTGCAAGTCCCACGTTCCAAGTCCACCTGCCACTCCGCTATACATGCTATCCGCCAACTAATGAACTAATGCACGAATGAACTAACGCACTTCTCTCTTCCCTTTTCCCTTGCCTACTGAAGCCACTATCTCCTATAATAACGCCCTTTCAAGCCCCTGTAGCTCATTAGGATAGAGCATCGGATTTCTAATCCGGCGGTAGCGTGTTCGACTCACGCCAGGGGCGCCATTCAAAAACCCCTTAAAACTAGTGTTTTTATTGGGGTTTTTTCGTTTTTTAGCGACTAACCCTCTCAGTATAACCTATCTAGCTCTGGTCACCTTTTCTTTGCTCAAAACACTTTTTTTACTACAATTTGACTACAGTCGTTTGACTACAGTTTTTGACTACAGTTATTAATGCAGATACGCCATTCAGGCCTAAACTCCGTTTTCATCCTTCTGATGGCGGGGAACAGACACTCACTCGAAACCCTCTCAAAACGCCACTGCAAGGCTTCCGGACGCAACCCAGGCAAAGACCCATACTCTTCTGCCGGAGGCGAGACAGATGAAAATGGACAGCGTTCTGGTTATCATGGATGGCAAGGGCTTCTCGGTAAACGGAGGCAAGATTACCCTTCGATTTCGTCACTTCCTGCGAACGTCAGAGGATTTGACAGGAGAGACCATTTGCGCTATCTTATAAAAACAAAAGCCGAGATGGGGTTTTCTGACTGGTTCACGCCAGCCGGGGCCAATATACCTCTCGGGTTTTGTCTTACAAATCCGCTTTTGCAACCTCTGGGCAATTGTAGCCTATGAGCCGATGCTTTAGCGGATTTCTCTTTTGTCGCGTTTCTAAGCAGTGCTGGGTTGACGTGCGCAGCAAAGTCTTGTAATCTTTTCACCTGAGGGGCTTGGTGAGATTCCTCCGCGCTTGGCTTGCGGTAAGGTTTTTCACTAAGCTCCTCAACCATTTTAAGTTGCTCACTGTGCGCAAAAAAATACCATTGTACCGTTCCCAGTCGTAACCAAGGCAAAGGCCCCTGCTCTTTTGCTTGAGGCGAAACAGACGAAGCTGGACAGCGTCCTGGCCATGCCGGATGAACTAACGGATGAAGAACTCAAAACTGTAAAAGAGGATAGCTTGAGTTGAAAGTGGGGGCGAAACGCTGAACGGAAAATACATATACAGATGCGACTCATCCCGCAAAACATTTGGCCATACATTCAGACAAAATGTTCCACAATTTCTAATACTAAATTTAGCTCTATCCTCGCTTAGTTTTGCAAGTCCGGCAGACTTAGGCATCATCGACAATTTTACAAAAAGCGGCACTCCATGAACCGTCACAAAGGTAAACACGATACGCAAAAATTGAA
>CAIZQW010000409.1 GCA_903935195.1 uncultured bacterium
GAGGCACCCATAGTTCCTGGCGGAAGTGCTCAATGGTGTGATCGGTAGCGATAAAACTGCCCCCTGGCCCAACTTCTTCGACTACGTCCAGTCCCAGCGCTTCATCAGAGAAATTGACTTCCCGCATGGTAGATTCCACGTAGCTGATGATTTCGTTCTGAAGCACAAGCATGTCGAGCGAGGCCGCTTGGTCCACCCCGCAGATCCCCATGTGCCCGAAGATATCCGCCCCGGCGGCCGCACCCATAGCCAGGGTGATGCCGGCTTCCATTCCCGCCTGGGCATCCGGCCGCTTGGAATCGGTCAGTCCAACGTTGATATAGACCGGCAGCCCGTAGTACTTGCCCATCTGCGTCATGGCCACGCCGAAGATCGCCTGTTCCGGTCCGCAGAAGATCATCTGCGTCGTACGCATATCGAAGGCATGGCAGATCCCTCCATAGCAGACGCGCATGCCCGGTTTGATGAGCTGGGTGATGCATATGCCTGCCAGAATCTCGGCATTCTCGACTGCCATGGTTCCGGCAATGGAGCACGGTGCCGAAAGCCCCATCTGTGCCATCGGCCCGATCGGGACCGGCAGGTTCAGCCGAGATGTTTCGTAAAGCAGGTCGATCCCCTGAAACGGAAAACGCAAAGGACTGATCGGCTCCAGAAAAGGATAGCACAAGGGATACTCCGCGGCCGACTTCTCGCTACCGCGCAGCGCTATCAGGATCTCGTTAATATACTTCGCCGAGTTGCGGTCGTGAAAAAAGAAGGCTATCGGCTTTGTGGTGTTGCGCAGCATCGTCGCACACACCTCAACACAGCGATAGCCTACCGGCGTCTCGTGCGGATCGGCCATGGCGCCGGGAATATTGATATGGGGCAACGCATCAGCAAACCTAGCCGCCGCAGCTACATCATTCATAGACGGGAATCGCCTTTGCCCACCGAGCTTGTCCAGCCACTGCGCCTCGCCGGCAATGCTGTTGTAGTTGCGCGCGCCCTGCCCGAACGCGGCGGTCTTTGTCTTGTCGCGACCGTAAAGCGTGAACTGCTTGCCGGCCGAGCTGATCGAACGCATCACTAAATCGGCTGGAATGCGGACACGCTGTTCGGCGCGATCGACCGTGGCTCCCGCATCTTCAAATCGGTTAAGCATATCCTCATGCGGGATAATGACCCCCGTCTTTTCGAGGATACGCAACGATGCATTATTGATCCGCGTGATCTGGTCACCTGACAACACCTGTGATTTCATAAACTTTTTCCTTTAGAATTTGAGTCCTGCAAGGTGAACATCACCATCAGGCCAATGTATTTCCGTGATCTGCTTTATCATCCCTTTAACCGGCTTCCAGCCCTTTCCGTCCTCATTCAAGCGAAGGTTGTCGACCTCAACATACCCGCTGGAACCGTAGACATTCGGGTCGCCAAAAAGCATCGAGAAGGAGAACTGATGTGCTGAAAGCCAGGAATGGACACATTCGAGCATCGACTTGACGCACCCGCGGCCCCGGCAATCCGGGTGCACACACACTTCACAGACCCCGCCAATACGAAATGTCCGCCCTTTGGCTTCGATGCATTTCTCGTGAACACCCACGTGCGCAATAAGCTCACCGCGTTCGTTCCGGATAATCCACCTGTGCTTATAGGGTTCTCGCCAGTATCGTCGCGTCCTGAACACCTCATCACCGGGCTTGGTAAAGCAGGTTGAAAGCAGGCCACGCACCTCCCGGTCACCCGCATCGTCTATGCTGCTATCCGCAAGATATTCCACATTCATCTTCTATCATCCGTTTCAGTTATCGTAAATCTGCATCCGTAGCAGAAAAATTGATATGACATACAATAGCACATCAACATGGAACAGTATAACTTTACGTCTTGTATATTCGCTTATTACTGTTGTATATTTTAGCATTATGAAACACGGCCATCCCTTAAGAATGATAAAAGGATGAGAATCCCTTAAAATCATTAGGATCATCCAATGCGGAATCAGTTGGACAATCTGATGAAGAGTCGTATATACTTGTGACGTTGCGTTTTGTTTGTTCATCAGTACCTTGCAGAGTTATAAGGGAACGTTCAAAAAACTACCCTTTTTTAATTTCTATGGGATGTTAGTGATTATGAAAAGAAAACCTGAGAGGGAAGAATCCGGCTTTCTCAACCGCTCGTTCGGGCTCAGTGAAAAGCGCCCGATCGATATTATAAACCAGTCCGGAGTGCATGACGATGGCGCGCGTCATTATGACATGCATTACGAGCTCGAGATGGGCGTCATCCTTGAAGGGTCAATGGAGCGCTACACACGGGACAGCAGCCGTGTCCTCCAGGCCGGCGATATATGGTTTACTGGCATCTGGGAACCACACGGGTTCCGGTGTGACGGTGACTGCCACCGGGTCGTTTTCGTGATCTGGCCGCCCGCCCTCACCGGCTTCCACTTGCCCGAAGCCCCGAAAATGAACCTGATGCAGCCGTTTCTCCTGCCCCAGGAGCGGCGGCCGGTTATGCCGCACAAACTGCGACAGGAGATCATCGCTCTCACTCGTCATCACATTTCCTGTGGGCGCAACATCTCGCCGGCAAGGAAACGACTTTTCGTAACCGAACTGCTGGTCTGGCTCTTTGATAAGGGCCTGGTGCGGCAATCTTCGAGCGAAGCGCCGAAGGAGCAGATGATCAGCATCGCTCCGGTAATTGAAATGGTCTTTTCAAACAAACGCTTTATCACCAATGAAGAAGCGGCGCGTGTATGCGCACTCAGCCGCGACATCTTCATTCGAACATTCCGCAAGCTCATGGGAGTCAGCTTCCGGCAGTTTGCGGTTCGCTACCGGCTCAGCGGCGCTGCCACACTGTTGCGCCAGGGCGAACTCCCCGTTAAGGCCATAGCTCAGGAATGGGGATTTACCGACGAGAGCCACCTCCACCGCCACTTTATTCAGCACTACGGCTGCCCCCCGCTCGCCTATCGGCAATACAAAAAGTGAGTGAAAGGGGTTGTAGTTTGATTGCGCCAAGCAAATTACGACCCCTTTGCGCTTCAAATTACAGGGCTCCCGCAGCAGCCCTCGGGAACCGCACATCGGTGGTTTCAGCGGTGCGGTTTAGCGTCCGCTGGAAACCGTTGTTCGGTCATTGCATCTGTATGCATCGCCCTCATTTTTCGCATGCTGTTACTTCTTAATTGCAGAAAGATCGATGTCATCCGTCCGGAATGGCACGGCCGGGAGTTTCTCCTCGTTGTAGAGATTGTGCAGCGGGTTGCGGTGCCAGGCGAAGCGAGCGTACTTGGGCTGCGGCACCCTGGGGTGCCAGACTTCGACACTGTCCTTGCTGACAATCCGGGCATGGGCCATGCGGAAATCGCCGTCGTCGCCGGCGATAGTGAAGCCGTGAATGTCCAATCCCGGCGGATGGGTGGGCAGCGGGATGATCGTGTGGTCATACCAGCCCGTGATCCCGGCGCTCATCAGACCGGAACCCACGGACTTGAACTTCACGATGATCTTGTCGCCTTTGACGGTCATCGAGTCGTACATCGGGCCGGAGCTGACGATGTCCTCGCCGTAGATCTTGTTGCGGGCAATCAGGACCAGACGTTTGCCGACGTCCTGCTTGTTCCAAGGGTGGATGTCGCGCTCCTGGCAGCCGAGCTTCCCTATATCGATCAGGCAGGCCATCCCGGTATTGGGCAGTTCGAGCGCCATGGTCTGGGCTTCTCGGATCAGCGGCCAGTCGTGATCGGTGGCTATGGCATGCTGTTTGGGATGGTAGTTGGCGAGTTGGCAGAAGTAGAAAGGGAAGTCGCCCTGACCCCAGTTCCTGCGCCAGCTCTGGATCAGCTCGCGAAACACCTTGCGGTAGGTGTAGCCCTCCGGGCCGTTCTCGCCCTGGTACCAGATAACCCCGCGAATGGCGTAGGGCATCAGGGGGGCAATCATGGCGTTGTACAATCCGCCGTAGAAACTCTGTCCTGCAGGCAGGCCTTCCGGGAAAGCCGGTTCACTGGCATACATGCGGCGCAGCCAGCCGTCGCCCGAGAGGGAAAGCGACGGTCCATCGGCAACGGAAATCGACGGCTTGCTGCTCAAGCCCCCGATGAGCACGCTTGAGGCCCGCACCGAGAGCACGTTCTTCGCTTCCTTGGTCAAGGCCGCCGGAATGGTGCACACGTTCGAATCCCTGTGGAAACGTTTCGAGCCCACCTTGACCCCATTCCAAAAAGGGCTGCTGCCCGCGTCCAGAATGAGGTCCTTGCCCACCATCGCTCCCGGCAGCTCGATTTCGCGGGCATACCAGGTGATGCCATTCCCGCATGTTCCCGGAAACGTCGTCGGCTGCCATTGCGGGTCCGAAAGGTCGGGTTTGATGAACTCCTTTTCCTGACCGGGAACAATGATACCGATATTCCCCCCCACCTTGGCGAGGTACTCAAGCATCGCTTTCTCATACGCCGGCATCAGCCCGTGATTCGCTTTCTGCGCCGCTTCCATTTCCGCGGCTTTCGCCTTCTGTTCCTTGATCTTCGGCGCGATGTCGGGATCCGCCGCAAGGGTCTCCGGATCGCTCCACTGGTAGGCGCTGGTCGCGCCGACGCTGCTGTTGATGAGTCCGACGGGGATCTTCAGGACCTTGTAGAGCTCCACGGCGAAATAAAGCGCTGTGGCGGAAAA
>CAIZQW010000410.1 GCA_903935195.1 uncultured bacterium
CATCGTGTATACACTTGTCCTCTGCGCGTGCTTATTGCCGCTCTATCGCTAACGCTCGCTTAAGGTCAGCGGAGCGGCAATGCACGAATTTGGAATAGTCAAAAAAAGCGGTTGCCTTTTAGAGGGGGGGTGTGGCATAATAACTCCTGTTATGAAAAGCACATTTCAGAGCATTTTTCTTCGACTTACGAACCTTGGACTGCTAAGCGGTCAGGGGCGTTTTGTCATGTAAGTGTTTTGAACAGCAAACTTTCAAATGAAACTCCCGCGTAAAGGCTCAATTAGGAACCTGCGGGAGTTTTAATTTTAAGGAGAGAGAAGCAATGAGTAGTAAGAGAAAGATCATAATTTTTGATACCACGCTGCGCGATGGCGAGCAGTCGCCAGGATGCACCATGAACCTCCGTGACAAACTACTGGTTGCTGAACATCTTGAGGCGCTTCGCGTGGATGTGATCGAGGCTGGTTTTGCAGCTGCCTCCAAAGGCGACTCCGAGTCGGTGAGTGAAATAGCGCGGTATGTTAAAAATGCTGCGGTCGCGAGCCTCTGCCGTGCGTTGCCCAAAGACATTGATGCTTCTGCCGAGGCGCTGCGTCATGCAAAACACCCACGGATTCATACCTTTATTGCGACATCGCCGATCCACATGGAGTATAAGTTGAAGATGGCGCCGGACAAGGTTTTTGAGCAGGCGATTGCCATGGTCAAGTATGCGCGTAATCTCTGCGAAGACATCGAGTTCTCGCTGGAAGATGCCTCGCGCAGCGAACGTCCGTTTATCTATCGGATGGTGGAGGGTGTGATCAAGGCAGGCGCTTCGACCATCAATATCCCTGACACAGTCGGGTATGCCATTCCGCACGAGTATGCACAACTGATCGCGGATATCCGAAAGAATGTGGATATTGGGAAGGCCCGTTTGTCCGTCCACTGCCATAACGACCTCGGACTGGCGGTTGCCAACACCTTGGCAGCTGTCGCGGCGGGTGCGGATCAGGCGGAGTGTACGTTGAATGGCATCGGCGAACGTGCCGGCAATGCGGCGCTGGAGGAGATCGTCATGGCCCTGACTACGCGTCGCGAGGCCTTTGGTGTGGAGACTAACATCGACACGACCAAGATCTACTCGGCGAGCCGTTGCATTGTTCAGGTGACCGGCAGCCGGGTCCAGGCGAACAAGGCTATTGTCGGCGAAAACGCCTTTGCGCATGAGTCGGGGATTCATCAGCATGGCGTGTTGGCCAATCCGTTGACCTACGAGATCATGACGCCTGAATCAATCGGTCTACCCAAGAATAAGATGATCTTGGGCAAGCACTCTGGACGTCATGCGTTTGACTCGCGCTTGGTCGAGTTGGGCTTCCAATTTCCGGCAGATAAGGTCAATGAACTCTTTATCCTCTTTAAAGCGTTGGCGGATCGTAAAAAGACAGTCAGTGATGCCGATATTGAGGCGCTGGCGCGCGACGTGTTGAATCCGTATGTCGAGCGCATCAAACTCAAATATTTCAATGTTTTGGCAAGCAATGCGATCACGCCCATGAGCACGGTCCGCTTGATCATTGACAACAAAGAGGTTGAGCAGGTCGCTTCAGGTGACGGCCCCATCAATGCGTCCTTCGCAGCCATTAATAAGCTGGTGGGAACCAAGGCGGTCCTGGAGACCTTCAAGCTCAATGCCACCACAGGCGGGGCAAACGCTTTAGGCGAGGTGGATGTCAGCGTGCGGGAGGGCGACCGCCTTGCGCGTGGACATGGCTCCTCGACGGATGTCGTGGAGGCTAGCATCCGCGCATATCTGCACGCCCTGAATATCTTGATGTGCGAGAAAGGGTCTTCTGCAGCTGTCTAGGCCTACGAGGGATTTATTTCATGAATGACAAAGCGCTATTTTCAATCTCCTGCGGACTCTTTGTCGTAGGAGTTGAGGCTCCCGTCGGTTTCTCGGGTTGTATTGTGGATGCCTTCATCCAGTCAACAGCCTATCCGCCGACGGTGATCCTTTGCAGCCAGAAGCACACCCTTACGCACGAGTGCATCCAGCGTACCGGAGTGTTCAGCGTCTCTGTTCTGCGTAAGGATGTGGACCCTTTGACGATCGCGCTCTTTGGTTTCCAATCGACCCGCGCGATTCAGAAGTGGCCGCTGGTTCCGCATGTGATGTCCGCAGGACTTCCCGTGTTGAAAGAGGTCGCCGCATGGTATGTCTGCAAGGTTAAGCAGTCGCTCGATCTTGCCACGCATACGATGTTTCATTGCGAAGTACTCGAGGCAGAGGAGGGGCAAGGGGAGGCGCTGACCTATGGGTATTACAGGGAACACTTGCGTCATGCAACAGCAGCGGCTTTCCAAGTGTTTAAACAGGAACATCACAAACCATCCTGATAGTCTATTCGGACGCGTTTAAAGCTCAACGCCAGGCTGCGCATCAATGCCTTGCTCAAATCCGTGCTTGGCGCTCTCAATGACGCTGACGGTATCTGCACAATTAATCAAGGACTGTGGCGCATGTCTGCCCGTGAGGATAATGATTTTTCCAGTGCTGGCTGACGTGAGGAGGTCGAGGACCTCTTGCTCCTCCAAAAGGTGGTGATGGATGGCCGTGCAGATTTCATCCAAGACGATCATCTGGACAGAGGGGTCCGCGAGGCGCGATTTCGCAAGTCGAAGTCCCTCGGTGGCGGCGTGACAATGGTTCTCACGCTGTTCTGCAGCTTCCTGTGGGGTGACAAAGCCGTTGCCGCAGATGAGGTGTTCGACGCCGGGTAGCAGTGCAAGGGCGCGTGCTTCTCCCGTGTTACGTGTTTTCTTAACAAACTGGAGCACGCTGACGCGCATCTGGTGTCCGACCGCGCGAAGCACCATACCGAGTGCGGAAGAGGTCTTTCCCTTTCCCTGTCCCGTCAAGAGGATAATTCGATTTTTCACATTCTTTTCCATCGCAGGCTTGGAATTTTCAGTCAGTTGTGGTAAAGTTATTGCTTCATTTTTCTTTTACGCCCGATCAGGCCCTTGCCTGACTGAGCACAAGAAAAGATGATATTAGCGTTTTATGGGTTGTTCGTCACGCACGTATTTCTGTAAGTTGCTTGTTTTTAAGCACGGCTGACGAATAATTTATTATGAACAGAAAACACACGATTCTGATTGATGCACGCGCGGCAACGCGCGCCCACTTGGGCATTAAGCGTTATGTACGTTCGTTGTTGGAGGCCTTGATTCCCGAACTGGCTGAAGACGAAGTTTTGCATGTCATGCTTTCGCCTGAGGCGGAGGAGATGCCCTTTCTTGTCCATCCAAAGGTCACGTGTCATTTGACATCGGCACCGTTTGGAACCTTCAAGAGCCATTATCAGGCCTTTAAAATTGCACTCTCGGTCAAGGCCGATATCTATCATGCGCCCTATATTTTGACCCCCGTCTCGGTGCCGGGCAAGATGGTTCTGACCATCCATGATGTGATTCCCCTTTCGCATCCGCAATACAGTTCTTACTGGATGCGGTTCCTGTGGAAGTATTTGATCGGCAGACGGGTCGTCCGACACAGTCGCAAGATTATCGGTGTCTCCAATGCTGCACTGAAGGCGTGTGAAGAGGAGTTTGGCGCTCGGATTATGAATCGCAGCACGGTGATCTATCATGGTATTGCGTCAAATTTCACGCCCCAGTCCGAGGAGGCTGTGGAGGCGGTTCGGCTCAAGTTTGGTTTGCCGGAACGATTCTTTCTCTATGTGGGGTCTGATTTGCCCCATAAAAATGTTTCGACCGTCTTACAGGCGATGGCATTGATGGACCCCACATCATCCCTTCCGCTGGCATTGGCGGGCTTCTCTCCAGAGAAGAGCGAACTAAAGGACGAAGTTGAAGATTTGCATCTTGATGATCGGATCATCTGGGTCGGAGAGGTTCCGGAGGAGGATCTTCCAGCTCTGTATACTGCAGCCCGTGCGCTGGTATTCCCGAGCCTTGCAGAGAGTTTTGGTTTTCCGGTTCTTGAGTCTATGGCTTGCGGTACCCCCGTTCTGTGCTCCTCTCTGAGTGTGCTCAAGGAGATTACAGGGGGGAATGCGAAGATTGTTTCCGCGCGTGAGCAACGCGAATGGATGCATGCCATGGATTTGGCAAGTGTGTCATTGGAGTGGCATGAAGCCTTCCAAGCAAAAGCGCTGGCGTGGGCTTCCCGTTTTTCGTGGAAGACCACGGCACGATCAACGCTCAATGTGTATCGTTCATTGTATCGAAAAAAATAGGAGAGGTGAGAGATGGCTAAAGCTTGCGATTTAAAAAAGGGAGCACTTGTTGGGATTGATGGAAAACCACATGTGCTGGAGAGTTTGAAGATTTCAACACCGAGCGCGCGCGGAGCTTCGTCGATCTATCATTTCCGCTTCCGCAATCTGGTGACAAAAGTCAAAAAGGATATCTCCTGCAAGGGTGATGAGCCTTTTGCCGATATTGATTTTGAACGCCGTGCGGTCCAATACCTCTACCGCGAAGCAGATCTCTATACCTTCATGGATGCCGAGGATTTTTCGCAGTTCTCGCTCGTCAGAGATACGATCGAGGAGCAGATGCTCTATTTGGTTGAGGATATGGAGGGTATTTATGCTCTGAAGTCAGATGGAAACGTTTTGACGATCGAGATGCCTCAGAAGGTTGAACTGGTTGTTGCTCAGTGTGACCCTGTGATGAAGGGGGCGACCGTAACCTCCCGCAGCAAGCCAGCGACCTGCGTGACAGGCCTTGTTGTTCAGGTTCCTGAATACTTGGAAGCGGGCGAAAAGATTATTGTTGATACGGAGACAGGTACCTTTTTGTCGCGCGCTACTATATCCAAGTTTTAAGACTCTAAAATTATGAATCCATTTCCCATTACGCTTGACAGGTCCCTGATCGTCTTTGATATTGAGTCCACAGGGACGAGCCCGCGTGCAGACCGGATTATTGAACTCGCTGCAATTCGTATTGATCCGGATGGAACCGAAACTTCAGGCTATTGGTTGCTGAACCCGGAGATGACCATTCCCGAGGACTCGATCGCCATTCATGGGATTACCAATGAAGTCGTTAAAGAGTGTCCGACGTTCAAGGCCAAGGCTCTTGAAATTCTGACCTTCTTTGGCGAAGCGGATTTGGCAGGGTTTAATGCAGGACGTTTTGATATCCCGATGTTGGCCGAGGAGTTCGGTCGCGCGGGGATTATCTTTGATCCGGATCGCCGGCGCCTCCTGGATGCGCAACGGATCTTCCATACCAAGGAGCCTCGCGATTTGACCGCAGCCCTTAAGTTTTACTGCGGGGATGCGCATACGGATGCACATGGCGCTGAAGCAGATGTGCGTGCCACCTTAAATGTGCTCATCGGTCAATTTAAACGCTATCCCGATCTGCCGAAGGATATCGAGACGCTGGATAAGACCTTTAACCCGACTGACCC
>CAIZQW010000411.1 GCA_903935195.1 uncultured bacterium
GTCAGCTGGCGCAGTCCCGAACCGTCGGCTTTGATCTCCCACACCTGCCAGGCATCCTTCGCCGGCATGGAAAAGAGCATACGCGTCCCGTCGAAATCCAGATCCATGTCGCCCACGAACGCCGCGTCTTGCGGCTTGAACAGCGGCGTCAACTTTCCTTCGGGTCGTACGGGTGACAACACCGCAATCTGAGCATCATAGCCGTGACGTCCGATCGAGGTGTTTCCCTGCCAGTTCTGCGGCAAGCCTAAGTTGTCACGCTTGACCAGCAGCAGCCGTTCAAAATCCATCAGCGGATTCGCGAGCAGCGCATCGCGTTGCAGGGCGAGGAGCTCGCCCTGCAGGCTCAGGTCCGTCAGTTCGCCGCGGTCAAGCGAGAGGTGCAGCGCATCGATTCTCTTTTGCAAGACATCCAGACGCTTCAGGAACTCAGGGCCGCGGGCATACTTGCCATTATACGTGCTGCTGAGATCTTCAATAGCCCGGCGGAGCGCGTCGGCGTTGAACCGTCCAGCGGACTCCTTGGCCTCGCGTATCTGACAGGCGCGGAGGTAGAGGTCAAGCCAGCGCGAATCATTTGCCGGAACGTTAGCCTGCTCAAGCTTCGCCATTGTCTGGTGAAGGATCCCCTGCTGGCCCAGTGCTGCCAGCGCGCAACTGATCAGGGCCTTGTCCGCTGCCACACTGTTTCGGCAACCGAGCCAATCCGTCAGCCGGCCTTCGGTATCGCGTTTCAACCAGGCGGCCTGCACAGGATAATCTTTTAAGAACATCGGCCAGATATCGACAGGCGGCACACTTCCGGAATTAAAACTAAAACCGCTGTTACCGACTCCGTTGAATATCTTCACCAGCAAGCGATTCTCACCCGCCTTCAGCTCCAACTGAACTTTATCCTCATCTAGGGAGACACCGCGATTCGCGTTATTCGAGTGGAGCTTCTTGTTGTTCAGCCAGACTTCGATGCCATCATCACTGCCGAATCCGACGGTGACAGTCGTGTCCGTCTTGACAGTAATCGTGCGAAACAGATACGTCGAAGTGGAATCCGACGCGGGCAAATGATGAGCAACGTTATCCGTCCACTCCGTGTGCTGCAGCCAGACCGGCTGTCCCTGGTCATCTTTGGCTGTAAGGTCCACGCCCTGCTCGGGAAAGAGCGCGTCAGCGAGCCCCTTTGCTTTTAAGGCCTGAGTGGCAGACCACGGGCCGAGGCGAAGCGGAAAAGCGTCAAGCAACGTCTGGTATTGGTCGCGCATGGCGAGCAGGGTCGCGGAAAAAGAATCCTTCTTCACATAAATGTCCGCAGGCGCCGCACCCGTTTCGGCTGTCAACACCGTCGACGCCAAAGAGAGTAATAAACAGAGCAACATTCTCATCTTCTCTCCCCCTTTATGCTTCCTTTAGCATCCTTATTTCGATGACGCCCACTACAACGGACGTGATCAGCGTCACAAATATCGGGATTATAAGCAAGCTGATAGTAACCGTGCTACCTGACATAAGATCATTGTCATCATGCGAGTATCCAAGCAGTGTCGTCACAACAATGATCGACACGATAATCAAGGAAGCTATGATGTTTTTTCCCATTGTGGCTCTTCTTGTTGATCATTTCTGTTCTGCGACTTTCGCCACCTTAGCAGCAATTTCCAGACAGATAACCGAAGCTATTTTATCCGGTGCCTCGGCGGGCAACGAGAGCGTCACCCCTTTGGTGCTCTGCTCCACCTTCAACTCCTTGCGATCAGCCAGGAGATAGGCCTTGGTGACCTTGCTTTGCAGACCTGGTAGTTCAAACGTGCCGTCAGCAGGCCACTTGAACAGGTGCAGGTAGATTTTTCCGGGCTTGGTCGTGCAGCGCCACTCGTCGGCCGAGGAGACCAGCGTCTCCTTGCCATCCCCTGTCCTGCCTTGAACCGGCTTGCCAAGTTCGTCCCCGAACACCGTGGCGGAGGTGCCATAGATCGCCTCGCTGTTGACCTTCATCCAGCGGCCGATCGCCTCCATGCTGTCGATGCTCGCCTGCGGGATCGAGCCATCACCCTTGGGTCCGATGTTGAGCAGGAAATTACCGCCCTTGCTCGCGATGTCGATCAGCTTGCGGATGAGGGCTTCGGAAGATTTCCACGCATGGTCATGGTCGGAGTAGCCCCAAGTGGTGTTCATGGTCATGCAGGTCTCCCAGTCCACACCAGGCATGCCGGTGGCGGGAATGTACTGCTCCGGCGTGATGAAGTCGCCATACGTCGTATCAAGCTTGTTACCGCCGGCACCGGTCTGCATATTCCAGCCAGCCTCCTCGCTGCGGAAGAGCCGGTTGTTGATAATGATATTCGGCTGCTTCTCGCGGATCATCCGCATCAGGTCGAAGGCCCGCCACGCCTCCTGGCCCTGGAACTCCGGCGCGCTGTA
>CAIZQW010000412.1 GCA_903935195.1 uncultured bacterium
TGCTCGAAATTCAGAAGGCCGTTGAGGCACGTGGCTTCCGTGATATGCGCTATGATGGATACAAGAAGGCCTTGCGCGGATTGACGACAACGGATGAGGTCGACTCGGTCATCACAGAGGAGTAATCTTCTCGTCAGCGGGAGGCCTTATGAACGAACGTCATTATGAGCGAAAATTCTATCATGATCTTTTGAATCTTGTCTCTTCCGTACGAGGCATCTCGGAGGTGATCAAGGATGTGGATGAGAAGACGCGCGCAGAAATGCTCGCGCTCCTCGGTAGCCTGTCAGAAACAATGATTGAAACGATTCATGCACGTCGGCTCTACAGCAACCTGATTGTTCATGACCTGAAATGCCACCCTACTTCCATTGATTGCGAGAGACTCCTCAAACGACTCACGGATATCTACACGCAACATACCCTAGCCGAAAACAAGACTGTTCACATCAGCCCTATCTTGAAGCAAATACCCGCTCAAAAAATAGTCCTCAACACGGACAAGGATCTTTTACAGGGGGCCCTTGGCTATGGGATTCGGACAGCCCTTGAGTCGATCGAATCTGGACAGTCTGTTATCCTAGGGGTAAAGACCGAAGCTCATAATAGAATTGTTTTTTCAATCACCTTTCCAGGCTCGATTTCCGAAAAGGTAAAAGAACTTGTTTTCAAGGAACCAGCGGGCGAAGAGACTGGCCTTACTGGACACTCTGCGTATATTTTCTTTGCATTGATTACAGAGGCATTGAAAGGTTCTGCTAGTTGGACAACACAGGGAGGCTCCATTACCCTCAGCGCAGATTTCGAGGGAACAGTTTAGCGCGCTAGCTTTATCGCTCCAAAATCAGCGTAGGTCGACTATTCTGGAAGGGAACATGGTCCCATGAAACGTGTACTCATTGTTGATGATATGCGCATTAATCTAATGATCCTTGCAACTAAGGCCAAAAATTTTGGCTGTCACTGTGAAGTTGTAGAATCGGGTGCTCGCGCACTTGAGGTCCTCGATACCTTTAAGCCCGACATCATCCTGACAGACCTTTGGATGCCGGAAATGAACGGGGACAAGCTAGCGGAAAATATTCGTAAGTTGACTGACTATCAAGAGCTCCCGATTTTCGTTGTCACGGCAGATACCGACGATAATACTGAATTTAACTTCAGCATCTTTACGGGCATAATTCAAAAACCTATTGATGATAATCGGCTTAAAGAAGTCCTCTCTCTTGAAGAAACGTGAGGAGTCCCTTCTTGGCCTCCTGTAAAGCCTCCTGGAGCTCATGGATGAGCTCTGGTGATATGTATAGGTTGTTCTTGAGTGCTGAATTGATAATCGTTGAGACCTTCTCCAAGCGTGTAGCACCTATTGTGCCTGCCAACCCTTTCAGCGTATGCACTTTCCGGCGGGTCTCATCTGTCCGTTCCTGTTCAAGCGCTCGTGGTAGATCCGCAAATATGCCATTCAGCTCCGCGAGGAATGAGCAAAGGATATCCTGATAAAGTTCTGGCATATTATTCACTTGCGAAAGTCCCTTACACACATCTACGCCCGGAATCGAAGGAAATGCGGTGGCTTCGGGTTGTTTGCCCGTCGCCTTGCTTGTGGCATCTGACGGCCCTCCCATCATAACCACAGGGTTCAACAAACGCTCCATGGAGGCCAACAATGCAGGAAAATCAATAGGTTTGGGGATGCAGTCATCTGCTCCTGCTTCCTGGGCCTTCATACGGTCAGACTCCATAACCGCTGCAGTCAGTGCAATAATCGGAATCTGATTCTTGTCAGCCCGAATGCGTTGAATCGTCTCAATGCCATCCATTTCTGGCATCATAAGATCCATCAAGATCAAATCGAAATGAGCCTTTTCCAGCTTTTCAAGGGCAATTAACCCATTCTGCGCTACATCGATCTTAATATTGGTCACCTCCAAGAGTCCGATGATGACCTCCTGATTGATGAGATTATCTTCCACGATCAAAACGGCAAACTTACTGAAGTCAGGGTAAACAACCTCAGCATCATTATGCTGTGATGCATGCAACATCTCCCAATCTGGCATAACTTTCGCGCTTCCTTCCATTTCCAGCTCAAAATAAAATGTGCTTCCTTTGCCTCGTGTTGACTCCACGTCAATATGTCCGCCCATCAACTCAATCCAGCGTTTTGCAATCACGAGACCAAGGCCGGTTCCTCCATGCCTCCGTGATGATGACGCATCCGCCTGTGCAAAAGGATGGAAGATTGCCTGGATATGCTCTTGATTCAGACCAATTCCCGTATCTTGTACCTCAAAGCGAAGGAGATAACGTCGTTGATCATCTCTGATCGGCGGACGAAGCAATTTCACGTTAAGTTTCACGCCTCCTTTTTCCGTAAATTTAATCGCATTGCTCAACAGATTGGCAAGGACCTGGCTTAGGCGGAGATGATCGCCAACTAAGTAGCATGGCACATCAGGCTCAACATAAAAGTCAAACCCAATTTTCTTTTCATTCACAAGCACACTGAAAATGGAATTCAATGGCTCTAACAATTCTTCTACCGTAAATTGATGAAGATCCAGTTTGAGTCGGCCTGCTTCCATCTTGGAAAGGTCTAAGATGTCATTGATAATTTGCAAAAGCAATCGCGACGATGTACTCATTCGTCCGATATAACGTTTTTGTTGATCCGTCAGACACGTTCGCTTGAGCAGATCACTCATCCCGATCACGGCATTGATCGGCGTCCGAATCTCATGGCTCATATTGGCCAGGAACTCACTCTTGATCCGCATGGCACGCTCAGCCTCCTCCTTTGCGCATTTCAGCTCATCCTCTGTACGCTTCCGCTCAAGAATATTCCATAAACCTTGCATAAACAGGGAGAGCTGGCTGACATCATCTTCCGTGTACTCGGCAACCTTATTCGCACATCCGACCAAAAGAACGATTTTTCCATTCGAAAAAGTCGGAACGCTGACATGGCGCGTCATCATCACATGCCCATCCGGGAGGCCGCGTTTTAAACCATTTTCGCCAACATAATCATTTGTAATAATGGCCTTCCGCTGTCGAACAGACTCGCCCCAAAGTCCTGTCGTCTCCAATTTGAACCCCATGGGCTGATCCGTAACCTGGCATGTTTCCATAGCAGACTTTGACCAGGCATAGAGCGTGAGTTCATCTTCCAAGTCATTCACAAAAGCAAGATACCCCAGTTTGCTTTTGGTCAAGGCAACTACCTTTTCCAAAGCGAACTCGGCAATTTCCCGCATCGACATATCCGTCATTCGGCCAAGCTCCAACATAGCCTCGAGGCGTTCTGCATTGGCGCGCACAAGCTCTTCTTCTCGCTTATGGCCTGACACATCACGAAAGGCTAGCACGGCACCGATGGTTTTCCCTTCATCATCCCGAATTAAAGAGCAGCTACATGTCACAGGGCATTCATTCCGCATCTTTGAAATCAAAATAACATCACCTTCTACATCGCGAGGCCAACCTGTTTCCAAAACGCGGGTGACTACATTCGGAAGCAACCGTTTGGTCTTTGGATTCACGAGTTTAAAGACCTCTTTAATCTCATGGCCTTTGGCGTCGCTGGACTTCCACCCCGTCAATATCTCGGCCACACCGTTCAAGCTTGTCACGCATCCCTTCATATCACAGACAATCACGCCATCATCAATCGACCGGAGGGTCGCGGCCAAATGTTCTTCACTTTTACGCAGATTATAGGTTCGCTCTTCGACCAGTTTTTCAAGTTCCCGACGACGCTGCATGATCGCCATTTGAAGCAAACAGATCACCGATGTCAGAAACACTCCGAATAAAAATGTCAAATAGACAGTAAAACTGTGATTGAAAAGTGTGCGAAAGCGACTTGTTGCGAGGGCGGAAACCGCATAAGTCTTCCCAAAAGCAAAGACAGGCCTGATATGTATTAAGCCCGGGATGACAATTCCTGAACCATTTTTTGTCTGTACTCTCTGTTCAACTCTGCCCTTCTCACCCAAAGGCGTGATGGTGACGACGGCTTCATTACCGGCATTCAAATTCAGTAATAATGACTCAAGCCGAACCCGTGCAGCAACATAGCCAATGACACCATAAGGAGGCCCCTTCTCAAAGACCGCACGGTACACATAGAAACTACTCCCCCGCTGGTTAAGCAAGGTCGATTCCAAAACATCAGTCGCTGTTGGCATACGGCAATCAGCGGTTAGTTTAAGCGTTTGCCGGAGCATGGGATCAGATCCGAAGTCATAGCCGATATTTTTTTGATTATCTTCTATGGGGGCGATCTGACAAATCGGATAATAGACGTCTCTCTTCAATACGGGCACCCGTCCACCCTTCGCATCTGGCTCCCACAGCATAAAGGGCGAGCCCTTTGTCTCAGACACCGCCCGCTCAAAACGTTCTTTATCTTGACCGGGGACAGATACAATCCAAAACCACGCATCCACAGCAGCATCCTGGATTAAGTGATCTGAATAATTTATGAACTCGGGATCCGAAACATATCCCGAACATTCATAAAATTTTGCAAACCCCTCAAGTTCAATATTTCGAAGCGCGTGTAGAGCTTGGGATATCTTAGATGTCCACTTAGATGATAGTCTCAAAAACTCCTCTTGATCGCTATCCGTGCCGCGTTGCCTGACAAGGATCGACGCATAAATCGCCAGAACCACCCCAAAAACAAAAATGAGGATCGGCTCCAAAAACTCCATCCAGCGATAGGCAGCTTCACCTTTAGAAGCCCTCCAGAAAAAGAGACGTTTAGCGATCATCAGTAGTTCAGCAAGGATCAGCGCGAGCAGTATTGGAGGAACACATGCTTCTGCCAAACAACTTAACCAGTGATCAATACCTACTTCCATCGCCAAAGTCGCGATTATATCTCCTGTCTTCGGATCAGCAATCGGTACAAAGGCTGTAATACTCCCTTTTTTATAAAGCGAAACCCCTCCTTCTTCACGGAGTAGGTGATTTTCGAGCAAATGATTTACCAAAACAGAAACCGACTTGTCCGTCTCCACTGAAACAGAGTCACGTTTTAGATTCACAGGATCGCTATCAATAAGGAAACGGAAGCATCCAGAAGATTGCCGGCAGAAGATTGAAACCTTATCAACATCGCCATACACCTTCATCACATCAATAAGCTGGTTTTTTAGTCGAAAATACTGGGGTTTTTCAAGATCACTCGATTCCCCGGACAAGGTCTGCAGCCGATAGACATTAATCGTTTCGGCAAGAATGCTTGACCTTCGCAACAAATCAGCTCGCATAAAAGAATCAGCATGCTGGATGTTCCATGCACAGAGGATCCCTCCTAAGAACAGTACGAAACTAAAGAACGCAAGCCATACGCGTCTTTTTGTTAAATCCGTCAGAGGTAACAGCAAGCCTAGCATGTCACAAATCCTTTAAACTGGTTCACACGTCATACATTCAACTCTTATTCTGTTTTAATTCTAGCACTCCGATAAATAAAAATCACGAAATATTTCATAGAATCCTCAGAAAGGTGGTGATGGACAAAACGGAGGCGGAAATGATATCATTAAACTTTAACTATTTTGCTTGTTGTGCTCGAATCTATAGTGATGATGAGAGACGCACAAACAAAAAATAAGGAGGCGCTTATGATGATCCGTTCACTCGTTTATGTTTCGTTACTCTCTGTTTTATGTTTTGTCTCCTCGGCATGCCGTTCGGCAGGTCCAGCACAAGGAGGTGGAAGCGGCATTAGGCAGTCGCTTGACGTTTTGATTGAAGAGGGTTCCGGAGCTGAACTGACGGATAAACAGTATGGACTCCGCCGGGAGTTACGCACGTATATGGAACGCGATCTCCCGCGTCGGCTCTCACGTCAAGGTTTGGAAATGCGTTTGATCACCAGCCCGACCCAAAATACGGGAGCGGCAACTGACGCCCCCCTACTCATCATCCGTTACGAAGCGTATAATCCGGGAAGTTCGGCTGCACGCATGTGGGTCGGCTATGGCGCTGGCGCTGCATCGCTGGACATTAGCATGACGCTTGGAAAAGGTGGCAAGGTGATTGAGACGTGGAAAGATGGCTGCGGAACCTCTCAGCACTGGTCACGGATCATCAATACGCTGGATGACCGCCTGTCCAAAAAGGTCAGAACGCTTCTCTAACAGGTGTTATTTTTTGCCACACGCCTGGCGGGCTGACTCGGGGTAGTCCCGCCAGAGCTGGTGAAGCGTGAAACCTGTCTTCATCCCGCCGATAACCAAGCGCAGGATGTCACGCAAGGGTGCCTTGATCTTATTGGTCCGCCAGGGATTCTTTCGGAAGCCCAACAGATAGAGAATCGAGAAGTAGCGGTAAAAATCCTTGAGCGGCAACGTTGTGGGCAACAACGTATGCATGCAGTCGTAGAACGAATAGGGATCAGGCGCAATAAAGGTGGCGCACGTCTCTTTATAGTAATCTGTCCCTGGCGACGGTGAAAGCACGGTGAACGACATCTCTGCGGGCGAAATACGCTCAAGCGTGCGATGCAACCGCTCAAAATCCTCCTTGGTATAGTTCGGGTTGACGATCATCGCCGAGTGCAAGACAATCCCAATCTCATGAAGAAGATCAACCGCCTTCAAGTTCGTTGATACGCTCACCCCCTTGTTAAAGCCCTTGAGAGCCTCTTCATCCATTGCTTCCAACCCCACAAAGAGGATCTGCAACCCAGCCTGCTTCCAAAGACGGAAGAGATCCGGATGGGCGCAAATCGTATCGGCACGCGCCCAGCTAATGTATTCTTTTTTGATGCCACGTTCAATGAGGAGCTTTGCGATCGCCTCGGCACGTGTGGGATTGATGAACATCTCGTCATCCACAAAATAGATGTACTCTTCCTTCAAGGCCGCGATTTCATCCACGACATCTTCAGGTGTACGTTGGATGTAACGTCCATGCGCCAGATAGTGAACCACGCAGAAGCTACAGCGACGCGGACACCCTACGCTTGTCCGCAACGACGCGATCTGAGGAAACATGGTTTTCAGCTTTTCATTGGGCTTACCAGCCCACACCGAGAAATACTGCGTTCGGTCCACAAGGTCCCGACGGGGCTTGGCCACTTCGCTGAATTCAGGCAAGTGGGGTGGCGACAGCTCAGCCCGGCTGACATAGGAACTGCTCCCAGCCACCAGAATAGCCTCATCTTCGATCGTCTCTCCAGCGACAAGCGCCTTGAGCAAACGACGGAGCACAATCGAGCCTTCGCCACGAATAACAAAATCGAATAATGCTGGCTCATTTAAATCGAGCGGCGCAATTGTCGCATGCACACCACCGACCATGATTTTGGTAGCCGGACAACGCGCGCGAACCACGGCCGCCAACTCGCGGACCCCGCGCACCTGATTGGAGTAACAGCCAAAACCAACGAGGTCGGGCTTGAACTCGCGCAGGAATTTTTCAAAAACATCAAAGGGACTCTTCTCGCACGACAGATCCAAGATCGTGACCTCGTGAGGCGCTTCAACACCCCCTGCTACGATTTCCAAGTCCAAGGGTTCCAAATGCAAAAAGAGATGAAACCGCTTGGCTAAGGTTAAAATAACATGCGGACGGACCAACAGGACTTTCATTTACTCTCCTCCTTGCAACGCGACACATCAATACTGTAACCTCGGCTACCATTATGAATCCGCATGGCCGTCGGAACAAGGCCAAGGTCAGTCATCGTGTAGGCACGATAGTCGACACGCTGGGTCACGCCATCCTTATCAATACGTATCTTCTCCGCCAGTTTTCCATCTGGCCACGCATAGCGATACTCCGTAACCCCATCAGCATCACGCGTCTTAAATATGAGTCGCGTTTTCGTCAGCCGCCACTCCGCTGTAGAGGGGGGAAGCAAGTCAAAATAGGCGAACATCAGATCCGCCCCGGCAGAGGACGCAATCGGGCCAGCCTTATCCGCAAGTGCAGGCATGACAAAACTTCTAGAAAGGACACCATTGGTACAGACGATCTCAAAGATTTTTACACCTAATGGCGTCATGCACGTGACGGCAAGCGAGCGGGACTCCCGCTCCACAGAGGCAATGCCAACAGCCGCCATGTCCATCCAGCGATAATGAAAGACCAAGGCGTTCTGCTCTTCAAATTGCGACGCCAGTTTCGCGTGAAACCTGACGGGCACCACAGAGGAGTCACTATCCGTCATAGCAAACGGGGGTGGTTCTGCGAAGCGACTCCCTACACATCCTGTGAACAGGAAGAGCGCCGCCATACCGAAGGCAAGAAGGAGCACACCGGCGTGTTTATTGAGGTCGCTGCGCATCTTTTGCCTCCTTACGGTTTAAGGAATAGACAGCCCGCAAGGTTAACCAAGCACACAAATACCCTGCAGAGACACCAGCAACCAAGGTCACGCCAATGGAAAAGAGTGCAGGGTGTTTTGCCAACAGTAGCACTCCTGCCCCTAACACCGTGGTCACAGCACACAGCGTGACAGCCTGAAATACTTCTTCTTGAATGCCATCGCGATAAGCAAAGACCATACAAATACCGTAATCGATGCAGAGTCCCAGAACCATAATGCCTGCAATCAGATTGGAGACATCCAACGAACGCCCGAAAAAGACCATCGCTGCGCATCCCCACAGAACACCGGCAATGGCCGGTAACAGCGCTAAGGCAATCATCCCCGGACGCCGAATCCAGAGAACCGTTACCAAAATGATGAACACGCCAGCCAGCTTTGTCACAAACTTAATTTCATCGGCAAAAGCAGAGGATAATTGTTTGGAGAACGCTTGCCGGGAGACAATCTTCAAAGAAGGGATGTCCTTCTTGACGCGTCCTGCTATTTCTAAGACATGCGGGTCATCTGCAACAAAGGTTGTCACCCAGACCTTCTGATTGACATGTATAAACCGTTCACATAACGGCTGAAGAAACCGAATCGGTTCGGAGGCCTTAGCTTCCTCCCCCCGCCACGTATCAAACAGCGGCCAAAACGAACTAAATGCGTCATCCGAGAACTCCATCTCAGCGGAAGCCTTCCTGACATTCTCCTGAAAAGCCAGAACACGCTCAGGACTCCAATAAGAAGTCCATTGTTTCCGACGTTGCTGACGTGTCGCCTCTGAGGGGAACAAGGGCGAGAGACTCGAAACCTCTCGAGCCGCAAGCCCAGCTTTCAACAATGCAACGTAAAGTTCATCATTCAAGCGCAAGGCCGCTTCTTCGGTTGGCGCTTCAACACTTAAAATCGCGGAATGCGACTCTCCGCCGCCCCACAATGTGATGGCACGCTGCTCCTCTGCGATCACGGCAGCAGGCGTCCCATCTAACTTTGACACGTTGCCATCAAACTTCAGGTAGCGCAAGCAAAGAAACCCCAAAGCGAAAGCCACCACGGAGCCACCGACAACCAGCCACGCAATACGCGGACTGAAGAGATGACGCGACACCGTCTCATCTAACGGCCCAACTGACGAAACATTCTTCTTCGCCACAGGAATAAAATACGGCAGCCCGATAAGTGCATAAACCAAGGAGACTAAAATAGCAATTGCAGCAAAGCAACCCAGTTGACGATAGGCAGGAATAGATGAAAAACAAAAGGCGATAAAGACGGAAAGCGTAGTCAATGCACTCAAGCAAACAGGGAGTCGGATACGTTTTAGATTAATCTCCCGGTGTTCGGTCCGCGATACCACATACGCATGGACAGCATAGTCGATCGTAATGCCTGCGATCGTAGAACCAAAACCAACCACCAACGCAGAAAATCCATTAAATACGAGTGCTGACAACGCCAGTGCGGGCAAGCTCGCCAAGAAGGGTATGAGGACGACATAGCCAGATCGCCAATCCCGATAAACACCAAAAAACAATATACAAAACACAAGGACTACAGCAATGGATGTCACCGTGATATCGCGACGGATAATCGTTTCGTTGCCCAAGGTATGTAAATGTGCACAGACGAGCTTTGCCTCAACAGCAGAAGGTAAAGCCTTTGCGCACGATTCGAGGTGAGCCACCAATGCGCGCACCCCTGGGGCATCCATCATGGCGATCGGAGTCTGCAACACCAGCAAGAGATTCTTGTGTTCCGGATCCATCAAACGACCCTGTACAGGAACCGCTCTGTATCCAAAAGAGGTCAGCATGCCTAAAATCTTTTTAACCAAACGGCCATTCCAGTCCAACGGATCAGAGCGGGCTGCAGAGCCTGAAAACATCCCCTCAGGAGTCCGAAGTCGCTTCACCAGGTTTGACAGGGAGGTGGATATGCCAGAATAAGACGTTAAAGCTGATATTTCCTCAAGCTCGCCAGCCTCCGTATACTCTGGCAACTGTTGCACCAAATGTTTAAAGTCCTGCACGATCTCACCCTGCTGAAACCCCGTGTTCATGGGATAGGCAAGTTTTGTATCCAGCTGGGCAACATACTGCTGGGCTGCCGCACAGAGAAGGTCCGAGTCGGATGAGCCATCGCGCATGGAGAGCGTCACCAACACTTTGTCTGAAACTTGGACATCTTTCAAAAATGAAAATATGTCCTGAATGCCTTCTTTTTCAGGCAACATGACATCGATACGACCACTAAATGGCAAAAAGGGAAGTCGCGCGATTGAGCACAGACTGACGAGCAAAACAACGAGACCGCAGATGCGTTTTGCGTTAGACTTCACGGCAGTTCCCATTCCTTCTTATCGATATCAGAATTGAGTTTCGTCTCACTAAAGGTCAATTTCGTCGTATCGCCACTCTGCTCTTCGATCTGAAACAACTCGATGTATTTTTTGTCCTTCTGGAAAGTCACCGAAATGCGCTTCACCATTTTTGCCTGGGGAAGTTCGGGTTTGGGAACAAATTCGAATGTCAACTGCTCTCCCGCCAGCTTCGTGATGGTGTAATCCTTTGACAACACACGGTAATTACCAGCAAACCAGGCCTTTAACTGCTGGGTCACAGCCGCGAACACTGGCTGCTCGGCCAAAGCGATACGCACCGTCTTTTTTGTTTCACCATCCCACTGCTTGGCCTGCTGGCCATCAATCAGAAGCACATACTTGACGGGGGATTCGATTTTCCACATCAGCTTCTCTGGCATTTCCAGGAGAATCATCCCCTTGGTGATCATGGGTTTTTTGAAGAGTGTCATCTTCTTCTCTTGGACAAAATGCGTTTTGACGGTTTTGACCTCTGACAACGCCGTCTCCAACTCTTTAAGCGGTGTTTGCTCTTCGGCGGCAGCAAGCTGAAGAACAGCCAGTACCGCACACGCGACAGCTACTCCTCGTGCCAGGTTTTTAACTCCACTGAAGAAACGCATACCCCCCCCTTTCGCACTTCAGCTCGTAGGATGCCAAAAGCACCCAAGCGGGTCTCTTTGTGCACAGAGACCTCCAAATCATCACCAACAAAAATCGGCGCTTTAATCTCTAAATCGCGAGCTCCGATCAACATCCCTTTCTGTGGCTTTCCATCTGGACGTACCCGCGTGCGAAAGCCTTGAAGCGTTGCAGCGGCCTGGGCCATCAGCTCCAGATGAGCAGCCTCGGTGAGGCGTCCATCCTTGCAATGGGGATTGTCAGGAGCAATATGAGCCGTCACCGTAGCAGCCCGTTCCGAGACCACTTTAAGCTTCGCCACCATGCGCGTCGGCAACTGATGGGGGAGCAAGCCCTCGGCGTTCATTGGCAAACAGGCACAATCTTCACCGTTTTGATTGCGCCAACACAAGGGGTCTGATCCCAGATAGTTTCCAGTCATCTGATAGGCAGCTCCCCGGCACCCGTAACAGAAGTCTGCTTTTTCACATTGACCGCAGGCGCCTTGAATAGTCTGCTTATGGTTTCGCAGATCTTCAATCACTTCACTGTCCTGCAATATCTTCTGAAGCGATTGCTTTCGAATGTTTCCAGTCGAGATCTGGACGCCCACACAGGGCATCACATCCCCTTTTGCATTGATGAGACAGGAGAAGGAGTGGCGTAAACAAGAATTTCCAACGAGCGGTGGCTGCGAATCCCAGACTCTTCCAAATTTCTCTGCATCTAGTTTCTGAATCAGACCAAAGAGACGTTGAACCGCTTCAACCGTCGGGGAGATATCCCCGCTGTTTTCAACCGCGCGCCCCTGAGGGGTAATCATCTCAAAGTAGGGTTCAATGCCAATCTCGCGCATCCAGCACCAGAGCGCGGGAAGTTCCTCAATGTTTTGACGGCTGATAACGGTGCTCAGTGCTAGCTTCGCCTGCGCCCCAGGATACCCGGCCGCGCGCAAATGGCGATAAGCCTCGTGAATAATCGAATGCGCATCATGGACGCCCGAGAGCCAGTTCTGTGTCTCTGCATTTGAGGAGTGCCACTTGAGGACAACATGCACACCCAGCGCAAATAGTTTTTGAGCTGCGGGTTCAGTCATGTTCGTACCGTTGGTGAAGAGCTCGACCCCCATACCTCGTGACCGGATCCACTCGCAGAGTCCTAACGTGAAATCATAGAGCATCGGTTCGCCACCCAACAAGATGATTTTGCGGCATCCCAAGGCTTGGGCCTGGGCAATCACATCGTGAATTTCAGGAAGCGTTAACTCGCAGGTTGTTTCCAAGGGCTTGGCTACTATGCCATCCCCCACATAGCAATATCTGCACGCAAAGTTACAGAGTGTGCCGACTTCAATTTCCATCGTCAGCAAGCCATTGGTTTTACGCGTCTGCTCGATCTCTTCTTTACTGAATTCCTGCCCAAAAAGCGTGGAAGCGCAACTCATTTATAAAATCCTAACTTTGGCCTTATTTGGGGTACCGAAACACCAAGATTCTCTACTGGCCAAGAAGACTTTAAATATTAATCTTTTAGCGTTGCTACTTCAAGCCTAAAGGGGCTGTTGAACCGCCATTTTTCCAGCGGCCTCGCCTGTCGCCATGCAGGTTCCGATCACACGGATAGAGGCTTGGGCTTGGGAATCGGCAGAAATCATCATTCCTGCGCAGATTAGATTCTCTGGCCCCTGTTTAGGCTGGAGGCATCTGGCTGGGATTTGGTGCCAGCTTCCAGGAGGTAAATAGGCATAACGGATACCTTTTTCAGGGTCCCAACGCTCAATCGGCCAACTGTTACGGGCAATGGCATCATCAAAGGTGCGGGCAGAGAGTACGTCGTCTTCGGTCAGCGTGTAGCGTCCATGCAGTCGAGCCGCTTCGCGCAACAGGGGATATGGGAGTAGGGTGCGCATCCGAGACTCTTTGAAGGCTGGGAGCTGGCGCTGTAAAAAGTCAAAGAGCGCTTGTGCACGGGACCGTGCCTCATCGTCCTTGACATGTGGGGCAAGTGCCATGCGGACCCATGCACAACCGGTTTCGGACGAGGCTTCGCACGTGGTGTAGAGCGCTTCGCGCGGAAGGTGTCCAGATTCGACCGCTGTCCGACAGGCCTTCGGCACGTCAATGGCGAGTCCA
>CAIZQW010000413.1 GCA_903935195.1 uncultured bacterium
GAAGGCAACCTCGTCGGTCGAGACGTAGAGGCTACTGCGGCGCCGCACATTACGCTTATCCGGCGATGTACAGACTGGACAATGGCATCCGATCATCGGAATACCAACCGAGGTGCCTGTGCCGAGAAAGAGAAGTTTCATGGCATCCCCCATGTCTGGTAACCTTGGGTTTGCTGGGCTTCGTCCGCTCCAGGCCATGGAGGCAAGGTCACCGCAACGATCTCCAACGCCTCTGCGCCGACCGCCCTAAATTGGAAGGCCGTGCCAGCTAAAATTGAGAGGCAAATGCCGCTGTTTAGCGGGACAATGGACTCCTCACCCTCACACCTGCGCCACAATTCACCCCTCCCAGAAATAACATACCACAACTCATCCACAGTCTTGTGAACAACCGGCAGGGAGGTCTTCCCAGGCTCCAGAGAGAAGTGCGCCATGCTCCCACCCGCGCACCTCAGCAACGGCCGTACCCTTGAACCATCTGGCGCAACCTCCGAAGTTTGTTTAGCCATGAACGTTGTTGCAAATAGCTCCAATGTTGCGGCGTCGGGAGAGCATTGTTCTTTATTCTTTTTCATTCGTTTTAACCTCGCGTTCACCCACCTGCTTAGCCAATGCGTCCAGCAGGCTCACCGTCGAAAGTTGGCGATAGAGCTGCTTATACTGCCAGAACCATTTTGTCCAATTATCGCTTGAACCATTATACGCTAGGCGCAACTCCCGTATAGCGCCTTCTGTATCCCCTGTCTCCAGCAGCGCGGCCCCCAGCGCATACCGTCCGGGGTGATTGCTAGGCTCCTTTTTCATCACCTTCCTTGCAAATGGAAGGGCTTCCTTTGCCCTGTTATCCTTCAACAGAAGCAATGCCTTAAACATATTAAATTCAACATCTTCTGGCTTTTCCTGCAGCCGTATATCAACTATTTTCAGACAATCCTTAACAGGGAGAAGTCCTTTCAACCCCTCGACAACAATGCGCCACTGTGCCCAATGCCAATCCTTTCCCTTCTCAGCATAAATCCGTAACACAGCCAGCCGATATTGCTGGCCATCCTGGGGTTCCCCACTCAGACGCTGACCTGTCAGGCGCTCGTATTCTTGACCCAGAAGCACGAGCCACTCATCTTTCCGATATAGCTGTGAAAGGCCATTTTCAATCGCCTCACATGCCGCCGTAACATCTCCGCACCCTTCGCACGCCCGTGCAAGCCAGAAGTCCACCACCGGTGCTGACCATATATATCTTTCGGCCATGCCCATCTTACAAGACTCGTAGGGCGTATGAATAAAGGTAAAACATCCTTCTGGATTGATTTTTTTTGCTTGTCTCATCAAACTTCTCGCCTCTTTTGCTTTCCCGTTTTGGAGAAGCGAGATTGCCCGTAAGCATAGATCTTCGGCGGTTGCGGGATTCGTCCCACATATTGACGCAGTCCAGTCAAGCGAAAGGTTTAAGGTCTTTCCAGACTCTATGCTGAAGGACAAAAGTTCATATTTTGCATTCACGTTTTTCGGAGTGAACTCCGTGCCTTGATTGGAGTTAAAACCGAGTTGGCCCTCTTCCACCTGTACC
>CAIZQW010000414.1 GCA_903935195.1 uncultured bacterium
CTCAAGCTCGGCCCCCGTAAGCACATTGTTGTCAATGCTGAGTTGCAGACTTCGGATCCCCATATCTACGCAGCGGGTGACGTGATCGAGGTTGTTGATCCAATTACCGGCCAACCAACAGCGGTTCCTCTGGCCGGTCCGGCCAACCGCCAAGGACGTATTGTTGCGGACAATTTGGCGGGCGGTCACTCGACCTATCGCGGAACCTTCGGCGCAGCCATTCTGAAGGTGGGCAATCTGAGTGCGGCGAGTATCGGACTGACCGAACGCCGATTGAAGCAGTTGAAGATGCCCTATCAGAAGATCTATTCGCATCCCGCCTCTCAAGCCTCCTACTATCCAGGCGGGGCGCAGATGCACCTCAAACTCCTCTTTGATGCAGATGGAAAGATCTTGGGAGCGCAGGGGGTCGGTAGCAAAGGCGTCGACAAACGCATCGATGTGCTCGGTGTCGCGATGCAATGTGGGCAGAAGGTCCACGATCTGGCCGAGCTTGAGCTGGCCTACGCGCCACCCTTCAACTCCGCGAAGGATCCTGTCAATTTTTTGGGGATGATGGCGGATAATGTTTTAAAAGGAACGAGCACGATTGTTCATGCGGATGCGATTCCTGCTGAGGCAAAGATTATCGATGTCCGCGAGCCTGCCGAAGTGGAGATGGGCGGAATCCCTGGCGCGGTCAACATTCCGTTGGGCAAGTTGCGGTCGCAACTCGGAACACTTGACAAAAAGAGTTCTTATGTGGTTTCCTGCCAAGTGGGTCTGCGTGGGTATGTGGCAGAGCGCATAATGAAACAGAATAGCTTCCAGGTTGCCAACCTCTCGGGGGGCTATCTGACGTGGAAGAGTTTTCACGGAAAACCGCCTGCACCAAAAAAGGCGGGACAACCAGTAACTTCGAGCGCTGTCGAACAAGCGGTGCAGGATGCCCAGCGGCGGGCCGGACCCGATGACGGTTTACCGCCTGCGCCGAAGAAGGTGGTAGATGTTCGGGCTCTCGCTTGTCCGGGACCTGTCGTTCGGCTGAAGCAGGAGATGGATACTATCTCCTGCGGAGAAACGGTGGAGTTGCTCGCGGCGGCTTCCTTTGCCTCTGACCTTAACAACTGGTTGTCCTCAAGTGGCAATGAGTTGATTTCACAGAGCCAGAAGGGCGATCATCTCGTCGCGCTGATCCGTAAACAGGCCAAGCAGGAGGGGATTGTTCAAGGGAGTGCCTCGGACAAGGCAGCCATCATCCTCTTCAGCAACGACCTCGACAAGGCATTGGCTGCTTTGATCATCGCCTGCGGAATGGCTGCTGCGGGACAGAAGGTCTCCATCTTCTTCACCTTCTGGGGATTGAGCGTCCTGCGCAAAAATCCAGGACCCAGTGTCAAAAAGTCCTTGCTTTCGACGATGTTTGGATGGATGCTACCTAAAGGAGCCACCAAGCTGGCCCTCTCCAAGATGCACATGATGGGCATGGGGACAGAGATGATGAAGTTCGTGATGAGCCAGCAAAAGGTGCCGACTCTGCCCGAGCTGATGGTACAGGCCAAGCAGATGGGTGTGAAGTTTATCGCCTGCGAGATGGCGATGAACGTAATGGGGCTCCAGCGCGAAGAGCTGGCGGAGGTGGATGATGTCGCGGGTATCGCCAGCTTTGCAGAGTTGGCCAAGCAGAGCGGCTCAACGTTGTTCATTTAGAGAGTGGAATAGTGGAATGATGGAATGTTGGAATGATGATGTGTTTCACTATTCCACTATTCCAGAATTCCATTATTCCAGTGTATTTCGATTTTTGACTCATGATAGATAAACTCATAGAGATTGCGTTGGCGGTTGTCGGGGTCATCTTGCTGATGGCGCCGTACTTGCTGCTGGGCTTTGCCATCGCAGCTCTTCTCTCTTTTTTCTTTACGCCAGCGTGGGTCAGGCGTCACCTGGGGCGGCCAGGACTCTTGCAAGTGGTGAAGGCGTCATTGATTGGCGTGCCCCTGCCGCTCTGCTCCTGCGGGGTGTTGCCTTTGGCCTTCTCGTTGCGCAAGTCCGGGGCGAGCAAGGGGGCGACAGTCAGTTTCCTTGTGTCGACACCGCAGACCGGAGCGGACTGTTTAATGTTGACCTATTCGTTGCTGGGTCCGGTGATGGCCTTCTTTCTCTTAGGCGTGGCTTTTTTCTCAGGCATTCTGTCGGGCTGGTTGACAGATTGGATGTGTCGGAATGAACCCGTAGAGGTTCCTGTTCAAGAGGCGTCACACACGTGTTGTTGTGAAGGGAATGGCGTACAGGCGTCCTCGCCTGTACAGGAGCGAACAGGCGAAGACGCTCGTTCTCCAAGTCGTGCCTTACGAAACGGCTTTATTACACTCCCGCGTGACATGGCGCGTCCGTTGTTGCTGGGCGTCTTGGCCGCTGGCGTGGTGACGGCCCTGGTCCCGCAGGGATATCTCGCGGATTATCTTTCGCCCGGGCCCTTGAGTTATCTGCTCGCGCTCTCCATAGGAATCCCAATGTATGTCTGCTCCGCCTCTGCAGTGCCGATCGCGGCGATGCTGATTCATGCAGGTGTTTCGCCTGGTGCGGCGATGGTCTTTTTGATTGCAGGCCCCGCCACGAATACCGCAGCGCTCTTTACCCTTTGGAATCAGATTGGCCGGCGAGCCACGTTCGCCTATCTTGCGACCATTTGTGTTGTGGCCCTCGTCTCGGGTATTGTTTTGGATCTTCTTTTTACGGTTGTTGTTCCAGCGGTGCCGCATCTGCATGAGCATGGGGCGAGTTCGCTCGCGGGAATGCCACTCTGGCAATGGATTGCCTCCGGCGTGCTGCTGCTGTTGTTGCTGCCGGGACTCGTTCGCAAGGGAGATTGAGGAACTTGAAGAGGAATGGCTTTCTCCCGCAGAGGCGCAGGGGCGCAGAGGAGATTTTTTTAGCATCCGAATGACACGAACCACACGAATTAAAAGAAATGATGTTTTTCGTGGTTTTCGTGTGTTTCGTGGGGAAAACCTTGAAGTTTTATGTAAGGAGATTTGATTCATGATCATGAAAATTGTCCGTTTCTTTTTAGAGGGACCCTTTGCGGTGATGTTTATTGTCGCGGCCTTGTTGCTTGGTGGCATGGCGCTGGTCTCGACGCCGCGCGAAGAGGATCCGCAGATTGTCGTTCCGATGGCCGATGTCGAGGTCGCCTTCCCGGGTCATTCCCCGAGTGAGACCGAAGAGCTGGTGACGCGTCCTCTGGAGCGCATCTTCTGGCAGCTCGAGGGTGTCGAGCATGTCTACTCCGCCAGTGCGCGGGATGGTGCGCGGGTGACGGTGCGCTTCCATGTCGGCGAGGACCGCGATCGCGCCATGGTACGCCTGCGCGATAAGATGGATGAGAATCTCAACCGAGTACCCGATGGCGTCACAGGCTGGCGCGTGATTCCTGTCAGCATCAACGATGTGCCGATTGTAATCTTGACGCTGACCAGTCCGAAATATGACGGTGCGCAGTTGCGCCGGATCGCCGAGGAACTTGGCGCGCGCCTTGAAAGCATTGCCGACATCTCGCGTACAGAGGTGGTGGGCGGTTATCCCCGCACGATCCGTATTGAACCGATTTTGGAAAACCTTGCCGCACGCCAGCTTGGACTCAGTGATATTCAGCAGGCGGTCCGCCGCCACAACAGTTCCGCGTTGGTGGGTAAACAGCTTCAGGCCGGCCAAGAGCTGCTCGTGATGACGGAGACCGGATTGACGAGCGCCGAGGAGGTGGCACGTCTGGTCCTCAAGGCCGAGGGCGATCGCCTGGTGCGGTTGAGCGATGTGGCGCGCGTGGTGGATGCGCCGCGAACACCTGAAGCGTATGTGCGCTATAACGGACAGGAGGCGGTGACGTTGGCCTTCAGTAAGAAGGCAGGGGTGAATGCCGTGACCTTTGCGGCAACGATCATTGCCGAGGCCGAGGCTGCCAAGGGTAAGATCATTCCCGCAGATGTTCAGGTGAAGGTCACCCGCAATCAGGGAGCTTCGGCGGATGAGCGCGTGAACGGACTGGTGGTTGGGATGTTTTTCGCTATCGTCACAGTCATCCTGCTGATTGCATTGACCATGGGGTGGCGTGAGAGTCTCGTCGTCGGTTTTTCGGTTCCTGTGAGCTTCGCGCTTGCGCTCTTCACCAATTACGTTTTTGGTTTTACCTTGAACCGCGTGACGCTCTTTGCCCTCATACTCAGTCTGGGGTTGGTGGTGGATGATCCGATCACCAATGTGGATAATATTCAGCGTCATATTCGTATGGGCAAGAAGAAGCCCTTTGAGGCGACCCTCGATGCGGTGAAGGAGGTTCTCCCGCCGGTCATCCTCTCGACCATCGCGATCATAGTCTCTTTTGCTCCCATGTTCTTTATCACCGGCATGATGGGACCCTACATGGGACCGATGGCGATCAATGTGCCGCTGACCGTCTCCTTCTCGACGGTCTGCGCCTTGACCTTCGTCCCCTTCATGGCCTATAAACTTTTGGGCAAACAGGCGAGTCAGCAGGGAAATATCGCACAAGATGTGACGCCTGCGTGGGTGAGACGCCTCTATGCGGGAATGATCCGTCCCTTCTTTGTCAGGTGGCGGGCGATAGCATTACTGGTGACGGTCGGCGTGCTGGTGGTGCTCTCAATCCTCCTGATGCTCTTCAAGGTACCGCTCAAGATGTTGCCGTACGACAACCGCGACGAGTTGCAACTGGTAGTCAGAATGTCGCCAGGCACCTCGTTGGAAAAGACAACGCGCATTGTCGGTGAACTGGAGAACTATCTGCGCCGTCAGCGCGAAGTGGTTGAGATCATCAGTTATGTCGGTGTGGCCTCGCCCATTGACTTCAATGGCCTGGTGCGTCACTATGGCATGCGTAACCAGTCCAACCATGCTGACCTGCGCCTCAACCTGCTTCCCAAGGCTCAACGCGAAATGGGCTCGCATGAGATCGCGCTGAGACTCCGGGATGGAGTTGAGGCCATTGCCAACTCTCATTTAGCCATAGTGAACATAGTCGAAGTGCCTCCGGGTCCGCCGGTATTGGCCACGATCACGGCGGAAGTGTATGGTGCCCCGGATCTCCCGTATGAGAAGTTACTGGAGGGCGCGCACACACTGGGGCAAAGTCTTTCGGCCACCGATGCGAAACATGTGAAGGAGATTGATCTGTTGCAGGAGCCCTCTGCGGGACGGTGGGTTTTCCGCGTGGATGCTGAGAAGGCGATGGCGCATGGGATCGCCCTGCAGGAGATCACCGGATGCCTCGGCATGGCGCTCGGGGGTGCTTCGCTCGGCAATCTGGCAGTGCCTGATGAACGCCAGCCTTTGAGTCTCCATCTTCAACTGGCATATGGCGATCGACACGATGTCGGGCAGTTGAAGCAACTGACTCTCCGTGGCAGGGCAGGCGCGGTCGAGATTGCGGAGCTGGGAACCTTCGAGCGTGCGCCCTCCGAGATGCCGATCATGCACAAGAATCTCAAGCGCGTTGTCTTTGTGACTGCGGAACCTGTGGGACGGGCGCCCGGAGAGCTTATTCTCGCGACACTGCACAAGACCTTGAAGCGCCAGCCCCTGCCGCCGGGTATTACCGTGGACTGGGCGGGCGAGGGTGAGTGGGAGATTACACTGCGCGTCTTCCGCGATCTCGGAATCGCCTTTGGCGTGGCTCTGCTCGGCATTCTGTTGTTGCTCATTGTCCAGACGCGCAGCTTCAGCCTCTCGCTCATCATGATGTGCGCGATCCCGCTGACGATCATCGGTATCGCCCCGGGCTTCTATCTGCTGAATAGCCTCTCTGCCACGACCGTGGGCGGGTATCTGTCGCCTGTCTTTTTCACGGCGACAGGCATGATCGGTATGATCGCGCTGGGAGGAATTGTGATTCGAAATAGTATTGTGCTGCTGGAGTTCATCACCGAAGCGCGTGCAGGGGGCATGGGCCTACATGAAGCGGTGACCCAGTCAGGGGCAGTACGGTTCCGGCCAATCATGTTGACGGCCTTGACGACGCTCATGGGTGCGTGGCCGATCGCGCTGGATCCGATCTTCTCAGGATTGGCGTGGGCGTTGATCTTTGGTTTGATCGCCAGCACGATCTTTACCATGGTGGTGATTCCAGTGATTTACATGCTGATGCAGAAAAAGGAGACAACATGAAAGCGAAAAAAATAACCTATTGGATCTTTGCGACAGGCTCGATCATCTTTATCATCTGGGCGATGCTCTATCAGTCTGGGACCGTGGGCGGACCCGTGAAGGTCAAGCCGGGTGAAGCACCGCAATCTCAAGTGACTGTGAAATGGACCGAACTGCGTCCGACACAAGTCCCCGTCGTTTACAAGGCGGTCGGCACGGTGCGCAGCCGCGAGATGGTGGACCTCTTTTCGCGTCTGCCGGCTGCGCGCATCACGGAGATTCGCGTACGGAGCGGGGACAGTGTCAAGAAGGGC
>CAIZQW010000415.1 GCA_903935195.1 uncultured bacterium
CAACTGCTACCCTGGCGCGCCGTAGCCTTGGCGAAGGCGGCTGCCAACTGCTACTGCCAACTGCCTACTGCCCACTGCTACTGCCAACTGCTACTGCCAACTGCTACTGCCCACTGCTACTGCCTACTGCCAACTGCTACTGCCAACTGCTACTGCCCACTGCTACTGCCAACTGCCACTGCCAACTGCTACTGCCCCTCCCTGCCCTTCATCCACTGTCCAACGGCGAGAAACCTTTGCAGCGGTGTCGTTAATCCATCCACCGCCAGCCAGAGCACGAGGTTCGCCCGCCTGAGCCGCGGGGTATAAAGACGCGTCAGGTGATCCTGCAGCTCTGCACTGCTGACGTCGGCCTTATGCAGCACAGAGGGATCGAATACGGCCCCGAAAAGCAGGAAATCATCTCCGAAAAAGTCGAGTACATCCTCACCTGATGTATTCCCGATCGGCGGCGGCGTCGCCGCGTTGATGCCATCCAGCCCCGTTTCCCGGATCGGTTCCAGAAGCTCCCTGATATGCCCGCACATGTGCAACACCGCTTTCTTCCCGTGCGCATGCAACACATCAACATAGTCACGGATCTGAGGAAGGCTCAGGGCCCGGTACAGGTCCGGACTTATCATTGCGGAACTTGTATTCTCGACAGCGATCACCACCTCTGCCGGAGTGCGCCTGGCCAGGATTTCGTATTCCTTCAGACGCTTCGCATGCATCGCTGCGAGCAAGGACTTCATCTCCTCAGGGTAATCCGCAAACAGGTAGTAGAAATTCTCTACGCCCATCTCGTACTCCAGGAGACTCTGAACCGGCGAGGGATCCACGGTAGGCACGTACATGCCATCGTCACCTATCAGACGCTCCGTACGTGCGAAGGAAGCCTCCATGTCATCCTGCTCCACGTAATCGGAGGCCTCCCAGATGGAACGCAGGATACGCATATCTTCAAGCGAGCTGACCGGGTATGTCACCGGATGGTCATTCTCAAGCGTCGTAGAGAGCGTGCCCCACGGTGTTTTCCGTTTCAACACGGCCCGTCCAGTGACTGTTTCGGCACCGATTCCGAAGGTGACGTTTGCACCTGGGATCTGATGTCGGGTCAGCTTCCCGTCTTTCTCTGTTTCCAGCTCACAGGTCATTTCCGTGCAGGTCAGCCGGGACGGCGACAACACGGCCTCCTCGGCGCTAAGCCCGTAGTTGCCGAATTGGAGGATGTCACAGCCGATGTGACGATAGAAATCGAACGGGGAAAGCTTCCGGACTTCAGCCGGCATCCCGGCGCGCGTCACATGATCGACGAGCGTCGTCCACGACAGGCGGTCGATCGGCTGCCTGTTCAGGATGGCTTGGAGCCGCTCTCGCCCGGTCATCGGGCACCTCCGGGTAGCGGAGGACGAAGGGCCGGATTGGCATTCTCCGCGTGATAGAGTTTGATCAGTTCGGCAAAGGCCTCGTTACACTTGTCATTGGGTTTGCCGCCGTTGGTCTTCAACTCGGCGTCGAGTAGCGCGCGCAGGTAGAGCTGACGCCAGCGCCAGGACGTTCGTGCCTGCGGCGAAAGCAGCTTGTCGATCCGCTTCATGGTGGCATACGCCTCTTCGGCCCCGGGGTCGGCCTGCGGCTTGGCGCCCCTCGACGGGAACCAGTTCAGATCGAGCTTAACGCCCTCCAATTTGCCCGGCCACCAGCGCATGTGATGGTTCTGTTCCAGCGTCTTGACGACCTGAACGATCTCGTCCACGACATCGGGTGAAAACTCGAAGGCGATGTATTCCTTTACCGTCTCCGCGGCTGACTGGTCGTTCCAATAGAACTGACTGATGACCACCTTGGTCAGGTCCTCGAAAATGCCCTCGGAATAGGGAAACCCGCCGCTGGAGCTGGCTTTGACGTGATTCCATTGCCCCTGCGCGCGACCGGTCAGCGGCGTGGCGCCGAAGCCGCCCCACGGGAATGTCTCGTGCATGCTGATCTCGGGGAAGCCCATCCACGGCACACCGCCGGGTATCGGGCCCTCTGCGGGTTCGGCCATGACACAGTCGAAGAACGGCTTGCGTTCCGCGAATTTGGCGACCACGTTCTGCCATTCGCCCTTGTCAAACATCCACGTGGACAGGACAAACTTCGTGCTAGGAAGTTTCTCACGCGCCAGCGCCGCCAGTTGCTCGCTGAGCTTGATAAAACCGTTCGCTCCCCACGGCTTGCAGTCCTTGCAGCCGCACCCGCCGGAATCGTAAGGCCAGCAGACAATGTAGGCCGGCTTCAACGAGGCCGCCCAGCCGAACTCCTCACCTAGCACCTTGAGGCTGTACTTCAACCCTTCCGGCTTGCTTGGGCAGACATTCCACGGATAGATCGCGCCGCGCATGCCGCCG
>CAIZQW010000416.1 GCA_903935195.1 uncultured bacterium
AAAGCTAAAAGTTAAAAGCTAAAAGTTTAAAGCTTGAGAATGGAAGAGCAACAGTTGGCAGTCGGCCGAGCCAAGTTTCAAGTTTCAAATAGCAACTTTCCACTATTCCAGTGAAGTTAAGGAGTTACGCGTGAGCGAAAATGAAGAGACACATGCGGTCGTGAGTGTCCACGGCATTCCAGATGTCATCCAGCAATTGCCGTCGGACGTTATGAAGGTGTCCGGACAGATGGTGGTTCTGACATGGATCGCCTTCTTGATCGCGGCGATCTGCCTGCACAAGCTCCTCTGGAAGCCGATCCTCAAGGCTGTTGGGGAGCGTGAGAAGGGCATCTCGGATGCACTCGAGGGCGCTGAGCAGGCGAGAACAGAGATCGCTTCATCCGAGGCGCAGTGTAAGGTCCTTGTCCGGCAAGCGGAAGAGGAATCGCGTACGCTCGCGGAGCAAGCCAAAAGGAATGCCGCGATTATCGTGGGCAAGGCGGACGACGATGCGCGCCTTGTAGCAAGCCAACGCCTCAGAGATGCGGAACGTCAGATCGAAGTAGAATACCGGAAATCATTTGAAGCCTTACGTCTCGATGCGGCAGCCCGCATGACGGATACGCTCGAGCAGATGATGCGACAGACCTTGACGGCTGAGCAAAAACAAGCCTATCAGTCTCAACTCGTGAATGAGGTCAAGTTGTGAGTGTTGACCCCTCTACCTATGCACGCGCCTATTCACGAGCCCTCTATCGTTCGGCGGTAGAACGTCAGGAATTGCCTGTTGTGGTTGAGGATATGAATGCTCTGGCCGCTCAGTGGCGGGAGTCTAAAGAGCTCCGCATTTTTTGTAAGCAGGTTCATCGAGGCAATACCCGTAGTCATGAACAGTGGGTGGATACGCTCTGGGGTAAGACGTTCTCAAATAGTCTTCTCGTCTTGTTGCGCGCGCTTGCGCATCGCGGACAACTCGAGCTGATTCCCTCCATTCTTGAGCATTTTCATGAGCGCTACGACCGAGAACGTCATTGTGCGCATGTTGAGCTCACGTTTGCTGAACCACCGACGGACGCCATGGTGGATCAGATGCGCGAAACGATTTTGAAGGACCGCGGTGGAACCCTGCAGATGCAGGTGACGGTGAACCCCGAGTTGATAGCGGGGTTCGTGGTGACGCTCAATGACCAGCGGATTGACGCCAGTATGTCCGGACGGTTAAACAGACTTCGGTTGGGGCTTCAGAAGCCAGGGGTTTAGGCTGTAGGGGAATTATGAATATTCAATTGAAACCAGATGAGATTTCGGCTTTGCTCAGACGCCAGATGCAGGCGATTGACAAACCGATCGATGTGATGGAATTCGGAACCGTCTTGAGTGTTGGCGACGGTATCGCACGCGTGGACGGGCTCTCCACTGTCATGTTCAACGAGTTGCTCGAGTCGGAACATGGCGTGGCGGGCTTGGCCTTAAACTTGGAAGAGGATTCGGTCGGCGTCGCGATTTTAGATGACGATACACTGGTGCGTGAGGGCGATATTTTTAAGCGTACCCAGCGCGTCGTCTCTGTGCCTGTCGGTCCAGCCTTGGTGGGTCGCGTGGTGGATGCTCTGGGGCGTCCAATTGATGGCAAAGGACCGATTGTTACTGATACCTATCTGCCGGTGGAAGCGCCCTCGCCCTCCATTATTGAGCGTAAAAACGTCTGTGAGCCGATGCAGACGGGCATCTTGGCGATTGATGCGCTGACGCCCATTGGACGGGGACAACGCGAACTGATTATCGGGGATCGCAAGACGGGAAAGACCACGCTTGCCATTGATGCGATTCTTAATCAAGTCGCTTCGGGTGTTCACTGCGTCTATGTGGCGATCGGACAGAAACTCTCTACCATTGCCTCTCTCCACAACCTGTTGGAACAGCATGGCGCGATGGCCTACACGACGCTAGTGGTTGCCAATGCTTCGGAGCCTGCACCTCTGCAGTACCTCGCACCTTATACCGGCTGTGCAATGGCGGAATACTGGCGTGATCGTGGCGGGCATACGCTTGTCATTTATGATGATCTGACCAAACATGCCCAGGCCTATCGTCAAATGTCGCTCCTGCTCCGCCGTCCTCCTGGCCGTGAAGCTTTCCCCGGCGACATTTTTTATCTCCATAGCCGTTTGCTTGAACGCGCGGCCAAGCTCTCGGATGCGAAGGGCGGGGGAAGCCTCACAGCCCTTCCGATCGTCGAGACGCAGGCCAATGATATCTCGGCTTATATCCCCACAAACGTGATCTCCATCACGGACGGGCAGATCTTTCTGGAATCCAGTCTCTTTCATTCGGGGCAGCGTCCAGCGATCAACCCTGGCATCTCGGTTTCACGTGTGGGTGGCGATGCGCAACTTAAGGCGATGAAACAGGTCGCTGGCCCCCTGCGTGTGCAACTGGCCCAGTTCCGCGAGCTGGAGGCGTTTATGCGCTTCTCCTCCGATCTTGACCCCAGTACGCTTGATCAGCTCGATGTTGGGCGCGCCCTCATGGGTGTATTACGCCAGTTACCCAACCATCCTGTGCCCGCGCACAAGCAGGTTGCTGCGTTGTATGCAGGCTCGAACAAAGGCTTTGCAGGTGTTCCCGATGCCCGTTTTCCAGAGGCCATTCAGGCACTGTATGAGGCTCTTGATAATACGGAAGCGGGGCGCGCGTACACGGAGCGCTTCAAAGCAAAGCCTGTGATGGACGATGAACTGAAAAATCTTATTGATCCCTTGGTGCGGGCGACGCTCCAGCCCTATAGGAGTCATTAGAATGAGGGAATTGCCTTATTGCCTTATTTTTTACTTACTGACACTTATTGACACTCTTTAGACTTACTGACACTTCTTCGACTTATTGACACTTACTGACACTTTTTATGCCGAACTACAGAGAGTTTAATGTACGCCTCAATGCGATGAGCGGTATGCGGCGTGTGACCTCCACCATGAAGATGGTGGCGGCTTCACACTTGCATCGTGCACAGAACGAACTCTTGTTCCCCGTTCCTTTTAATAAGGAGTTGAGAAAGCTTACGGCGCTGGCCTCTCAGCTTCCAGCGGCGCACAAACATCGGCTTTGTCTGCAACCCTCCGCAAGCCCTGCAAAAATACTTTTGTTGGTGATGAGTTCGGATCGCGGACTTTGCGGGGCTTTTAACAGTATGATTGTTCATGAGGTCCGTGACTGGGTGGCTGAGCAACGAGCCTCTCGGGAAATAACCATCGAGGTGATTTATGTGGGCCTGAAGGGGTTTAGTGCCTTGCATCGTGAATTGCCGGCGTGTTTAGAGACCTTTGACCTCTCTGCACATCCGATTTTTCAGGAGACAGAACCCATCTCCACGTATGCGATGGATAAATTCATGGATGGCACGTACACCGAAGTCTGGATGACAGGCAGCCGTTTTGTTAATACGTTGAAGCACGATCCTGAGACGAAGCGGATTCTTCCGATTGACCCAGAGGCGGAGTGTCAGGCGGGTGGGCAGCTCGCGGTAACGCCGATTCTGGAGCCTGCAGACGATCGGATGCTGGTGACGATCGCCCGACAGTTGGTCCATTATCATGTTTTTCAAGCCCAGCTTCATCGCGCGGCGAGTGAGCAAGCGTCCCGTGTGATGGCCATGGAGAGTGCAACGACTAATCTGAGAGTGATGGAGAAGGCGCTGACGCTTCAACGCAATCGCGCGCGTCAGGCAACAATTACGAACGAATTAACGGAAATTGTCAGCGGAGCAGAAACCCTGGCATAGAAGAATTAGCGCTTCGCTTTCGCCGTACGGCGAATGGTTACGGATACGTAACGAGCGTTATTGCCTTATTTAAGAGGCAAAGACACGGAAGAGGAATTTAGGAGAAAAGAGATGGCTGAACAAAAAACATTGAAAAAAGGGCGTGTCATCCAAGTGCTGGGCGCTGTTGTGGACGTTGAATTTCCAGATGGTTACCGTCCGCGCCTGCTTCATGCCTTGACGACCACGAATCCCTTGCTTAACGATCAACCCGGCAACTTGGTTCTTGAAGTCGCTCAACATCTCGGGGACTGCCGTATCCGCGCGATCGCTATGGACTCCACCATCGGGTTGGTTCGTAACGCCGAGGTTGTGGACACGGGTGAATCTATCTCTATGCCTGTGGGGAAGCCGACGCTGGGACGTGTGATGAACCTGCTGGGACGTCCTGTTGACGGCAAAGGCCCTGTTGACGCTGAGGTTCACTTGCCGATTCACCGTAATCCTCCCCCCTTCATTGACCAGGACCCCAACACGCAGATCCTCGTGACGGGCATCAAGGTCATTGACCTGATTACACCCTATCGCAGGGGTGGTAAGATCGGGCTCTTTGGCGGTGCGGGTGTCGGCAAGACCGTGCTCATCCAAGAGCTGATCAACAACATTGCCCATGAGCATGGCGGCTATTCGGTTTTCGCCGGTGTCGGCGAGCGTACGCGCGAAGGAACCGCACTCTACCAAGAGATGGCGAGTGCCGGCGTGCTGGATAAGACCTCGATGATCTTTGGTCAGATGAACGAACCCCCGGGCGCGCGTTCACGGGTCGCCCTCTCCGCCTTAACCGTGGCTGAATATTTCCGGGATACCATGCATCAAGATGTGCTCCTCTTCATTGACAATATTTTCCGCTTTACCCAGGCGGGCGCGGAAGTCTCCGCCTTGCTGGGGCGTATCCCGTCCGCTGCTGGTTATCAGCCTTCGCTCGGCACCGAAATGGGCGAGTTGCAGGAGCGTATCACCTCCACGAAGGATGGTTCTATCACTTCGGTGCAAGCCGTCTATGTGCCTGCAGATGACTACACCGACCCCGCACCTGCCGCGACCTTCTCGCACTTAGACGCCACAACCGAGTTGTCGCGTGCGATTGTGGAGCAGGGAATCTACCCGGCTGTTGATCCGCTCACCTCCAGCTCCTCCCTGCTGACGGTAGACGTGGTCGGCGAAGAGCATCTGCGCGTGGCGCATGGGGTCCAGGAGATCCTGCAACGTTACAAGGAGTTGCGCGACATCATCGCTATTTTGGGTATGGATGAGCTCTCGGAATCCGACAAGTTGACCGTCGCGCGCGCTCGTAAGATTCAGAAGCTCCTGTCGCAACCCTTCCATGTTGCAGAAACGTTTACGGGCATGAAGGGGGCTTACGTTAAGCTTGAAGACACGATTCGTTCCTTTGCTGCCATCTTGGATGGTAAGTGTGACGAGCTTCCCGAACAGGCGTTCTACATGGTCGGTACAATCGACGATGTTTTTGTCAAGGCAGAGACATTGAGGAAGTAAGCGCATGGAAAACAAAACTTTTCCCTTTCGTCTCCTCGCCCTTGGCGGTGAGGTCCTGAGAGGTGACATTACACAACTTGAGGTGAAGACCTTTGAGGGTTCCCTCGGCATTATGGCCGGACACGAACCCTTAGTGGCAGCCTGCCCAGCAGGAATCATCCGCATAGAACAGGATGAGACCTGGGTGCGCTTCAAGGCCGAAGAATTTGTGCTCACCGTGGACGGCAAAAGTGCCACGATCCTGACCCCCGCCGCGAAGTATGCTGGCCAAATATAATTCTAAAAAGAAGATTGACTCTTCCTTCTCCTGCCAGCATAATACTACCATTCAGTAGTGCATGTATTACTTGATGATTGGGGTCTTTTTATGGTGTGGATCAGGTGTTGTTTATTTTTGTTCCTGACAGCGGTTTCCATTATGGCCAAGGAACTGCCCTTGCCCTTGAAAGAGCGGGCCCCACAACTTAAGTTACGTGGCACAGCTACCTTGCACTGGTTTGGACTGCATGTCTATGATGTTTCGCTTTATACAGAAGACCAGCCGTATACGACAAATACAACGGCCGTGCTTAGTCTGGAATATGCCATTTCGATTAAACATAAGAAGTTACAGGAGAGCACGCTTCAGGAGTGGAAGCGAGTGGGGCAAGGGACGTTAGAACAACGTGAGCAGTGGATCAGTCAGCTGGATAAGATCTGGCCCGATATCAAGTCTGGTGAAAGCCTTTCAGCATTTGTCAAAAAAGATGGACCCACAACGTTTTACTTTGGGGACAATCTTCTGGGTGAGGTGACGGATGTAGCATTCGGTCCCGCGTTCTTCGCAATCTGGCTGGATGAGGGATGTCGCTATCCCAAGGTACGAAAAGAGTTGTTGAAAAAGGATGGTCTCGAAAAGAAAGGGAAATAATTGCATGAAAAATCGTTCTTATCTGGTAGGCGTTGGTATACTCTTCTGCCTGACGGCGGCTGGAATGTTTCTCTGCCAGGGGTGCGCCTCGGTAGATCCGAAGCTGTATGCCAGCCAAACGCCTGTATTGGATCTCTCCCGGTATTTCAACGGCCCGCTTGAGGCGAGCGGCATCTTCCAGAATCGAAAAGGTGAAGTTGTCAAACGGTTTCATGTCAAGATGGTCGGGACATGGAGCAACAACGTCGGGAGGCTCGAGGAGGATTTTGTCTATTCGGATGGCACGAAACAGCGCC
>CAIZQW010000417.1 GCA_903935195.1 uncultured bacterium
CAGGCGCGTGCCCCTCCCAAAGCCGATATTCCCCACTATTCCACCCTTCCGTCATTCCATTATTCCATCATTCCGCTTCTCTGTAAGTATTCAGCGAAAGGACGTACTATTATGGCAATCGATCTCAAGGCAGCATATAAGACAATCATGGATGACCATTTCACACCCGAGATGGAAATTTCCTTTATTGACGGAGCGAAACGCCAGACCCTGAAATATGAAAAGGTGTCTTGGGTGATTGATGGTGAGAACAAGGGGTTGCGCTACGGCGAAAATCCTGGCCAGGAAGCTGCCATGTACAAATTGGTCAATGGCAACTTGGTTCTCGGAGATGTGACCGCGCTGACGCCTGGAAACTATTTGGCCTCTGATCCGGAATTGCTTCAGTCCGGTAAACATCCCGGCAAGACCAACCTGACAGATGCCGACAATGCGCTCAACATTTTGCGCTATCTCGACGACACGCCCTGCGCCATCATCGTGAAGCACAACAATCCGTGTGGCGTGGCCAAGGCGTCCACCTTGGCTGAGGCCTATTTCCGCGCGAACAAGGCAGACCGTTTGGCAGCCTTTGGTGGATGTATCGCGCTCAACCGTGAAGTGGATATCGAAACCGCGAAGCTTGTGACTGACGCCTATGCCGAAGTGGTGGTAGCGCCTGAATTTGCTCCGGGTGTGATGGAGATCTTTAACACCAAGAAAAACTTGCGTGTCATGCGCATCAATAATATGGCGAAGCTGACAAAGTTCGTGGCACAGCGCGTGGTGGACTTTAAATCACTCATTGATGGCGGACTCGTTGCTCAGTGGTCCTTTGTGCCAGAAGCGCGCAAAGCCTCGCAGCTCATGCTCGCGGAGTGCACGACCAAGGACGGCGTGGTGCATAAAATCAAGCGCGCGCCGACGGCACAGGAGTACGATGATCTCATCTTCGGCTGGCTGGTGGAAGCTGGCGTGACCAGTAACTCTGTGCTCTACATCAAGGACGGTGTGACCGTCGGTATCGGTACGGGCGAACAGGACCGTGTGGGTGTCGCCGAGATCGCTCGCGACAAGGCCTATCGTAAACTGGCGGACTGGATCGCCTGGGAAAAATACACCACGCCCTACAATGATCTGGTGATGAAGTTCGGCGATGAAGGCAAGAAGCGCATGGCCGCGATTGATGAAGAGGTCAAGGCCAAGAACGGTGGACTGCAGGGCTGTAGCATGGTCTCCGACGCCTTCTTCCCCTTCCGCGATGGAGCGGAGGTCGGGATTCGCGAAGGCGTCAGCGCGATTGTCCAGCCTGGCGGCTCCATGCGCGACTGGGATGTGATTGACTGCTGCAACGACGCCAATGTCGCCATGGTCTTCACCGGCCAGCGTAGCTTTAGACACTAGCATTCGCCCCTATTCGGCTCTTCGTTTGTCAAATAACTCTAACGCAAAAACCGCTAAGAAGAGCTCAAATGCCTCGCCCGCCTCGCGCTGAATACAGCACGGCGGAGCGGGCATTTGAGCTGGAAATGAGTCTGTTGCATTTTGATTACAGTAAACGACAAACTGGCTCTTTGTTTATAATCCCTTCTTACTCCGCGTGGCTATCCATTCCGCCGTCCATGTATCCATGGGTGAGGCGGATGAGATAGCCACGCAAAATTTGCGGCTTTTGCGTTAAGGGTTTCTCGAAAAACTGAGAGTGAAATAATTATCATTACATTGAATATTTGTTTCACTTTTATATTGCCGAACCTTTAAAATACTGTTAATATTCATTCTAATGAATTTACAAGAGATAGGTTTGTTGATCAAGCATCGTCGGAAGGAGTTGGGTTTGGACCAACGGAATCTTGCACGCCTCAGCGGGGTTTCCATCCATAGCCTAAGCGATCTTGAGGTTGGCAAAGGCAATCCCACGCATGAACGCCTTTCAAAAATTGCTGACGTCCTAGGACTGGAAGTCTGCGTGAGGTTGAAAACATGAGTGGACGGCGCGGAAATGTCTATTGCCGTGGCACACTGGCGGGAGTTCTTGAAGAGCTTCCCGGGGGTTATCGTTTTGCCTACGACTCCGCCTATCTCGCTGATCCCTTTCAGCCTGCAATCAGCCTGACGCTGCCG
>CAIZQW010000418.1 GCA_903935195.1 uncultured bacterium
AATGGCACCCCCAAGGGGAGTCGAACCCCTCTTTCCAGGATGAGAACCTGATGTCCTAACCGATAGACGATGGGGGCATCTGGAAAATATGGTGCACCCGGAGGGATTTGAACCCCCACACCTCTCGGCATAAGAACCTGAATCTTACGTGTCTGCCAATTCCACCACGGGTGCACAAAAACAAGGCACGAATTTTTGCAAAAATAGCCCTTCACGTCAATAACCAACTTTGAAAAACCGCTTTTTAATTTGCTTTTTATCCGATCTGGGCCATTCTCCCTACTATTTCTAAAATTATTGGACTGCTGACGTGCATCTCCTTGAATCACTCCTTCAAGTCTGTTATAATAATTTCTTTATTTTTCAGAGCAAATAGGGATTAATTATGCACCTTTATCGTACACACACCTGCAGTCAACTCTCCAAGAAGGATGCTGGCTCAACGGTTAAACTTTCAGGCTGGATGTTTCGCGTGCGCGATCATGGCGGCATTCTCTTCATCGACTTGCGTGACCATTATGGGATCACCCAGGTCGTCATCCATCCGAGCCGCGCCTTCTTCGATGCCCTGAGCAAGGCCAAACTGGAGACCGTCATCACTGTCACGGGCGAGGTGACGCTGCGTGAAGCGTCCCAGATCAACCCTGATATCCCGACAGGTGAAGTCGAACTGGTCGCCAATGAGTGCCTGATCGAAGCCTCTGCCGAGCAGACCCCCATTTATCTTCCAGGCAATGAAGATGGCGCTGAAGATGTCCGCCTGAAATATCGCTTCCTAGATCTGCGCCGCGAGCGCATCCACAACAACATCGTCTTTCGCTCAAAGATCATCTCGTTCCTGCGCAAGGCTATGGAAGCCCACGGGTTCAACGAATTTCAGACCCCTATCCTGACCTGCAGTTCGCCAGAAGGCGCACGTGACTACCTCGTACCCAGCCGCGTCCACCATGGCAAGTTCTACGCACTGCCCCAGGCCCCGCAGCTCTTCAAGCAGTTGCTCATGGTGTCGGGTTTTGACCGCTACTTCCAGATCGCCCCCTGCTTCCGCGATGAAGATGCGCGTGCGGACCGCTCACCCGGCGAATTCTATCAGCTCGATATGGAGATGTCCTTTGTCACGCAAGATGATATTTTTGCCGTGGTCGAAGATGTCATTTCCAAAACGTTCGCTCAATTCTCGAAGAAGGCTGTTGATGCGACACCCTGGATCCGCATCCCCTACCGCGAATCCATGCTCAAGTATGGTAGCGACAAGCCTGACCTCCGCATCCCGATCGAAATGTTCGATTGCTCGGAAGTCTTTGGGAAGTCCGGCTTCAATGCCTTTGCCGCAGCCGTGAAGGCTGGTTCCGTTGTCCGCGCCATTCCGGTAAAGAATATCAAGGACAAGACCCGCAGCTTCTTCGACAAGCTCGGCGAGCATGCCAAGTCACTCGGCGCCAAGGGACTCGCCTACCTCGTCTGGGACGGTGACACCATCAAAGGGCCAATCCAGAAGTTCCTGACCCCTGAAGAACTCGCCACACTGGCTAAGATGGGCAACGTGGTTGACGGCGATGTGCTCTTCTTTATCTGCGAAGAGGCGGACAAGGCTGCCAAGATCGCCGGAGACATCCGCGCCAAGCTGGGCCGCGACCTGGAACTGATTGACAAGAACGTCTTTAGGTTCTGCTGGATTGTTGACTTCCCGATGTTTGAGAAAGATCCGGAGACAGGCGCAATCGGCTTCTCACACAACCCCTTCTCCATGCCCCAAGGCGGAATGGACGCGTTGCTCAACAAGAACCCGCTCGACATCCATGCCTTCCAGTACGACGTGGTCTGCAACGGAATCGAACTCTCCAGCGGTGCGATCCGTAACCACCTCCCCGAAATCATGTACAAGGCGTTTGAAATCGCCGGGTATGGTCCGGAAGTTGTGGAACAGAAGTTCGGTTGCCTGCTCAACGCCTTCAAGTTCGGCGCGCCTCCTCACGGTGGTATCGCCCCGGGCGTGGACCGCATGGTCATGCTCCTGGCTGGCGAGGACAACATCCGTGAGGTCATTGCCTTCCCGATGAACCAGAAGGCTCAGGACCTCATGATGAATGCCCCCTCGGACGTAACCGAGAAGCAGCTCCGCGAACTCCACATCAAGATCCGCGGCAAGGACGTAATCACAGCTGACACTGCTGCCGTTCAGGCCTAGAGCATTTTTTAAAGTGAAGCGGTTTTTTTCTCACAGAGCCCACAGAGCTCACGGAGGAAAACAATTCCGTTCGTTTGTTTTGATAAATGGATAAGCCTTTTCAATATCCAGAAGTCACAATCTTTTGTGCATCAAGACAACACACGAGGTCTTTATCATTCACTATACATATTTCTCTGTGCCCTCTGTGTCCGGCAGCTGCCGGATGAGGGACTACACATTTAATAAGTATGCTCTAGTAATCGGTTAAGCGCCAACAGCCATTTGCCATTGTTTAATGGCTTCGATGGGGCAAAGGAGCATCAGCACGTTTAGCGTCAGATTATCGCGATACAGGATCGCCATGATGATCTCCGTGACCGCGAAAAACAGGAGTGAGCGTCGCAATCCCAGATACCGCGCGATGACAAAACCCGCCGCGCAGCACGCCACGTCGGAGACGGAGTTTACAATCGAATCGCCTGTATATCCCAGCGCAGCCGTGGCCTCACGATAACGGTTGATAATAAAGGTGGAGTTCTCCAGGATCTCCCAGAAAACCTCCATGGCCACACAAACTACAAACGCCCACACGACAGAGATCTTCCGAAGAAACAGCCAGATGACGCCACAGAAGAGTACGCCATGCAGGATGTGAGAGAAGGTGTAGGGATCCAACACATGCTGCGAGTTGTGCGAGCTCCATGAGTCTCCCACCCAGACAGACCCTCCACCGCAGGCGCACCACGCGACACGCCCCTGCCACCGAAGCACGAAGATCTGCACGACCAGCAGTACAGCAATGGCCACCAGCGCATAACCAGCCGTCACGTACCGCGTTTTCGAAGAACCCGATGGGTCCGAAAAATCATTCATGTGTCATACTTTAGCATTCTTCTCGTGCGTATTCAATACTGACAACACATACCGCCCATTGCCCTACGGCTCTTTTTCTGCTATCATGGACTTCAACAAAGGAAGTGACATCATGCGCACATTCAAATCGCTCAACCTACGGACCCTACTTGTAATGGCTCTTTTGACAGGAGGAACAACCATGGCTACTGAATCCATCTACCCCCGCACGCCTGTTGGAACCATCGAGATCAAAACCTTGCCAGCCCGTACTGCACTTGTAGCATCCGCGTCTGGCGACGCCTTTGAGGACCGGGGGGCCGCCTTTCGCGAGCTCTTCGCGTACATCCAGGAAGAGGAGATCGCCATGAGCATTCCGGTCGCGGCCTCCCCGACCATAAATGAAATGGTCTTTTATGTCGGCACCAACAGCGCGAGCCGCACATTGTCCTCCACCAATGAAGTCACGGTGCAAACCCTGTCACCGCTCACCGTGGCGAGCATCGGACTCAGAGGCAGTTACACGCGCAAGAATTACGAAGATGGTCTGGCAAAACTGAACGCCTGGCTCGCGAGTCAGAAGGAGTGGCAAACTAACGCCGCACCGTACGTTGTCTACTGGAACTCGCCCTTCACCCTCTGGTTCGTACGCAAGTCCGAAATTCACATCCCCGTCACGCAGACCACCAACGCTTTACCGGTCTTCTACACCTTCCCGGTGGAGACCAGCGAGGGGACCACGACCAATCTTGCGCCCTACAAAGGCAAGGCGGTCCTGGTCATCAACGTGGCCAGTAAATGCGGTTTCACCCCGCAATATGAAGGACTCCAAAAACTCTATGAGACCTACGCCAAGCAAGGCTTGGTGCTATTGGGCTTCCCCTCGAATGACTTCATGGGACAGGAACCCGGGACCAATGCGGAGATCCAGCAGTTCTGCACCTTGACCTATGGCGTCACCTTCCCGATCTTCGGCAAGGTCAGTGTCAAAGGCGAGAAACAGCATCCGCTCTTTGTCTGGCTGACAGACAAGACCCTTCATCCTGAATTGGGCGGTCCTGTCTCCTGGAACTTCAACAAGTTCCTGATTGACCGCAACGGCAAGCTCATCGCCCGCTTCGGTTCACGCACCAAGCCCGATGATCCCGAACTAATCAAGGCGATTGAAAAGGCAGTGAAGGAGTAAAGGCACCTTTTAAAGTACCTTTTGCAACTGCACGTAGGAGCTTTGACGGACGGCATCGAAGAGGTTGTTGCCGTGCGTATCGATGCCGACGACGGCTTCGAGGTTTTTGACATCAAAGACCCAGACGGCCTCGGCCGCGCCAAACTCCTCCAAGAGATAGACGGTCTCCACGCGCTGGATGCATTGGGCCAAGAGCGCGGCGGCACCGCCTGTCGCCTGCAGATAGACACAGCCATGTTGCTGACAGGCCTTGGAGGTCTCCGGCCCCATACCCCCCTTGCCCATAATCAGGCGAACCCCCTGTTCCGCAATAATCTTAGCCATGTAAGGCTCTTCGCGCAACGAGGTCGTCGGCCCAGCAGCGCCCACGTGCCATGAGCCGTCCTCTTTTTTCGTAACCACAGGTCCGCAATGGTAGATAGCGCCATCCCTCAACGAGACCGGCGCGGGATGCCCTTCAGCCAAATATTTGTGAAGCCGGTCACGGCCCGTAAAGAGGCGTCCATTAAGCGAGACGCGCTGACCCGCCTTCAAGGAGCGGACCACCAGCTCGGAAAAGGGATAGTGAAGCTCTATTACCGTTTCATTCATAATGTAAGAAAGTAGCGGATTCTTCAGGATTAGTCAAAACCTTAAACTGAAGTATTGCACTCTCCCCCGTCATCATGCATAATAAAAACATTGTTCTTGGAGCTAATAAGCTGCGTACCCCACAAGGGTATTTTAAGGACAAAAGAAGCAATACGATAAAAAGAAATGGAATACTGGAATAGTGGAATGCTGGATAGTTAAAAGCTGAAGCCTTGCGGAGACAGCTACTGTTCATCACATCATTCCAACATTCCTATATTCCAATATTCCGTTCTATCTACAGGTTGGTTATGGTTATTCACACAGATCCTCTTTTATTGTTTAAGTCGCCCTGTTTATGGTCCGCGTTTATAGGCTGGTGCGTTGCGCAAGCGATCAAGATGTTTTTTGGTTATTCGCGGACGCGTCAGTTCGACTTTCGATATTTTCTTAGCACCGGCGGTATGCCAAGCGCCCATTCCGCGTCAGTTAGCGCGCTTTTCACCTCGATTGGCATGACCAATGGCTTCGATGCACCGATTACCGTCCTCGCGCTGCTCTTTGCCGCAGTCACGATGTTTGACGCCGCCAGCGTGCGACGCGCCGCAGGTCACCAGGCGATTGTATTGAACCAGATGATCCAGGAACTCTTCAAGGAACGACGCCTCAGTCAGATGCACCATCTCAAGGAACTGCTGGGGCATACACGTAAAGAGGTCTTTGCAGGGATGGTCCTCGGGATCTTTATCGCTATTATTGTGGTCCGCAACTGGTAACCCCCTCATGATGATCTACCTTCAGCTTATCGCCCATCTCATACTCGTGCTCCTCTGGCTGAGAATCTGGGTGAAGCCTGCCAACGAATTCTACTTTAACCCCTTCCTCTCCGGGACGACACGCTTTATCGACTCGATCCTGAACTTCTTGCGGCCTGTCCTCATGCTTCCGGATCAAGGCGCCGCCTTCGTCCTGCTGGCCTTCTTCTGTGTCTTCAAAACGCTTTTCTTTATACGTTTCGCGAACGGGGTCGCCCTCTCCTTCGGCACCCTCTTCTCGTTTGCCCCGGCCCCTCAAAATGACGCCTTCCCCCTGCAGGTCCTCTATGGTACGCTGCAATTCGCCCTCTTCCTTGTCCGGCTCTGGACCCTCTACTTCTTTGTCTCCCTCATCTCAGCGCCCAAACGCCTCACACGCGCGGGAGAGGCCTTCGCCTTCTTTACACGGCCCTTCTCCCTCCTGCCGTTCGCCATCCAACCCTTTATCCTAGTCGGACTCCATTTCTGCCTGACGATCACGATCCTCAATCTCGGCTTCATTCCCTCCACGCTGACCGTACTCATCCAAGAGCCGCAAGCAAGCGCAGTGGATCTTTTCCAGATGGGGAATCCTTTCCTCCTCTTACTCAAGACCGGCTGGCTCTCCCTGATGTCCTTTGTCGACGGCCTGATGTGGGTGAACAATGCGTTGCTGCTCTGCCTCCTCGGGAGCTTCCTCGCGATGCTGTTTGGTCTGAAGACGGTCATGTTGATCTGCACAGAGGGGCTGGATGTGTTGCTCGGACGTTTCTCGCGCCGCCAGACAGCCACCAGTGGCGTTGACTTTACACCGATCATCTTCTACTTCATCGTGTATACCCTCTACTCCATGATCCAGATCGGACTCTACAATATGATCGCCTCCCCCCTGATCAAATGAGCTGGCTTCTCCCCACTGCACAAGGTGTCATCCTGACACTCAAAGTCACGCCACGCGCGAAGCGGACCGAGGTCTCCGGCTTTGATCCGGACTGGATTCGCCTGCGCATTCAGGCACCGCCTGTGGACGGCAAAGCGAATGAGGCCATCATCGCTTTCTTTTCAGAGTCCTTCAAGATCCATCGCCGCGCGGTTGAAATCTGCACTGGCGACACCAGCCGCCTAAAGCGCATCAAGCTACAAGGCGTGACGGAGGCGGCTGTACGCGACTGGGCGGCGGGGGTGGGACAGTAGCAGTCGGCAGTACCAGCTGGCAGTTAATCCAACGGGAACAAACGAGAAAGTCACTTTTCCCGCAGAGACGCTGAGGCGCAGAGTTTTTAGCCACAGATGAACACAGATCAATACAGGTATTCTTTGACAAAATTAATAGTATTATTGTTTAGAATCTAATACTTACAATCCTGTTCATCCTGTCAAAAAAACTGCCAACCACTACTGCCAACTGCTACTGCCAACTGCTACTCTCAACACTACAGCGTCTGGTCGCGCAGGCGCTGGGCGACTTTGCGCAGGCGGGCGCAGGTGCGCTCGCGTCCGAGCAGGGCCAGAAGTTCGAAGAGTCCGGGACCCTCTGTCAGGCCTGTCGTGGCCATGCGTACCGGATGGACGATAGAGCCCATGCCTGTGCCTTTGGCTTCGCCCATGGCAGAGACTTTGTCGTGCGTGCTCTGGACATCAAAGGCTGGCAGCGCAGTAAAGGCATCGGCGACCTCTTCCAGCAACGCCGGCACACCTTCGACCTTCAGACGCTTCTCAACACCCTTGGGATCAAAGGCATAATCCTCTGTGAAGAAATAGGTGCAGGTGGCAGGAATTTCGGAATAGAACTTGGTGCGGATCTGCATCTGATCCATAACGCCATTCAGGTCAACGCCCTCGGTGGAGAGCCCTGCATTCGTGACCCGTGTGACAAACTCCTTGGCATAGACTTCGCGGGGCGCATTGCGGATATATTCGCCATTCATCCAGAGGAGCTTCTTCATGTCAAAGCGCGCGGCGCTCGACTTACAGCGATCAAGGGTAAAGAGCTGGATCATCTCCTCGCGCGTCAGCACTTCGCGGTCATCGCCCGGTGCCCAGCCGAGAAGGAGCAGGAAATTGAAGAGCGCCTGAGGCAGATACCCCTGCTCCTTGAATTCACCGACAAAGGCAGCGCCGTCACGCTTGGAATAGGGCTTGCCCTGGTTGTTCACGATCATGGGCAGATGGGCATACTGCGGAATCGGCGCGCCCATGGCCTTGAAGAGCTCAATGTGCTTAAAGGTGTTCTCAACATGGTCATCGCCACGGATCACGTGCGAGATCTTCATGTCCACATCATCAACGACATTGGCCAGATGAAAGACCGGCGTGCCATCGGAACGGACGATCACGAAATCCTGCGTGTCCTCAGCCTGCTTCTTGAGATGTCCCTTCACGAGATCTGTAAACTCCACCTTGCCCTCTTTCGGCATCCGGAAGATGACGCACTCGCCGCCGCCGCCTTTGTTGTCGCGATACGCCAGCCCACGGGCGACCAGATCTTCAGCAACCGCCAGGTGACGCACCGTCTGCTGACTCTGATAGACTTCAGGCTCATCGTAGTCCAGTCCGAGCCACTCCATGCAGGCCAATAAGGTCTGGATCGCCTCCTTTGTTGAACGTTCACGGTCGGTATCTTCGACGCGCAGCAAAAACTTGCCGCCTGCATGACGGGCAAAGAGCCAGTTGAAGATGGCGGCACGGATGTTGCCGATATGGACATTGCCGGTGGGACTCGGAGCAAAACGAACACGAACTGACATGGAACATTCCTCGTAACGGTTAAAAAATTAAAGTCACAGTATACGCTACTTCGGGCGTCCAGACAAGTCGTAGGTTGGACGTAGGACGTGGGAGTTGAAAAAGCAACGGAAAACTGGTTTTCCAACCCGTTGCTTCCAGTTTCTTGCGAGCGTATGATTTACGTTTTAGATATCGTCTGCTCGACTTGATAACGCAACTCACTTCCGAGTCGGTTTGATCGACTTAAATTCGGAATCGCAGAGACCAGCAAGGACGCTGGAGCCTTTTTTATCCACTTTAAGCTCGCCAAATCTTGCGCGGTCATAAAGCTTGGCGTGGCCCTCTTGAAACATGAAGGACTCAGCACCCAGACGCAATTCCCCCCGCTTGCGATAGGCTAAGAGATATTCGCCCTCTGCGAGGGGTTCATCCTTATGAACCCTGACAAAGCTTGCGACATTGTTCGCATCGAGCTTAACAACCAGCGTTCCTTTGCTCTGAAGTTGATCGTTGGGCACTTCTCGCGCCATACGATAACGCAGGACCATGTAATCGCCCTGCATCAGGGAACGCGGATCGCGTGGTGCCAGGTGCAGGAGCATGGTGCGTCCTTCCGCCAGTGTGGTCTCCTTCTGAATGATCAAAACCGGGACTGCCGCTAACACAATACATGCGGTGATAAAGAAGATTATTTTCTTCATGCTTCAACCTCCTTGGCGGCGTAGCGCTGGATCAACAAACGTACCAGCAACAGGATCAATCCACTGCCGGCAATCATCCCTGACTTCTGAGCCAGACTCACATTCATCGCATAGTAGAAGACCACAAGGAAGCAAGGTAGGAAGAGGTAGGCCAGCGCAGTCAAGGCGCGGTCCCCAAACGCATAACCTGCGATCAGGAGTCCGACAGCGACCAAAACCCCCGGCGTTGTAAAGAGTCCGAGGAGCAGCGTCGCCACCATGGCCACGATGAGCCAGGGCTGACGGAGCTGTTGCGGACCCCCTGTCAGTCGTGACAAGAGGTAGATCACTCCCCCTGCGAGCATGGCCGTGGAAGGAAGCATGGCATTTTGAGGGATAGCCTTCCAGATATGCCAATCCAACAAGGCTCCTTGCGTCAGGTTCATAAAGAAAAGCGTTGCCGGAAGCATAGTCGCTGTTGCACGGATGAGCGGCTGGATAAAGGCTGACCGTCGTGTATGGAGCAGGAGGACACCCAGCAGGAGCATCTCGCCTGCAATCAGGAGATGCATCACCCAGAAGACTTCAACTTCGACCGACACCCATATCGTAGCGATGATCACACATGCGAGAGGCGCCGCGAACCGATAGACCACGCTCGGATAGAGAATGTAAATGGTCGTACAGACCACAGCATGGCTGAGGAGCAGTACGAGGATCTCATTGCCAGACGAATGTGAATGGAGAAGAACCTGCATAAGCCCCCCCACGACCAGCACATTGCCCGCAAAGGCAAAGGCGAGGGAGAGCTGGGACGGGAATGTTGAGGTGCATTTTTTGGCGAGAAACACAGCCGTTGTCAGAAGGATAACGCCCGTGACAATCGCGCCGGCATCATCCGTGATGATATCTGAAATACCCAGGAATCCGATCAGAAAGAGTGAGGCAAACCAAGCGCCGACGCCTGAAAGAATCCGGATGTAGACGGGATCTTTAGGAGCCTCATCACGCTTTTCCATACGCGTGGCGATGGCATCTGCATCATCTTCCCGTAGAAAAGGAGTCACCTCAGGATGATTCAGCAACGCCCCTAATGTCAAAGTAGTCTCCTTCATGGTGTTCTCTCCTTTGCCATTATTTTTGCGATCTTCTTTAACCCAAAAGCTGTTAAGCTCACGATACCGATAATGATAAGGGCAAACACGAGAAAGAGGAGCTCTTCATTGTAATAGTACCGATGACCATCGAACATTAAACGTCCGATCGCGCACAGCACCAACACGCAGGCATTCATTAAGATAAGGGCTATGGCGAGCATATTAGGCCAGAGACGACGGTAGCAGAGATAAGCTCCCACGGCGACCAGTGGCCATGGCACCGCATAACCCATAGAAATGGGCTCTCCGTAATAATAATGATGATCAAAGATGACGGACATTGCCGGTATAGTTAAAGCCGTTAAAACCGCGGTCACGAGAAGTCCTCCGAGCCATTTCCCATTCAGGAAAGCAAACCCTTTTTTTACAGCAATCTCTCGAAGCACAAGAGCAACACCGTTGAGTGCTCCAAGCAAGAGGAAGATGGGCTGCCAGTCGTCAAGCGAATGGACCGGATCCACCACCTGAATCCAGTAAAGGATGGCACCCGTGTTGAGAAGGACGAGCCAGAAGAGCCAGAGTGCGGCGAATTCTGAGATTAAGACCCAGCCGAAGATCAAGACAGCCCAGCCGACAAACAATTCATACGCGTCAGCGCCAGTCTGATAGGTTTGTCCATAGACCGCCATCAGGATGCCCAGGAGGACAGAAGCGCTCAAGAGTAGCACCTTGCCGGTCAGCTTGTGGAGTCCGAGCTTGTAGGCGCCGAGTGCACACGCCACCAAACCAGCCTCAAGCATGCCGAGCTTGATAAACTTGCCCATGGCTGCCCAGTTGTAGGCAAAGAAAAACATGATCCCGGAGAGGAGAAGCGCGCTCCCGAAAAAGAGGAGCTGCCGTTCCGCCCAGGCGAACCAGACGCTGGGTGGACGCACCACCTTCAGCGTTGCACGAAAGGCCTCATCCGTGAGGTAACCCTCCTGATGAAGCCTTCGAACGGTCTTGATATCAACCGGTGTATCGAGTGACGATTCATTCATGAATGTAAGGATGCCAGATTGAGAAAAGGATGTCAAGAAGTGGTGCCGTTTAAGACTTATTGACACTTCCAGGCTTATTGACGCTTCACCAAGCGTGCTTGCCAGCTTGGACTTCGACCCAGTCGCCGTCGGGCTGGGGCTGGACGCGGGCGGTCACGCCTTTGGGAATCTCGACTTCGAGATGGCGCTTGGTGCCGTCCATCTTCCACGAGACGCGCACAGGACCTTTGACGGTTTGATACTCGCCCTTGGCGTCGGTCACCGTGGGACTCTTGACAGGGGCGACGATCAACTTGTCCGAGCCTATCGCATCATCCGCCACGCGGATACCCAGAAGGTATTTCACGATCCACGAGTCGACCGAGCCGAACATCGGATGGGCGTGGCTAAACGTGTTATCGGAAAACTTCCAGACCTCCCAGAGCGTGGTCGCGCCATTGGCCAGCATATACCCCCAACCTGGGAATGTATCCTTCGAAATATTCTGTTCAACAGCGCCCGGCATCAGATCGAGCATATACTGCGTGCTGTAAATACCGGTCGAGAAGGCGCCCTCCTTGGCAGCCAATGCCGCACGCAAGAGCGCTTCAGCCTCAGCGCGCTTTTCAGGGACAATCAGGTTGTGGTAGAGTCCAAAGGCCTGATCCGCCTGACGGCCCTTACCCACCACTGCCCCTTGTACGAACTTCGCTTGAAAGGCGGTGCGGATGTTTCCTGCCAGCATTTTCCAGCGTGCAGCATCCTCCGGCTTGTTCAAAAGTGTCGCAAAGCGGTTCATCAGCAGTGCAAACTGATAATAGTGTGCTGTGCCAGTCAAGCTTGTCGAGGGTTTCTCCAGGGCCTCATGGTCGCCGATACACTGTTTGACAATAAAGTCAGGCGCATGCTTTTCCATAAGTCCCATATACCGCGCACAGGCGGGATAGAGTTCGGCGACGATCTCCGTGTCGCCATAATAACGCAGGAGTTCCGACATCACCACCGGTACACCGAGGGACCAGCCGATCGGACCTGAACGGCCGCCAAAACCTTCACTTGCGATTCCGACATACGGCGCGGTCTCTGTAAAGTATCCATCGCCCTTGGCCTCATCCGCAAAGTCGCGCAAGCTCTTACGGTAAAATTCCTTCATGTCAAAATTCAAGATAAAGGCCTCGGCAGAGACTGCGATATCCGCGCCATAGCCGAAACGTTCGCGCCCCGGACAGTCGGACTGAACCCCCATTATGTTACTCAGGAAGGTATTCCGTGTGATCGTGTGGAGTGCGTTGACCCGAGGATTGTTACATTCAAACGTGAGGGCTGACTTGACGTCGCTGGCCCACGCATGAGCGATCACATCTTTAGGTTGCAGTGCATTCGAGAGACCTTGGACTTGCACATAGCGGAAGACATGCCAGGTGAAGCGCGGGGTATAGGTTTCATCCCCTGCTCCGCTCCGGATATAGATGTCGTGTTGTTCGGCAATGTCCGGCGCGCCTGGACCTCCCTTGCCTTTGCTCTTGATCTGTCCGCAGACCGCAGTCATCACGTTCACGGTCCCGTTGGTATTGAGGAGTTCGCCATAACGGAAGGTAATGCGCTCGCCGGCAGGGCCCTTACCCAGACGAAAGGTCGCCACACCTGAGAAGTTGCGCCCCATGTCCACGACCTGCTTCTGAGGTTCAAGCGGAGTAACCTTGACCGACGGCCACGTCGCGATCTCCACAACCGGAGGCGCGGAGCGGCGTTCAAGAACACCCTTCGGAGGATTGGTGACAATGGTGACACTACGCCACTCGCCAATTGTACGACGCGCATCATAGACCTCGCCAAGATAGAGGTTATTACGCAGGAGCGGGGTCTCAGCCACCTGCCAGGTGCCATCTGTCTGGAAGGCCATGACAGGACCCGAGGAATGCGTCAACTCAACTTCCGCAGCCAGTGCCGGACGCCCGACGGCCACATTCGCGCGCACATTGATATGACCCCATAAGCGGAGAGGCAACGGATTGTACCAGCCATTGCCGAGCGTAATGGTCAGCGTGTTTTCGCCCTGAACCAGCAGGTTTTTGATGTCATACGTATCAAAGAGAATACGCTCGTTGAAGGGTGTCCAGAGCGGGGCGAGCACTGCGTTGCCAACTGGCTTGCCGTTCAACTCCGCACGGTAGAGTCCGAGCGCGGCTATATGAAGTTCAACAGAACACTCTTCTTTATGGATTTGAAACGTCTTTTTGAAGATCGGTGCGGGATCCTCTAAATAGCAGGCCTCATCAGAAGTCGGTTGCGGCTTTCCATCGCTGATCCACTTTGCATACTCCAAGGGCTTGGCAACCACCATGCTCCCAACGAACAACATCCCTGTCATCAACACGATTCTTTTCATTTTTCTCTCCCCTTTTCCTAAACTTTTTGATTTAACCGCAAGGAACGCAGAGAACTCAAAGATCAATTTCTTTCTCTGTGTTCTTTGCGTTCTTTGTGGTTAATTTTCTTCACCGATCTCCAACCTCTGCTCTCTGACCTCTGATTACTTCCTACTACAGCCAACCGGAAACATAAATCGCTTCTCAAACGGAAAGGCATCCTCCAGATGGCGAATGACGGGGGCTTCCGTTTCCTCAGGTTTCCCCAACACCTCGATCACATCAAACCGATAAAAGAGCTCCGGGTATTTCGCCTTGCGCAAATAGGCCGCTGCCGCACGGTTGAGTGCGTGGCGCTTCTCCTTGTCAACCGCCATAGCCGGACGTCCATACTCCTCAGCCTTGCGTGTCTTAACCTCAGCAAAGACCAGCAACTCGCCCTTCTGCGCAATGACATCTATCTCATCATGCCTATTCTGGCGCACGTTGCTACCGATGATGGAAAAGCCCTCCTTCTTCAAAAAGTCAATTGCCCGTCGCTCACCCCACTGGCCGACAATAGCCGTGCGGGGCTGTGGCGTTCCTTTTTTAGTCAAAAAATTCAGTCCAAACATAAAAAATCAACCTCAGCT
>CAIZQW010000419.1 GCA_903935195.1 uncultured bacterium
CGCCGGGATAGTCACTTCCAACGGCAATCCCGGGCTTGTTCCAATCTGAAGGACATTCGTATGGGGCGTCCAGACCCAGACCTTAACGGGAACCGCGCTTGTCCCGCCTGACTGGATACGCCACGTACGAGCAGGCGCACGGGCAACAAGTGTATTGGGGCTGTTCGCGGCATCATAACTCAACGTCCGCAGAACGATGTTCTGGTAGGCCATATCCACGTCACCAAAAAAAATCGTTCCGGACGGATTATTCGAATCAAGTCCATTAGAACCAGGCGCATCATAAAGCAACGTGTCCACCTTCCAGGTGACGTTGCTCTTCGAGCCGTCCGGATACGCTTTATAGATCCAGCATTGATTATTGAGGATCGTAAAGCCCGTGATCGAGTTTCCAAAAATTTTCAGTGGGTCCGCCATATCCCCGGGGCGGATCGTATAGGCGAAGGTCAAATCCGTACGGTTTAAAAAATCAAAGGGCGTACCTGTCCACGCAACCTTCGTCAGGGTCGCATACGCGCTGGACGAGGAGCCGTCCGAGCCGACCTCCATACGAACCTGCGGTTGCACATATATTGTGTTGAAAAGGTTGGAGACCACGATTGTCCCATAGAGGCGGATCGTAAACTCAACCGTTGCCCCGGGTGCGGTATAGGTCGAGTCCTTGGCAGACGAGTAGAAGCCAATGATGTCCGCTTGGGCAAAAGCTTCTCCTGCACTCATCACGCATCCGACGGCCAAAGGGAGCACCATCTTCTTCACTAGATTTCCGAACCGTGTTCTTGTATTCATGTCTGTATTCTCCACTTAAAACTACTCTGACGTAAAAATGAATCGCTTTACTTCACTTCCGCTGGTACGCGGGACTGGGCACTGTCGAGTGCCTTTGCCGCTCCTTTGGAGAGGGCTTCATTATCGCGCATTTCGTCTTTCATGCGCTTTCTAACCATCTCTTGCGCCTGCTTGAGCGTCTCTTTTGAAGCTGCCTCGGCCCGCTTGATCTGGCTATCAAGCTCTTGCCACGTCGGGTCTGCCTCCAGAGCCTTCTGGACAACCTCAGCCGTTGCCTCAGAGGGCAGCGCCCCGCGGACGCGAGTGACGCATTGGGTCATCTTTAAAGAAAGGTTGAAGCGTTCACGAGCCACCTGGGCTTGCTGCTCATGGTTGGCCTTTAACGAGGAAATGTAGGCTTTATCGTTAGCCCGATCTGTATAGACCGTCGGCAAAACAGGATCTGGCTTCTTCGGTTCTTCCTGTTTTTTACACCCAGAAAAAACAAGCCCGACAGCCATAAAAACAATAGCCCCGTGACCAAGTGCCCTCATGCTCCACATAAAATAATTTTTCATTGGATTTTTAACACACCACATAAGAGAAAAACTCCTTCCATTTTCCAGGACAACCCACCCCTGTTTTTTGAAGAAGAGACTACACAAAGATTTCTTATAATATCACGAGGCTAAGGTTACAAACAAGAGGAAAATGGTTTTTTTTCCCATTTTACGCATTGACTAAAGGGATGTAACGTGTAAGAATTTGAGGCCATGTCTTCTGAAGAACTTACACCGATGATGCGTCAATATCGGCGGATCAAAGCCGAACTGCCGGAGGGCGTCATTCTGCTCTTTCGTCTCGGTGATTTTTATGAACTTTTTTTTGAGGATGCTCGCGCGGCTGCACCGCTTCTCGGGGTGGCCCTGACTCAGCGAGCCGGTACCCCGATGTGCGGGGTGCCTTACCACGCCCTTGATGCCTATCTGGCCAAACTCATCCGGGCAGGCAAAAAGGTAGCTATTTGCGACCAGATGGAGGACCCTGCCCAAGCCAAGGGGATCGTTCGCCGGGAGGTCACCCGGGTCGTCACTCCCGGAACCGTAACAGAGGATGATATCCTCGACTCCTCTCGGAACAACTTCCTTGCAACGCTCTATAGTGCTGAAAAAACGCTTGGGCTGGCTCTTTTGGACCTTTCCACGGGTGAATTCATGGCAGAAACCCTCCCCGATGCCCTCTCTTTAGCGGAGGCGTTAAAGCGTTATTCCCCCAGTGAGTGCCTTGTCGGCCAGACCCAGCGTTCAGACCCCCGTCTTTCAGAGCTCTTAACCCTAGGAATCGCTGGAGCCATAACGGAAATTGACGATTGGACCCTCGAGTATGATTGCGCGTATGACCGGCTGTTGCGTCATTTCAAGGTTCATTCCCTCCAAGGGTATGGGTGCGAAGGAACCCCCGCCCTTGTCTGCCCGGCTGGAGCCCTCCTCCAGTACGTTTGCGAACAACTCCATCATACGGCTGAACATATCCGCTCGCTTCAGATCCGCCATCCGGCTGATTTTCTCATGCTGGACGAAAATACCTGCATCAACCTGGACCTCATCCCTCAGAAAGGGAAGTCCAAGGAGAACACGCTCTTGGGGGTCCTTGATAACACCCAAACCCCGATGGGCGCCCGCCTCTTGCGCGCCTGGATCGTCCGCCCCTTGCGCCAAGCCGAGGAGATTGAAGCACGCCTCGACGCCGTTGATTTCTTTACGCGTAACCGTATACCGTTAAACATGTTGCGAGAGAAGTTCTCTGGGGTCAGAGACCTCGAACGTCTGATTGCCCGTATCGCGGCCAACCGTTGCAACGGACGGGACGTGAAAGCATTGGAGGGATCCCTCCTCCCGCTTCCTGAAATACGGGACGCCATGGCCCAGACTGGGAACCCCCTGCTCGCTGCGCTTGCCGGACGTATCCACCCCCTGCCGGAGCTGGCCGACCTTATCCAATCCGCCATCACCGACACCCCTGCTATTGGCCTTAAGGATGGGGGAATCATCCGGCAGGGATATAACAAGGACTTAGACGAGTTCCGTGCCCTTGCCTCAGAAGGCCATGCCTGGCTAGCCCGGTATCAGGCGACCGAGCAGGAGCGGACCGGTATCAAGACGCTCAAAGTACGCCATAATAGGATCTTTGGCTTCTATATTGAGATCTCCAAGGGACAGGCCGCCTCGGCCCCCCCAGATTACGAACGTCGCCAGACCCTCGTCAATGCGGAGCGCTTCATCACGCCTGAGCTCAAAACCTATGAGCAGAAGATCTTCGGGGCCCAGGAGAAGGCCGTCGCCATGGAATTCGAGCTTTTTTGCGAAATCCGGGAGAAAGTTGCCCTTTACACTGCTCAAATCCAAGAAACAGCCGATGCTCTAGCCCATTTGGATGTCCTCTCCTCATTTGCGGATCGCGCCCTCGCGCTCGGTTACGTACGCCCGACCATGACCCCGGACGACACCTTGATCATCAAAGATGGCCGGCATCCTGTCATCGAGCAACTCCCTGATGCGGAACAGTTTGTGCCGAATGATTCCTTGCTGGATTGTTCCCAGAACCAGATCATGCTCATTACCGGACCCAATATGGCGGGTAAGTCCACTTACATCCGACAGGTCGCGATCATCGCAATCATGGCGCACCTCGGATCCTTTGTCCCTGCCCGCCTCGCTCAAATCGGACTCTTGGACCGTGTTTTCACCCGCGTCGGCGCAGGCGATGATCTTGCCCGGGGTCGAAGCACCTTTATGGTCGAGATGCAGGAGACTGCCAACATTCTGAACAACGCCACCCAAAAGAGCCTTATTGTGCTGGATGAGATCGGACGTGGCACCAGCACCTTTGATGGTATCAGCATCGCCTGGGCCGTGGCCGAGTATCTGCACAATACGACACGCGTCAAGGCCAAGACCCTCTTTGCCACCCATTATCATGAATTAACAGATCTTGCCATAACCCTTTCTGGCGTAAAGAATTACACGGTACAAGTCCGCGAACATGGCGACAGCGTCGTCTTCCTGCGCCGCATCGCCCCGGGTACGGCCGACAAGAGTTACGGCATCCATGTTGCGCGACTCGCCGGTATGCCGGACGAGGTGATCAACCGCTCCAATGAAATTTTAGCCAATCTTGAGGAGGGGGAACTCGAAGCAGGACTTCCCAAACTCGCAAAACCCCCGACCAAAAAGAAAAATCAAGCCACCTCCAATCAATTGACTCTCTTTTAACAAGCACGGGCAAGGCGTCGTCCCTGCCCCATCAGAAAGGAAAACTCAATGCCCGCAAAAATTCTCGACGGCAAACAACTCGCCGCCACGATGCGAACCGATATCGCAAAGCAAGTCGCCGACCTCAAGGCCAAACACCAGATCACCCCGGGACTCGGCGTGATTCTCATTGGCGCAGACCCAGCTTCAACCTCGTATGTCACAGCCAAGGAGAAGGCCTGTGAAGAGGCTGGGATGTACTCAGAAGATGTGCGTGTCCCAGCTGAAACGACCCAAGCAGAGGCCCTTGCCCTTGTCCAAAAGATGAATGCGGATCCTCGCATCCATGGCATCTTGGTGCAACTTCCCCTCCCCAAACATATTGACGAGGCCGCGGTCATCAATGCCATCGCCCCGGAAAAGGATGTGGATGGTTTCACGCCCATTAATGTCGGACGCATGATGATCGGTGAAACCTGCTTCTTACCCTGTACCCCCAATGGAGTCATTCAGATGCTCTTGAGTGCAGGCGTCGAAACCTCTGGCAAGCATGCCGTGGTCATCGGCCGTAGCAACATCGTCGGAAAACCTGTCGCCCACCTGCTGATGCGCAAGGCCAAAGGCGGCAACGCCACGGTCACGGTCTGCCATACCGGCACTAAGGACCTTGCAACGTTCACAAAGCAAGCGGACATTCTGGTTGTCGCCGCAGGCCGACCCAACACAGTTACAGGCGAAATGATCAAACCCGGGGCAACCGTGATAGACGTGGGCGTCAACCGTGTTCCTGACGCAACCAAGAAGAACGGCTTCCGTCTCGTGGGCGATGTCGACTTTGACTCAGCCGCGCAGGTGGCCTCTCTGATCACCCCCGTCCCTGGCGGCGTAGGCCCCATGACTATTACCATGCTACTCTATAACACACTCGAATCTGCAACAAGGAAGGGCTTGATGCATCAAGCCCCTACACAATCATGAAAATAATCACTGCCACAAATGCCCCCGCCGCCATCGGCCCCTATTCGCACGCCATTGAAACCAATGGACTCCTCTTCTGTTCAGGTCAGCTACCGATCAACCCCGCCAGCGGCAACATTGAGGTGGCAGGTCCTGGAGAGCAGACCATGCAAGTGCTCCTCAACCTTCGCGCCGTCTTGACTGCCGCAGGCTCGGATCTGAGCAAGGTGCTCAAGACCACCGTCTTCCTCACGGATATGGGAGACTTCCCTTTTATGAATAAGGTGTATGAGGAGATGTTCGCGGGCCATAAGCCAGCGCGCTCCACCGTTGAAGTATCTCGTCTTCCCAAAAACGCCCGTGTCGAAATCGAGGCCATCGCTGTTACCGCCGTTACTGCCGTGCCACATTCTTGTGGCACATAAAAAGATGAAACGCTCCTTCGACATACTGCTCACCCTCATCACAGCGCCACTCTGGGTGCCGCTCTTGACAGGGGTAGCGTGTGTTGTCGTAGCAGGGCTTGGCTTCCCGATCTTCTTTATTCAAGAGAGGCTAGGGCTGAACGAAGTACCCTTTCGTTTAATTAAGTTTCGGACCATGCGTCTGGGTGATGCTCCAGATGCCGACCGCTTGACAAGGCTCGGGCGCTTCCTACGCGCAACGAGCCTCGATGAGCTGCCTGAACTGCTGAACGTCTTGAAGGGGGAAATGTCCCTCGTAGGCCCGCGCCCCCTCCTGCTGCGTTACTTGCCTCGCTACACGCCCGAGCAGAGACGCCGACACACTGTTCGTCCTGGCCTCACGGGTTGGGCTCAAGTCAATGGACGAAACGCGCTGACGTGGGAAGAGAAATTTGCGTATGACCGCTGGTATGTCACTCATCAGTCGTTTGCACTGGATCTGAAAATTTTAGGCCTGACGCTCTGGCGCGTCGTGACACGTCAGGGAATCAATGCAAACAACGAAGCCACCATGGGTGAATTTAGAGGAGACACATGAAAAAAATCATCATCATCGGCGCAAGCGGCTTTGGCAAGGAGGCCACATGGATACTGGAACGTATGAGCCAATCTGGCCAGGCCTTGAGCCTGCTCGGTTTTTGCGATGACGCCCCCGATAAACAGGAGGGGCTCTTCGTCGGCGTCCCACTTCTCGGCACCGTCGAAGCCGCTGCAGCACGCCTTCCAGGGGCACGTTTTTTCTGTGCGATCGGCAACAACCGCATACGCCAAGCTGTCGTTGCACGCGCCATGGCTGTCGGACTCCTCCCCTTCACCCTTGTAGACCCTACCGCGATCCTCGCGCCTGGCACAAAGATTGGCGATGGTTCCTACCTTGGCATCAACAGTATTGTCTCCGTAAATTCAACCATCGGAAACCATGTCATTGTCAACAATCAAACGTGCATCGGCCATGATGTGACGCTCGCTGACTTTGTCCAGGTCTGCCCCGGCGCCCGTATCTCCGGTGGGTGTGAGATCGGCGAAGGCGCGCTCCTCGGCACCAACGCCGCCACGATTCCCTGTATCCAGATAGGTGCTTGGTCCACACTCGGCGCTGGCACCACCGCATTCACCAGCATCCCGCCGCACACCACTCACGTACGTTTAAAATAAAGTATGCGCAAGCACTTTTACTTACTCCTCTCCACCTGCTTCTTACTGCTCTATGCCGTGACTGC
>CAIZQW010000420.1 GCA_903935195.1 uncultured bacterium
CCTTGAACTCCTTGCGCAGGTCGCTGATCAGGTTGACGAGGTGTTTCTCGTATTCCTCTTTGGTCGAGCCGCTGTCCTTGTGCCCTTGGAACCAGCCGAAGCCGGCGACCTTGTAGCCCTGGCCCGCGTATCCGGGCACCAGTTTGTCGATCTGCTCAAGCGACTTGCGGACCCCTTCGATCATTAGCCGGTATTCCAAGCCTTCCCACTGAGCCGCCCCCTCCCGGTCGGTCTTGCCGCTGGAGGGCGGACGGAAATCCCAATTCAGCGAGCGGTTGCCTATCGCCGTCTTGATCAGCAACACCTGCTCGTCGTGAAAGGTGCCCATGACCGAACCAAAGCCGAGTTCGGGGCCGATCAAACCGCCGTTGTTCGAAGTGGCGGACAACGGCGAGCTGGCGCGATCGGGAAACAACCGGGGGTCGGTGTAAGTCACATCGTTGCGCACGCTCCAGTTGCCTGCGGCGTCTAGCAGGCACGGAAACTTCCCGTCCTTCTTCGTCACCGTCTGCAGGTCGCCCTGGCCTGCGATGTCCACCTGTTCCAGCCAGAACGCGGCTGAACCGCCTTTGAAATACGTGATCATCACGGGGTATCGCTTGCCCGCTTCGAGCGCGACTTTCGTGATCAGCGGCTTGCCGCCGATGTCCTTGCGATACACCTCCTTGCCGTCCACTGTCACGAAGTTGTGCGTGCTGTCTTCGAACCCGGCGTGAACCATGTAGGTGCCGGTAGCCGGCACATCGATCTCTGCCGTGACCACGACAGTCTGAGACCCTTCTGTCGCGGGCAGTTTCTCTGCGGCCGTCCCCAGCGCCACTGCAACCGTCTTCGTCGGTTTCCGCGCCGGATCGTACGCCCCGGCGTACACTGCGGCCTTCGCGTTGAACACCCCGTGCCGCGCCGCCGACACCCAATCATGGGCCATGCCATCATAGATCATGCCAATCGGTGTAGTGCCCGGAATGACGGCAGGGTCGGCCGAAAGATACACGGTCGGACACGGTGGCCTGGCACCACTGATGTTGCCCATGCCCACCATGTTCGATTGGCCGGCGAGGATGTAGACCTTGACTGGCTTCTTCGTGTCCCCCGGCTTGCCGTCCGGGCGCGGCAGTTGCGCCGGAACGTCACCCGCAATTGCCTGAAGGCTGAATCCTGTCACCGCAACTGCGGCCGCAATCAGTATCGCATGCATCTTTCGCATCTCCGCGTCTCCTTTTGTATTTAAAATTCTCACATCAACGTTCGTGTCATTTCACCGGTGTCAGCGTGAAATCCTTGATGGTCAATCCCCTGATGTTTGCACCGCCTCGCGAGAAAAGAAGGACATTCTTGCCCTTGACCAGCGCGAGCTCGACGGGCGGGGTTTTATCCCACATCCCCACTGTGAACGGTACGGCGATCTCGACTGGAGTCTGGGCCGCATTGGCAGCAACCAGGAGGATCTGGCCCGGACTCACCGTCACCACCCGCGCGCTGAGCGTATACTTCCCTGCGGCCGGCGCCTCGAAGGTGTATTCAAAGGTCTCCGGTTTCAGGAGGCGGTTGTAATGCAACTGCATGCCGCCCAGATTGCTCTTCATGAAACGGATCTTCTCCGTGCTGTTTGTCGGCGAGCTGCACGCCACGGCCGGAATCGTGATGACCCCGTCTTGTCCGACGATGATCTGCTTGTCCTCCGCGCTCAGCGTGACGGTCTTGACGATCTCCTTGACCTTGGACTCATTCGCCTCGCCAATGTCGGTGCCGACCGCGGCCAGCGCCACGGCCTTAGCTTCCTCGATGATCGCCTGCTGCCGGTAGAGCGCCACGGCGTTCCAAATGCCGGAAACGCCGGAACGGAATCCATAAGCCCGCGTTTCTCCCAGGACATCGCCCACCCACTTGGCGCGCTGCACCTGCGGGTAGGCCTTCTCGACCTTCCGCGCCTGCGTCATCGCGAGGAAATCAAAGTCTGGCTTGCCCTCGACCGTACCACAACCCCAACCGGCACCGAGGTTGATCACCCAGCCCTCAGGCGACCAGTGCACCAACGTTGCATGACCCGGCTGCGGACGGGGCAGGGTCGGGATGCCGAAAGAGCGCAGGATGAAACGTCCGAAGAAGGCGCGCCGGCCGCAAATGCCGCCGTTCATGATGATGTTCTGGAAGAAATGCTGCGTGGGACGGTCGTATTGATTATCCTTTGACCCGTACTTGACATCCGTCCTGACCGCTTCAACATAACGCCAGCGAGTGTCCGGGGTGCTGATATGGTCGGGACGGTAGTTACGGAGCATCTCGCGCCCCCAGGCCAACACCTCATCCGTCTCATCGCCGTTGACAACATTCCGGTAATCCCAGACGGACAGATCCTTGAAACCGGGATCCAGTTCACCTGCCAGGAAAGCCTTTTCGAAATGCAGATAGCGCTTCACCGGGTCAACAACGGCCGGAGCATTTGTATAGGCAGCGGGGTTACTCTGCGCAATCGGCACGGCATGCTCCAGACTGACGGCCAGCGCCAGGCGCTGCAGGACGCCCTCCTTGGCCTTGGGGCTCGCCTTCTGGATAGCCGTATAGATCTGCATGGCCTGGCCAACTTTGCCCGCCTTGGCGCCCTCGGCTCTGACCAGCTGCACCATCAACACGTCATCCGCCAGCACCTTCTCCACCAAG
>CAIZQW010000421.1 GCA_903935195.1 uncultured bacterium
ATTTTAGAACTTAACTCCTGGGTTTCGGAAGCGTAGCCCGGCATTGTCATGATACGTGCCGGATTCACTGACAATGGCGCCATCAGGCCCGCCCATCATGAAGTGCCATACTTTTTTATAGGGCAGTTTATAGGGGCGTCCGTCCGCCACGAACTGCTGGATGTGGCAACTCTTCAAATTGGCGCGCGTCTCTTTGGGTAGTTTGGCGACGATCTCTGGGTACTTGTCAAAGTTAGGTTCACCGTCTTCGCTGAAGGCATAGACCGATCCGTAACGGACAATCCAGCTCTCCATCTTAGCAGGCATGTCTGTCTCGTGATGGCTATGTTCCGCGATGCACTGATAGGGCAACAGGAAAATTTCGTGCGCAAAATAAGATTCTGTCTTTTCGTTAAACCAGAATACGCCACCCATGCCGAATTGCACGAAGTTCCCTGTTCCGAAATCTAAGGCCCATAAAAATTTTGGATCGCTCTTGTACACGTCATAGATCGGGGCGCCATGTTTCTTCATCAGATCGAAATAGGCCTGTTTTCCCTGGTCGGCATCGAATTTTCCGTCCTTATAAAAAGCGCTATTCGTTTGTTGCGTGGAACATCCCGTGAACAGAAGGCCTGTCAAGAGAAGTGCGGTTCCGGCAAGAGTTATGAGTTGTCTTTTCATCGAATTTCCTTTTTTGCTCGTTTTTGTTTCTTTCCTTGAAAGATATCATCGCCCTTCGGGTGATCTTCGGGTGCTAGGGGAGGGTTGTCAAAACTGCTGGTAAACAACGTTTTATTAACTAACCCTCCATGCGTTATTGAGGTTTGAAGATGAAGTAGGCTGCCCCGACCAGGCAGAGGGCGGCAAACAGATGATTCCATGAAAGGGATGCCTTCATATAAATGAGGGCGAAGGGTACAAAGACAGAGAGCGTGATGATCTCTTGAAGAATTTTCAGCTGGGGGAGCGAGAGGCTGGTATACCCAATCCGATTGGCTGGAACTTGGATTACATATTCAAAAAAGGCGATGCCCCAGCTCACGAGGATTGCGATGATCAGGGGGGCTGTACGCAAGTTCTTCAAATGAGCATACCACGCAAAGGTCATGAAGACATTTGAAAGAATCAGAAGGAGGATGGTTTTTGCTAGCGTCATGAAAAACCTTCATTAACGCGTCATCTTGTTTCCGTCCCGAAGGGATTTTTGCTCAAACCAGCGGAGGAACCAGTACGTTGTTAGACCGATTATCGTCAAGGCCAGCATGAAAACCCCATATGCGAAAGGCCAGGAAACAACCCCTTTTGTCATCATGGAAAATTCAGACATTCCGCCGATACCCGCTAACACATTAAGGGGCATAAAAACGACATTGATGACCGTCAGCCGTTTCATCAGCACGTTTAGATTGTTGCTGACGACAGAAGCTCGTGCGTTCATGAGTCCTGTAAACACATTTGCATACACTTGGGATTGTTCAAGGCACTGGGCGTTTTCAATCGCCAAATCATCCACATACTCAATCAACTCCGGGGTCAGGCCCGTGGTTTGGATATTCTTGGCATTTGTCTTGAGTCGCTCAATCACCCTTCCGTTGGCACTGATCGCGTTGATATAGTAGACGAGGCTCTTCTCTATACTGAACATCAGAAGCAGATTCCTGTTTTCCATGGAGGTCATCAACTTGGACTCCAACGAGTTAGCAATCTCGTTAATGACCTGGAGATGGCCGATAAAATGGTTGATACAGGAGGAGAGAACTCGCAAGAAGAGGACTTGGATCGAGTGGACTTTTGAGAAGGATCTGCCTGCAAAGCCTGCAAAATCACTGGAAGCCACCACAATCAAACGATCCTTGTAGAGGAAGAGTCCAACGGCGTTAATCAGGAAGACAAAGTTATCGCGCGAGGAGTAGCGTTTCGGTTCTTTAAAGATCACTGCCAGATGATTTTCTTCGGACTCCAGACGTGGAAGCTCAAAAGGATCCTGCGTCGAGGCCAAGTTATGCTCGTCAATCTGATGTTCTTTAATCAGGAACGCCTTTTCCTCAGGGGTCGGGTCTATGACCAAAAGGATTGGAGCAGTGTTGTCTTGCGTGGCAACGACTTCTCCGGCCTCTAATCTATAATAGGTAATCATAGAATGCTTCCTTAAAAATTTTTGGAAAGTATACTTCCTTCCGTGGCTTCTGTCATGGCTTATTTTGAAAAAACCACTTTTTTATTGGAGCGTGTGGGTTAAAAAAGATCGCTCGGGTGTAGGGGACAAAAATAAACTAAAAAAGAAAACGGATTTTAATGTTTTCCCGCTTGCTAATGAGGGGGCATTTTGGTAAATTAACCGTCTATTTTTCTTCTGAAAAGAGGAGAGATGGTCAGATTCAACGTGATCAAAAACGTATGGGATAAGCTGGCACAGGTGTCAGAAAATCCGTTGATCTTTGAAAAGTCGAAGTGAATGGTGAGCGTCTTGGAAGAGCAGTCCACATTACAGAATGTGCGAAATATCGGAATCGTTGCCCACATTGATGCGGGAAAAACAACGACGACCGAACGTATTCTCTTTTATGCTGGGCGCACGCACCGTCTTGGGAATGTAGACGAGGGCAACACTGTCACTGACTGGATGATTCAGGAGCGTGAGCGTGGTATTACGATTACGAGCGCAGCGATCTCCTGTTCCTGGCGGGACGTTGCGATTAACCTCATTGATACTCCCGGACATGTGGATTTTACGATTGAAGTGGAACGCTCATTGCGCGTATTAGACGGCGCGGTGGGCGTTTTTTGCGCAGTTGGCGGGGTGCAACCGCAATCCGAGACAGTTTGGCGCCAGGCGGATCGTTACCATGTTCCCCGTATTGCCTTCATTAACAAGATGGATCGCATGGGGGCAGATTTCAATCGGTGCTTGGGCGAGATTCGCGCGAAGCTCAAAGCGAATGCCGTCTGTTTGCAGTTGCCCGTCGGTCAAGCCGAGACGTTTACCCAAATTATTGATTTAGTCGATCTCAAGGCTTACTCCTATGACGAAGGGTCAGAGGGGCGTGAGGTTCGTATCTGCGAGATCCCTGCTGAGTTAAAGGATGATGCGACCTTGGCCCGTGCGGAACTGTGCGAAAAGGTTGCAGAGGCTGACGAGCTGATCGTCGAGACGTATTTTGCGAATCCCGAATTGACCCCTGAAGCGTTGCGTGGGGCTATTCGCCGGACCGTGATTGCAGGAAAGCTGGTGCCGGTCCTGTGTGGCTCCTCACTGAAGAACAAAGGGGTTCAGCAATTACTGGATGCGGTGATGTGGTATCTCCCCTCGCCGTTAGACAGACCTGCGATTGAAGCGACGGATCTTAAAACAGAGGCTAAGGTGGTGCGCGAGCAGAACGACACGGCGCCGCTGACCTCCCTGGTGTTCAAGATTGCCACAGATCCGTATGTGGGACGCCTCTTCTTTGTCCGAGTCTACTCGGGCGTACTGAAGAAGGGCGCAAATGTATTTAATCCGCGGACGCGCAAGCGTGAACGGGTGATGAAGTTGGTGAAGCTCTTCGCAAATGAGCAGACAGAAGTCGAACAGCTTTGTGCAGGGGACATCGGAGCGATCGTAGGTCTCAAAGAGGCCACCACCGGCGACACGCTCTGCACGGAGAATCAGCCCGTCTACTTGGAGCGTATCACGGTGCCAGAGCCCGTGATGTTTATGGCCATTGAGCCCAAGTCGAGTGGTCAGAAGGATAAGTTGACAGAGGCGATGGGGTTGCTGGCAGCGGAAGATCCGACCTGTCAGGTGCGCATAGACACCGAGACTGGACAGACGATTTTGAGTGGCATGGGCGAGTTGCACCTGGAGATTCTGGTGGACCGTCTGCGCCGGGAATTTAAGTGTGAAGCAAACACAGGCAGGCCAATGGTATCGTATTACGAGACCGTCACCGCACACGGGAAGAAGGATTACCTCTTCGACCGTGAACTGGGCGGGAAACGTCATTACGTACAATTGACTGTTGAAGTCGAGCCTCGCAAGCGTGGCAGTGGGCATGGGGTGGAGATTACTCCCTCCGCGCGGAAGAAGATTGCCAACGTGAACGAGAAGCTGCTTGACTATGTGGAACAAGGTTTAACGGACGGTATTCTGACTGGGGTCTTGGCACGGTATCCGATGACGGACGTGCAAGCTAAGGTCAGTGATGTCGTCCTAATGGATGTCGATATGGCTACAGACGTGGGATTTAGAACTGCGTCCGTAATGGGATTCAGGGAAGCTGCCTTGGCAGCATGCCCTGAATTACTGGAGCCTATCATGTCCCTCGACATCGTGACGCCTGCCGACCATGTCGGCGACATCATGGGGGACATTAATGGTCGCCGCGGGGCGATTCGCGATATGACGACGCGTGGTGACATGCAGATCGTTCGCGCATCAGTTCCGTTGGCAGAATTGTTCGGGTACTCAACCGTTATACGGTCGCTTTCACGCGGCCGCGCCAGCTATACGATGGAACCTGGCGAATTTGCGGTCGTTCCGAGAACAGTTCGAGAACAACTACTGAATAGGTAACGTTAGAATGCAAAGTCAACGTATACGCATCCGCTTACAAGCGTATGACCACAGGGTGCTCGATCAGGCGGTCGGTGATATCATCGACACTGCTCGTGGTACAGGTGCGCAAGTCGTGGGGCCCATTCCTCTTCCAACGAGGATTGAGCGTTTCACGGTGAACCGTAGCCCTCACGTGGACAAGAAGTCCATGGACCAGTTCGAAATGCGCACGCACAAGCGCTTGCTGGATATCGTCGGGCCGACAGCTAAAACTGTCGACGAATTGAAGAAGTTGAACCTGCCAGCTGGCGTGGATATCACCATTCGCATCTAAAGGAGAAATGAATCCATGGAAGGCTTAATTGGTAGAAAAATTGGCATGACGCAGGTCTATGATGAAAAAGGGCGTCGTGTTACCGTAACCGTGATCCAAGCAGGTCCATGCCCGGTTGTTCAGGTGAAGACACCTGAGACCGATGGCTACAGCGCGGCACAGCTCGGCTTTGACGAGCAGAAGCCTTCGCGTCTGCCCAAGGCAGAAGTGAAGCACTTCGAGAAGGCCGGCGTGAAGCCCTGCAAGTTGACCAAGGAGTTCGCATTCGATGCGGATGAAACGGTCAAGGAGGGTGATCTGGTTACTGTGAATATTTTTGACGGCGTAAAGCTCGTCGACGTATCGGGTGTGACCAAGGGTCGTGGCTTCGCGGGCGTGGTCCGCCGTTACCGCATGCGTGGTGGTCCGATGACGCATGGTGGTCACTCGAAGCGCCGCGTCGGCTCCATCGGTGCGCGTGATCTTCCGGGTTGGGTTGATAAGGGCAAACGTATGCCCGGACACAAGGGCGACGTCAACCGCAAGGTGCGTAACCTTTTGATCGTCCAGGTTCGCCCTGAAGACAATCTGCTGTTGGTCGAAGGGTCTATCCCGGGTGCCAAAGGCGGATATGTATTCATCTGCAAGGCACTTAAGAAATAAGAGGACACAACCCAATGAGTAACATCAAGGTATTTAGTCCAGCCGGAAAAGCAACTGGCGAGATGACATTCGCGGATGAGCGTTTGATTCTCGACAAGGGCGAGCAGGCTGTGAAGGATGTGGTTGTTGCGATCCAGAACGGTCTTCGTGCCGGTACGGCCTCGACCCTGAGCAAGGGCGAAGTCGCAGGAAGCAACAAAAAGCCGTGGAAGCAAAAAGGTACAGGACGCGCACGTGTTGGTCTGCGTCAGAATCCGATTTGGCGCGGTGGTAGTGTCGCGTTTGGTCCAAAACCTCGCGATTTCTCGCAGAAAATTAACCGCAAAGTCTCCCAGCTCGCGTTTACGCGCGCCTTGAGCGACAAGATTGCGAGTGGCAGCGTGGTGGTAATCGAGACGTTCGATTTCACCGAGCCGAAGACAAAGCAGATGATTGCGCTTCTCAAGAAGTTGGGGGTTGAGCGTTCCGGTTTGATCATTACTGATCAGTACGAAGAGAACGTTGCACTTTCCGCGCAGAACCTGCCGAGTGTTGCGGTGCTTCGTGCTGCTGAAGTGGATACCTATGCCCTTCTGTACTTCCGTACGCTGATTGCCACGAAATCTGGCTTTGAAGCATTGACGGCACGCATGAAGGCTAAGAAAACAGCAGAGGAGGGCGCATGAAACACGCCGGAATCATTCGCAGGGTTATGATCACCGAAAAGGGCACGAAGCTCGCCTGTGAAAACAAGTATATGCTCGAAGTCGCGCCTGCCGCGAACAAAATCGAGGTTAAGAAGGCCGTTGAAGCGCAGTTCGGTGTGCATGTGCTGGCCATCAACACTCAATACCACAAGGGCGCGTTGCGTACACTCAAAAACCGCCGTGTCGTCCCCGGAACCAACTGGAAACGGGCGATTGTCACGTTGCGTGCGGGTGAACGCATAGAGCTGGTCTAACGACGCCGGAGAGGATAAGAGCTATGGGTCTTAAAACATTCAAACCGACTACCGAAACGCTGCGGCATCGCGTCGCATCGACTTTCGAAGAAATTACCGAGGTCAAGCCTGTTCGCGGGCTCCTCGAAGCCAAGCGTAGCAGAGCTGGCCGTAATAACACGGGGCAGATTACCACGCGTCATCGCGGGGGCGGCGTCAAGCGCCAATACCGCATCGTGGACTTCCGCCGTGACAAGATTGGAATTCCGGCACGGGTCGAAGCGATCGCTTACGATCCAAACCGTTCCGCTAACCTCGCACTGTTGAAGTACGTGGATGGCGAAAAGCGTTACATCCTAGCGCCCACAGGGCTCAAGGTTGACGCAGCGGTGATGTCTGGTCCGGAAGCGGAACCTAGCGTCGGCAATGCTTTGCCGTTGTCGCTGATTCCCTTAGGCCTCTCCGTCCACAACATCGAGCTTGTACCTGGTAAGGGTGGCAAACTCGCACGTTCGGCGGGGAACAGTTGTCAGGTGATGGCACGCGAAGGTGACTTCGTGACGCTACGTCTGCCCTCTGGTGAGGTCCGCCTAATCCGTTCGAACTGTTTGGCCACGATTGGTCAGGTAGGGAACGCGGAATGGAGCGGAATCAAGCTGGGTAAGGCTGGCCGTAAACGCTGGATGGGTATCCGTCCGACAGTTCGCGGTGTGGCGATGAATCCAGTTGACCATCCGATGGGCGGTGGTGAAGGTCGTACGTCTGGTGGTAGCCACCCACGTTCACCTTGGGGCAAGCTTGCAAAGGGTGGTAAGACACGCAACCCGCGCAAGACAAGCAGCAGATTTATTGTTAAGCGGAGAAAGTAACGCATGGCACGGTCTATTAAAAAAGGCTTTTACGTCGAGGAAAGCCTACTCGAAAAAGTCGAGAAAATGAATGCGTCCGGCAAGAAACAGCCGATCAAGACCTGGTCGCGCCGTTCCATGATTCTTCCGGATTTTGTCGGGCATACGTTCGCCATTCACAATGGCAAACAACACATGCCGATTTTCATCACGGAAAACATGGTTGGACATCGTTTAGGGGAATTTGCGCCCACGCGCACATTCAGGCAACACGGTGTGCATACGGACAAGGCAGTCGCCAAGTAAGGGAGATCATTTATGAACGAAGTGACTGCTATTACCCGTAACGTCAGAATGTCCGCACAGAAGGGACGTCCTTTGGCTCGTGAGTGCCAAGGACTCCCCGTTGCAGACGCACTGAAGGTTATTGAATTTAGTCCTCGCAAGGCTGCGCTGGTTTTGAGCAAGACGCTCAAGTCCGCAATTGCCAATGCGAAGAACAATGCTCATCTGGATGTGGATACGCTGAAGGTTACCCTTTGCGTGTTCGACGAAGGTGTGCGCATGCGCCGGTTCTGGCCGCGTGCTCGCGGAAGCGCGAGCCCGATCGCCAAGAGATTGTGTCATTGCAAGGTTATCCTGTCCGGCGACGCACAGTAACCGGCTTTTTCAAAAGGAGTAAAACTTTGGGACAGAAAGTAAATCCAATCGGCTTTCGCCTCGCACTGGACAAACAGTGGCGCAGTCGCTGGTTCGCGAACAAGAAACAGTTCGGCGTCCTGCTGGCGGAAGATCAGATGATTCGTGAAACGGTGAAGAAACGCCTGGAAGGCGCAGCAATCACCAAGATCCAAATCGAGCGTTATGCTAATCGCGTACGCGTCACGTTGTTCTCGGCACGTCCGGGCGTCGTGATTGGTCGTAAAGGCCAGGATGTGGATAAGATCCGTCAGGATTTGGCTAAGCAGACGAACAAGGAAGTGTACCTCGAGATTCAAGAGGTCCGCGATCCCGACGCGAACGCACAGCTCGTGGCAGAAAGCATTGCTCAGCAGGTTGAGCGCCGTGCGGCGATCAAGCGTGCGATGAAGCGTGCGGAGAAGGTTGCTATGGATATGGGCGTCGACGGAATTAAGATCCGTTGCAGCGGCCGTATCAATGGCGCTGAAATCTCTCGCGTGGAGTGGAGCAAGCAGGGCAAGGTACCGTTGCACACCATGCGTGCGAACATTGAGTATGGTTTTGCGGAAGCGCACACCACGGCCGGTCTGATCGGCGTGAAGGTGTGGATCTGCAAGAAGGAAGATTTCCAGCCAGCGCGTAGCGCAGGTCAAGGACAGAGGAGGAGAAAAGATGCCTCTCATGCCTAAGCGGGTGAAGTTCCGCAAGCAATCAAAAGGAAACCGTTCCGGCTTCGCCACATCTGGCGCACAGCTGGCGTACGGTGAGTTTGGCCTCAAGGCGCTCGAACGTGGTTTCTTGACCAACACACAGATTGAAGCCTGCCGTGTTGTGATCAACCGCGAGATGAAGCGTAAAGGTAAACTGTGGATCCGTATCTTCCCAGACAAACCAGTTACTCGTAAGCCGATTGAAGTGCGTATGGGTGGCGGAAAAGGTAATCCTGAATTGTGGGTTGCTGTTATTCTGCCTGGAAAGATGCTGTTCGAAATCGGCGGCGTGCCGGATTCAGTTGCTCGCGAGTGTCTGCGTTTAGCAGATACGAAGTTGGGCCTGCGTACGATACTCGTCTCACGTGGAGCATAACGGAACCATGAAATCAAACGAAGTTAGAGAATTAGGGGCAGATGAACTGGCACAGCGCATCCGTGAAAAGGCGAAGGAACTCGCTGATATGCGGCTGAAGCACAAGTCAGGAACTGCCGTAGATAAGCCGGTTCGTATGCGCACCATGCGCCGCGAAATCGCGCGCATGAAAACCGTCCAGAATGAACGGAGGGCTAAGTAATGTCCGAGACAACTGCAGAAAGTCGCGCCAGTCGCAAGGTCCGTAAGGGCACTGTGATCAGCAAGAGCGGCATTAAGTCCGTGATTGTCCAGGGTGAACGCCGCGAGATTCATCCCAAGTACGGAAAAGTCATCCGTACGTTCAAGAAGTATCACACGCATGACGACGAGAACACCGCGAAGGTTGGCGACAACGTCACCATCATGGAAACGCGTCCGCTCAGCGCAACCAAGCGCTGGCGCATTGTGAAGTCGGAGGAAAAATAATATGGTTCAGGAACAAACTGAATTGGTTGTTGCCGACAACACGGGCGCCAAGATCGCAATGTGTTTCCGTATCCTAGGGCAGCGTAAGAAATACGCGTATCTAGGGGATGTGATTCGCGTGGCAATCAAAGAAGCCGCTCCGACAGGTGCGGTGAAAAAGGGACAGGTCGCAACAGCGGTCATCGTCCGTACGGGACATCCGATTCGTCGTGAAGACGGTTCATTTGTCCGTTTTGACCAGAACGCCTGCGTGATCGTGGATGCTAAGATGAACCCGATCGGTTCGCGTATTTTCGGTCCTGTTGCGCGTGAATTGCGTGACAAGAACTACATGAAGATTATTTCATTGGCCCCGGAAGTGGTCTAAGCTAATGAGCGACCGTAACGCCGATGATATCGTTGATGTCAAAACGGTTACGAGTTAGGAAAAACATGAGTATAGCGAGAATCAAGAAGAATGATACGGTGATCGTCACAAAAGGCGAATCAGCCGGACAGACAGGCAAAGTCCTACGTATGCTGCCCAAGAAGGGGAAAGCACTCGTTCAGGGCGTGAATGTCATCAAGAAGGCGGTCCGCCGCTCAGAAACTCATCCGAATGGTGGGTACCTGGAGCGGGAGGCACCGGTGCAGCTGTCGAATCTGATGCCTTATGATCCCGATAAGAAAAAAGGTGTCCGCGTGAAGGTCGTCCAAGAGGGTGACAAGAGCGTGCGTAAATCCAAAGCTTCGGGCAAGACCCTGGACTAAGGAGTAAAACGATGGCTAACTTAAAAGAAAAATATCTGAAAGAATTGGCACCGAAACTTCAGGAGAAGCTCGGGTTGACCAATAAGATGCTGATTCCCCGCATGCAGAAGGTCGTGCTCAACATGGCCTTTGGTATTGTGGAAAAGGACGTCCAGAAACACATCCTCGATGATCTGACAAAGATCACCGCCCAGAAGCCGATGTTGTGTAAGGCACGTAAGAGCATCTCCAACTTTAAGTTGCGTGAAGGCATGATCATCGGCGCGAAGGTTACTCTTCGTGGCGAACGTATGTTTGATTTTATCGAACGTCTGGTCAACAGCGCGCTTCCGCGTATCCGCGACTTCCGTGGTGTTCCTAACCGCGGCTTTGATGGCAGGGGTAACTACACGCTGGGCTTGAAAGAGCACACGATTTTCCCTGAAATGGTTGACGCCGGAGTCGGTGCCGATACTGGCATGGACATCTCGTTTGTGACCTCGGCTCGTAACAACGCAGAAGCCCGTGAGTTGCTTATCGCACTCGGCGTGCCTTTCGTTGGTAAATAAGGAGAATTTCCACAATGGCAAAAACATGTTTGATGGAAAAAGCCAAGCGTACGCCGAAGTTCTCTTCGCGTAAGTATTACCGTTGCACACGTTGCGGTCGTCCGCGCGCGTATATTCGTAAGTTCCAGCTCTGCCGTCTTTGTTTCCGCGAGCTGGCTGTGTCCGGAATGATTCCGGGAATAACCAAGGCAAGCTGGTAAGGAGAGAACAATGACGTCCGATCCAATTTCAGATATGCTGTTGCGCATCCGCAACGCGATCAAAGCAGGTCTTCCCTCTCTCGAGCTTCCAGGCTCGCGTATTAAGGGTGAGATTGCAAAAGTGATGAAAGCTGAAGGCTACATCGCTGACTTTACGTTGACCAATGCACTTCCACGTGTGTTGAGCATCGAGCTAAAGTATAACAACGACGCCGACTCGGCTATCCGCGGCCTTCGCCGTGAGAGTAAGCCAGGCCTTCGTAAATTCTGCGGCGCGCAGGATATTCCGACTGTCCTCGGTGGCATGGGTACCGCAATCCTGAGCACCTCTAGTGGTGTGATTAGCGGCAAGGAAGCCAAACAGCGTAAGCTCGGTGGCGAACTACTTTGTACCATCTGGTAAGGAAAAACGACTATGTCACGTATTGGTAAGCAACCTATCGTTATTCCCGCCGGTGTCACTGTTGCCGTGAATGGCAGCGAAGTGCAGGTCAAGGGCAAGCTCGGCGAACTGAAGCGTACGTTCCGTCAAGGTATCACCATCAATGTCGAGGACGGCAAAATCGTCGTTGGCAGAATTGATGATACTCGGATGTTGAAGGGATGCCATGGCCTGTCACGTACACTCATCATGAACATGATTGATGGTGTGCAGACGGGGTATAAGAAGGCGCTCAACATTGAAGGTACGGGTTTTAAGGCTATCCTCGCTGGCAAGAAGCTGAGCCTCTCGCTCGGTTTTGCGTCACCCAAGGATTATCTGATCCCCGAAGGGATTAAGATCACGGTTGATGCACCTGGGCTGAATGTGATCATCGAAGGGATCAGCAAGGAACTCGTCGGCGAATCTGCCGCACGAATCCGTGCCTATTATCCGGCCGAGCCTTACAAAGGCAAGGGAATCAAGTATTTGGGCGAAAAGATTCGTCGCAAGCAGGGTAAGACTGTGGCTTAAGGCCGCTTGAACGGAGTTGATAAGACATGAGTTTTAATCGTAAAGAACAACGCACGCTTCGGCATAAGCGTTTGCGCCAACGCATCAAGGGTACAGCGGCGCGTCCGCGTATGGCTATCTGCGTCTCGAACAAGCATATCTATGTGCAGTTCGTTGATGACGATGCTATGAATACGCTCGCTGCAACGTCTACTCTCAAGACGGATAAGACGTGTAATCTTGAATCCGCGAAGCTCATCGGCGAACAGGCCGCTAGCGTCGCGATAGAAAAAGGTATCTCGCTCGTGGTCGTTGACCGCGGTGGCAAGCAGTTCCATGGTTGCGTCAAGCAAGTCGTGGATTCCGCTGTCGCAGCAGGCTTGAAGATTACCGAGAAAGCCACGGAGGAAAGCAAGTGAGTAAAGAAAAAGAGTTTTCCCGTGATAGCCAAAGCGAATTCGACGAGCGCGTCGTCTTCGTGAACCGTTGTGCTAAAGTTGTAAAGGGCGGTCGCCGCTTCAGCTTTAGTGCCGTGGTCGTCGTGGGTGACCGCGAAGGACGCGTCGGCTTTGGTTTTGGTAAGGCTAACGAAGTCAGCGATGCTATCCGCAAGGGTGGCGATTCGGCTAAGAAAGCCATGGTGCGTGTCAAGCTCTCGGGCAAGACTATTCCGCATGAAGTGATCGGTTGCTGTGACGGGGGTCGCGTGCTACTCAAGCCCGCACCAGACGGAACTGGACTGATCGTCGGCGGTGGTATGCGTCCTGTGCTGGAAGCTGCTGGCGTGCGTGATGCGGTCGGCAAATCGCTCGGCAGTAAGAATCGCTTGAACGTGGTTAAGGCTACGCTTGACGCACTGAATCAGTTGCGTTCGGCTGAAGAAATTGCTGCGGCAAGAGCCTAAAACAGTGATCAGTAGTCAGTAATCAGTGCCCAGAAAAAGGGGTGCTGGTTGCTGGCTACGTCAACGTGAGGAAGAAAAAAATGGATTTATCATCACTTAAGAATACCCCGGGTGCACGTAAGCCCCGTAAACGTGTTGGACGCGGAATAGGCTCCGGCATGGGTAAAACATCAACCCGTGGTCACAAGGGCCAAAATGCCCGCAAAGGTCACAAGGGTAAACTCGGCTTTGAAGGTGGTCAAATGCCTTTGATCCGTCGTTTGCCGAAACGTGGTTTCACGAACCCAACGCGTGTAGTCTATGCTCCTGTTAACGTGTGCGAGCTCGAAATTTTTGAGCCAGGCACAGTTGTGGACCTGGATATTCTGCGTGCAGTAGGGTTGTTCAAGAGCAAATTCGATGGCGTCAAAATTCTCGGTTCGGGCGACCTGACCAAGAAACTGACCCTCAAGGTTAATGGTGTCAGCGAAACTGCTAAAGCCAAAATTGAGGCTCTCGGTGGCTCCGTTGAAATTGTTTAAGGAACATCATCATGTTATCCACCTTTGCGAATACATTCAAAATTCCTGAACTCAGGAAACGCATCTTGGTGACGCTCGGTTTGATTTTTATCTGCCGACTGATCTCCAAGATTCCAACCCCAGGCGTTGATTTTATGCGCTTGCAGGCGGAACTCGATCGTATCCGCGAGCAAGCAGGGGCTGGCGGTGGGATGATGGACTGGTTTAACGTGTTTAGCGGTGGTGCGCTGGATCAGTGCGCTATTGGCTTTTTGAGCATTTGGCCCTACATCAGCGCCTCCATTATTGTGCAGTTGCTGACCGCTGTGTTGCCTCAGCTCGAACGTCTTGTCCGGGAGGGAGAATCCGGAAAGGCGAAGCTATCGCAATATACGCGTTACCTGACGATTGGCATCTGTGTGTTCCAGGCGGCGGCGCTCTCAACGGCGTTACTCAATCCGGCTTCGATTGGGTTGCCAGGGGTGACAATTGTGACGACATCTAGCCCGCTAACCTTTACCATTCTGACGACGATCTGTATGACTACAGCATCGTTGTTCGTGATGTGGTTAGCTGACCAGATTACGCAACGTGGCATTGGAAATGGCACGTCGCTGATCATCATGATCAACATCACCTCTCGTTTGCCGGTGGCGATCATCGAGGCTTGGCAGAGGTACTTCGGCTTCCGCGGCGTCGAGGCCAGTAGCAATCCTGTTGAATTGGTATTGCTGCTCCTCTTCGGCTTCGCAGTGGTCATGGGAACCGTGATGCTCACACAGGGCGTTCGTAAAGTGCCTATTCACTCCACGCGCCGTTCTGTCGGTGGCGGAAGTGCGGGTATGCAACAGACCTACATGCCGTTGCGTGTGAACTACACGGGCGTCATGCCGATCATCTTTGCGGGCCCGCTGATTCAGTTTCCGGCTGCTCTGCTCAAACGCGTGCCTGTCAATCCTGATGTGCATAGTGCTACAAACACGGTTCTTGCGTGGATTCAGTGGTTTGGCGGACAAATGGAGTCGCCGCAATCACCCATTCATCTGGTGCTCTATGGTATCCTAATCATGTTCTTTGCGTTCTTCTGGGTTGCGACTCAGTTTAATGCAATGCAGATCTCGGATAACCTGAAGCGCGACAGTTCGTATGTCCCTGGCATTCGCCCTGGACGTGCAACGGCTGAGTATCTGGATGCGTTGATGACGCGTGTGACCTTGATTGGCGGAACAGGCTTGCTTGTGGTCGCCTTGCTGCCGCAAATCCTGAATGGTTGGATGCGGATTCCCTGGGAGATGGCATCCTTCTTCGGTGGCACCAGCCTTCTGATTATTGTCGGTGTTGCGCTTGATACGTTACGTCAGATGGAATCATTCCTTCTGATGCGAAACTATGACGGCTTCCTGAAACATGGTCGCTTGCGTGGTCGTCGCTAATCTATTGGACATCATTCAAAAAAAGCCTGTGGGAAACCACAGGCTTTTTTTATTGTTCAAATGCGGGAATAAGGGGAGATGGGAAATTGAAAGAATTTTGAACTAAATTTTTAATACAGGGATCATGACGTTCGTATAAAGGGTGAAGAAGAGAACGAAAACCCTTAAAAACAGGAGGTGCGTCATGAACACAAACCTACAGGAAATTGACAGCCAGCTCGCAGAGATTAGCAATAAATACATGGAACTTACCTATCTGCAACGGTTAAGCGCCATGCGGAGAGGTCTCGTTTGTCCGAGTACAAGTAAGGAGTATAAAGCGGCCCTGATTGAGGTTCAACGGCTCTCTGCACCTCTGGTGGCTGTTCTCCTGCCTCTCTTCCTGATCGGGGTCATGGTTGTCCTCTCTGCGTCAAAGGATGCACCAGATCGTATTATTGAATCCACATATAAAGAAATTCCTCCTCCTCCAAAATTTGATGACCCTGAAAAGCCAATGGAAAGAATTGAGAATACGATTGAGGACGTGAAAGTGGATGTTCATGTCGATCAACCGAATGTCGAGGATGTTAAGCCGGTTGATAAGGTGAGCCCGCAACCTCAAAACCTTAATGCCGTGATGATGACCAAGAGTCCCGTCATGCTGAGAAATCTTTTAGTCGATAGCCGTGGCCCTGAGAAACGCTGGGAGAAAATACGGACGCGCGGTGGCGATACGAATACCGAGGTGAGGGTGATGAAGACCCTGCGCTGGTTGAAGAAAAATCAGCAACCCGATGGTTCCTGGCTCAACAACCGCATTGCCATGACCAGCTTGGCGATCCTGACCTTCCTGGCCCATGCGGAGACTCCCGGAAAATCTGAAGAATTCGGTGAGACCGTTAAGAAGGGACTGGAGTATTTGCTCGCCCAGCAGACACCGGACGGTCGATTCAAAGGGTCAGATGGTCATGAATACAGCCTTCCGATTGCCACCTACGCGCTCTGTGAGGCGTATGGCATGACGATGAACCCGAATGTCAAGGTAGCAGCGGAACGCTCGTTAACGCTCATTGTCAAGGGGCAGCATCCCTCCGGGGGCTGGGACTACAATGTAAAGCAGACAGACCGGGATGACACCTCCTACATGGGCTGGTGCGCCCAGGCGATCAAGGCGGGGTATATGGCCCATGTTGAGGTCGATGGCCTGGATAAAGCGCTGAAGCTCGCGGTCCACGGATTCAAGAAGAATGCTAGCCCGGCCGGTGGCTTTGGTTATACAGCCCCAGCTGTCAATCATGGGATGACCGGGGTTGGTACACTCTGTATGCAGCTCCTGGGGGGGGCAGATGAAACAGAGGTTGCACGCTCGATGGAGGTCATGGATAAGTGGGTGCCCTCCTTTGAGGATAAAGCCAATGGAATTAATGGGGCGAGTCTTCAGTACTACTTCTACTATGCCACCCAGTGCCGCTTCCATGCGGGCGGCAAGCGTTGGGACACTTGGAATCAACAGATGAAGAAGATATACGGCTCGGCCCAGAAGACCTTGGGAAAGAAAGAGTCCGGGTATGTGGATCACAAGGGGATGCCTCAGGAGATCGGCTGGTGGGAGAATAAGGATCATCATACGGACCGACCAGTGATGGATACCTGCCTCGCAGCCTTGCAACTCATGGTGTACTATCGTAATTTGCCAACCACGAGCAAGGATGCCCTGAAGGCAGTCGAGGGGTTGCTCCCGTCATCAACGGAAACAGGAGATATCGTGGTCACAGCAGTGAATCTCTAAATGGTGATTTCCTTTGCGCGTTCAAACGTTTTACGTTATGATTACAAACTGTGAAGGCAAACGATATTCAACAGCGAGGCTTAGCTCGGGTGATAGCGGCATTTCAGATGCCGCTTCTCCGCTATGCGGCGCGCCTGATGAACAACGTCACACTTGCGCAGGATGTTGTTCAGAATGCGTGGATCAAGTTGTCGAAGCGTGTGCCCCCCGTTGAGGAGCCCTCTGATGAAGTTCGAAGCTGGCTCTACACGGTGGTCCACAATGAGGCTGTTGATCTCATTCGAGCGGAAGAGCGGCAGCGTAAGTTGCATGAGGCGTTTTCCACGGAGCAGGGGACAGAGGCCTTGCCAGAGACAGGATTGGATGAACGCGAAGCCTTGGTCCTTTCGTGTCTGTCGGTCCTCTCGCCGCTCCAGCAGCAGGTTGTCTTGCTCCGGTTGCAACAGGGACTAAATTACGAAGCGATCGCGCAGATTATTGGTGAGAAGCCAGGCTATGTTGGAAACCTGCTGCATCACGCTGTAAAACTTTTAGGTGAAGAAGTGAAACGAAAGGAAGGAGGGGAGCATGAGCTGCTCATTTGAAGAGAAATTGACCTCGTGGTTGCTCGGCGACCTCTCTCCGCAAGAGCAGGACGAGGTGACGTGTCATATCTTTACCTGTGCCGAGTGCCGCAAGGAGTGCGACGAGTTGAGGAAGGTTCTGTTTCCCTTGCGCAGCGCGCTCTATAAAGACCAAGGCCTATTTAAAGTCAGGATGGATGTCCCTTGGTGGCAACGTATTCACCCGCCCGCGTGGCTGGGACGCGTTGC
>CAIZQW010000422.1 GCA_903935195.1 uncultured bacterium
CTCAGAACTCCAAAATTCACACATGGGCACATCGGCGACAGCTCCAAGGTCCAGGTTACCCGAAGGATTCATATCATACGGTTCACATGAAAAGCTTAACCCGTTTCGATGGGCGAGCTTCTTAATCGCGCCGGCATGATGCTCAATCGTCAGATCCTGGGCGGTCCTGCGCAAATCCCAGAGGAACCGTTCGGTCTGCTCGAGCGAACCGACGACCTGTCCTGCAGTCGCTGCGAAAAAGGGCAAAGGATCATAACCGCGCAACTTCTTAAACGCCGTACGAAACTCCGGCGACCAGTTCTGGGAACTGCTCTCCCAACTGTCGAGATGTAGTGTTGTGAGTCCGCGGCCCTTGGTTCGCTTGCCAATCTTGTCGAGCAACTTCTGATGGAATTGATCAAAGTGATGTTGAAACGCTGCGGAGCTAAAGCGATCCACTTCAAACCCATGTCCCGGGGTTGGCGCCGGACGCGTCGTCGCGCCTGTCGCACGAGCGACAAAGCGCACAATCGTCCAGTCGCCAGCCGGGATATCCCAATCCAATGCACCATCAGGCTTGAGGCGCGCCGTGAGATCAATGACGGCGGCAGGGTCCACAACTGACTCACCGGGGAGTACTGGATAGTTAGCAGAGGACGGCACAAACCTCGGGACATGCTTCCAGATTGAGTAGGGTTGCACATCAACAAGGGATTTGAAATTCAACTGGTCAATGGGGTCGTGCTTCTTGCGAGCCGGATACGCCAAGACAGCAACATCCTGATACCAGGCTTGGCGCTTCTCTGTCAAAGGTTTAGAGAGTCCGGCAAAGGGGGAAGGTTTAGACGGTTGAGGCACAGGAATTTTTCCAGTAAAATTAGTAGGTCCTGTCACCTGAATCGATTCACCGCGCAAATGCTGCATGGCACGTCCGGGATCGATCCAGGGGCCGCCTGCGCCGGCCCAACCCGGACCTGTCCCCAGGATAATCTCCATGCCTAATTTATCAGCAAGCTTTACCGCAAAAGCGAAATTATCCTGCCACGCTTCACTCATAAAATCAATCGGGCCCCGTGGCAAACCGATATTCACTTCGAGGAAAAGCGCCTTGCGGAGCCCTGCGGCATGCATGGCCTCCAAATCAGCTACCATCCCCTCGCGGGTCTGATTGCCATCCATGAAATACCAGTAGACGCCGGGACGGGCTGCATCGGGCGGGGAGAGGAAGGTTTTTTCCAAATCCTCGGCTTGGATCACGAATGCAAAAAACGAAAACAGAAACATCAATTGCTTCATATATGCCCTCCTTGACTATAACCAAATCAATATGCCACGCACAAAGCCACAACGCCACAAAGAAATTCAAGATTTAAAGTGCTTCTCTTCTTCGTGGCTTAGTGGCTTTGTGCGATACAATCATTCAACTGCTAATTTTTAGCACCAACTGATTACTTAAGAATAGACTCTTCGACCACTGTCACGGGGCCGAGCAGACCTGATGGCTGAAGGGGAGACTTTTTCGAGGCATCACCCTGCTTTTTGGTGAGCAGCGTCGTGCGCCGGGGTTCCGGACGGGGCTGGTTCTGGGTCATCCAATCGGGCCATCCCTTTAAGAGACCGTTCGACAGTGCACCGGTATCATCCGGGAATTGCTCATCGCCGATCAACCGGTTGTGCCAGGTATTGGCGACGCTGATTTCAACACGGTTCTCGCCCTCTTTAAGTGCGGCAGTGATATCTGCGCTGAAGGGTTCCTTCCAAAGGACACCGCAGTCGATCCCATTCACTTTCAGCGCGGCAATGACCGCGACACGTCCCAGACTTAACGTCATACGCTTGCCCGGAGCGAGATTCGGCCACTCAAAGGTTGTCTGATAGACCGCGGTTCCGCTGAAATAACGTACGCGATCATCGCCATGCTTGGACCAATCCGTCAATCCCGGGAAGGCGAGCTCAAAGGGTATCCCTGTATACGCGGGCTTGAACTGGACCTGCCATGCCGAGGAGTCCAAGACAAGCGGCTTGCGCTCCTGCTGCACCGTCCAGACTTGAAGGGTTCCGTCTGAACGCTTTGCCTGATAGCTTCCACTCTTCGAAGCGCACAACGTCAGGACCCCGTCGACATCGAAGAAGACTTCCGCGTTGCTGTCAGGACCTTGTAACGCGAGCACCTGGGCACGTTGTACAGGCTTGGTCTCCGCCGTTCCAGGCAGACCCACGGTCCGCAGCAACGAAAAACCGTTGTTGTCCTGCACAAGGGGCTTGCGGAAGACAACAAAGATGGACCCCGCGGCTGGCAGCTTCAAGGACACCCGCGTGCTACGTTCTAAGCATTCAAACTGGGCCGTTTCAACCTTGGAGCCTGTTGACGCATCCCACACCTCAGGTTGACGGCCTGTCACGCGAAACTCTGGGAGAATGGCGATGGGCGACTCCTGTTGGTTACTGATGAAATAGAGATCGAAATTCTCTCCCGTCCGATGCGTATAGAGAAGCTTATCTCCCTTGCAGGCAAAATCCGGAATCTCATCAAGCTTCTGAAACACCTGCTCAAGGGTGTGACCACGGAAGACGCGGCCCTTACGGACAGCACGGTCCAGGGTCTTCGCCTGCAGATCATCGCCCCAGAGCGCCTTGGCTGCGGCACGTACCGTTTCATCACACGCCGGATAACCTTGAAGACTGGGTGAACGGAGGAAGGGATTTCCGACCAGCACAAGCCCCTTTTTCACAAGGCTCTCCAGATGCTCGGCCAAATCAGGGGTCATGGTCTCCGAGGGTGGCAACACCAAGACCCGATACTGTGCGCCATGGGGCAGCGTCAGATAGCCGTCCTTACACGAAGAGCGCATCAGGATCTCTTTGTTGATAAAATCAAAGTCATAGCCGCGCGGACGCGCAGGCTCCAAGAGGCCATTCATCTTCGGCGTGTCCTCGCCGAAGAAATAGGCGATATCCGCCTTTCTGCTCCCCTGTTGCAAGAGCGCGCAGGAACGCTTCAGATAATCTGTCCACCCTTTGCCGTAATCCTTGAACCAGGTTGAAAAGCGGTTAAAGTCAGCGCCAAACCAGGGCACCAATCCTGGCGCAATATCATAGGGCTGATGCGAATAGAGGTGCAGGACAAAGTGATTGACGCCCTCCGTGAAACACCAGTCCCCACGCGTCTTGATTCGGGCGGGTGTCTGCACAAAATTCTTGCCCGAGGTAAAGGCCTCAGCAGAGACGCGATCCTTGCCATACGTATTCCCGCACGAGGTCGCCAAACGGCACTCGATATCGCCCAGCGTACCGCCATACCAGTACTCGCCACCGATATCGTCAGATTGGCCTCCGTACTGAAGTGATTCACCGGGGAAGCCCCAGTGCCCATAGTTCTCTAACCACGGAATGAGGTCATGCCGATTCGCCACCTCCTTGAGTCCGCCCACGTAATTGATCGCAATCAAATCCGCAACCAGGCGACGCCAATCCCAGAGGAAGCGGTCGGTCTGATCGCGTGTCCCCACCACCCGTCCCTTCAGACAGGCCAGCCACGGCAGCGGATCATAGTCATACGTCTTCTTGAAAATCTTCGCCATATCATCGGTCCAGTTCTGAGGACCGACCTCATAACTATCGAGTGTGATGTGCTGAAAACCCTTGCGCTCGTTTTTAGGAATGCGCCGCAAAAACTCGCCCATCATCGCGTCAAAGTGTTTTTCCACAGCGGCACGACTCATCTTATCGCACTCTAGACCTGTGGCCTGAGGAGGCGTCGGCGAACACTTGACTCCCGTTGAAGCCATACCGATGCGGGAGATGACCCAATCACTTCCCTCGGGCGCCTGCCACGTGAGATGCCCCTCCTGATCCATCTTGGACGTGAGTGTGACAATGCGCTCCGTATCAACAGCCGAACCCTCCAGCACCTCGGGCATACGAGGCCAGAGAAAAGCATCTGGTGGCGGGACTGGCTCAGGATACATGCGGCCCAACTGCTTCTCGACGCCAAAGTCAACCGCTGCGGAAGAGGAGAAGGTCAGGTCTTCCAAGACCGGCGCACCCGTGAGCTCGGAGAAAGTCAGACGAAGGTGCGTCACCTCTGTGGGTTCGAAGGAGAAGGTGAAAGGCGCGGAAACCATCGGCCCCATGGCCGGCATGAGATTCGTGCGAAAGAGTTTGATTTCGCGGATCTTTTTCGCCTGACCGTTGACAACAGTCTCAAGCTGGCCAGCGAGTTTGGCCTTTGAGCTCCCCAAATCCATGACCAATGTTTGAAGCGTTGTCGGCATGTCAAAAAAGAGATCGATCGTCAAATTCTTTCCCGAGAGGGCACAGCCTTTTTTCGGCTGGCGCGTCCCACAAAGCAATTCCGAAAGACCGTCCGCGTTGCCAGTAGAGGTCACACGCACTGGACGCATAACAGCGCCCTCACGTTTGGGAACAGGATAAGCGATCACGCCAACATCTTGAATAGCCTTCTCATGCGTATCGAGTCGTTCAGTGAAGGAAGCGCCACCACGAATCCGTGTCTCTTTGCTGACCAGATAGCGCATACTCTCTTCGGGCTTCATCCAGGGTCCGCCGGACTGGCTCCAGCCCGGACCATTGAACATACTGACGCGAACACCGAGCCGATCGCCCTCCTTGACTGCAAAAGAGACGAGACCCCACCACTCCGGACTTAGAATTGCAACCTTCCCCTCGGGAATACCGTCGCTGACAATGTGTCCGATGAAAACTTCGCCGATGCCCGCCTGCTTCATCGCCTCCAGATCCGCGGTAATTCCTTTTGCACTGACATTATTATTCAGCCAGTACCAGTACATGTACGGTTCGGTTCTGACGGGTGGATTCTGAAAGACCTTGTCCAGCTCATCGGCAGAAACTGACAACATCCCAAGAACCAATGCAAAGAAAACTTTTTTCATTCGAATAACTCCAACCTAAAATTCACGATCAGTGTGAAGGCAAAATTATCTCGCATTTTCAACTTAAATGCGAGCAAATGTTTTTATCCTAGTAAAAGGTAAAAACTGGAAACGTTTACTTGAAAACTTGGAATGATAACTGGGTTCACTTCGCCAACACGAGCTTGGCATGGTTTGCATACATGCCTCGCGGATCACGGGCGTAGGCCTTTAAGGTCTTTTCACCCAGCCCCTGATGGTCACCCAGACGATAGAGCGCACGCGCGAGACTGAGTTCGCGCAACACGCGGTTGCGCTCTTTGTCGCCCGCGCTACTCGCATACTTCGTAAAGGTCGGAAAGGTGGTCTTGGCATTGTCCATGGAGATGGCATGACCCGCCATCCCCTCGCGTGCGAGCAGCTCGGCCAGCACCGGTGCGCCGGCAGGATCATTGATTCCTTCAAACGCCAGCGATAAGGCACGGAAATGAGAAAACTCGCTCGTGGCGGTGAGTTGCCGCGCCTTTTCAATCAAGACGGGCAGAGCCTTCTTTGACTTGGCGCGGCCAAGGGCGATGATGTAACTATCCGCCCAGCTCACGCTCCGTCCGAACTGTCCCATGCCTCTGAAATTCCAACCTTTGTCCCAGGACATCTCCTTAACTTTCGCAATTAACACCTCTTCGCCATCCGCCCCGCCCAGCATGGCCAACACATGCGCAATTTTCAACTGCGCTTCTGATCCTGAGGCTTTCGAAAGCGCCTCGCGCAGAAGAGGGATACTTCGGGAAGGATCTGTCAGCAACACGGAGAGTCCGGCATACTTGTTCGTTACCGCTGCAACGGCTGCCTGGAACTGCTCGACCGGCAAGGGGAAGGAGTCCTTCATCTTCAACACCTCAGGGGGGAGTACCTTTTTTTCGACCAGGTGGTTCTGCAACGCCTTGATATCAACCTGGCGGACCGTTGTCTGGCTTTTCACGGCCATCGCCGCGGCCACGCCTGCCGCATAACCTTGATTCTGGACATCCGGCTGCATCCGCAAGATCGGCATTGCGTCACGGTGCGCGCTGATACCGAGGCCGACAACCAACAACCCCTCAACACGCTTCGGAAGGAAGCAGCGATACGGGAGGTTGACCATCATGGCGCTATGGCCTGAATCATCAATGAAAAACTGTTCGCAGACCGTGTGGCCATGCGAATCGAAATTGCTCTTGGTCTGAACCACGACATCCGGATAGGTCCGGTTGTTCATCACATCCATCGGTGTCATGTAGAACGCACCGATCAGGCGGCGGCGTTCACGGCTGTTGACAATCTGCGACTGATCCCAGACGTCATTGGTGATACTCATGCGCGCCCGCAGGGAGAAGAACGAGAGGTCTGAAGCATCCGTATCATCCACAAAACTCACATCATTGTTCGCATAGCTCATCCCGAGAGAGCGGATGGTCTGTCCCACACCCTGGACCGCAATCTCATCCGAACGCATAAATTCCGTCTCTTCTCCCGCCATGGCTGCGAGGTCCGCATTTCCCGTCGCGTCAATCGCGACCTTGCAGGTGACCACCCCGCGTGTTCCATCAGGCATGACGACGATCACCCCGGTGAGCCGGCCCCCCTCTTTAACAACGCCCGTGACCACCGTCCCAAACCAGATTTCCGCCCCGGCCTTGCGGCATTCGCGGCGATACCACTCTGACTTTGCCTGCGCCAGCACCGACCCCATCTGAGCGACGCCCACATCAATTTCTGCCGTGAACCCAACTCGGTTCCCATGCCAATAGCGACCGATCATCCCCTCGGTCTGGACACCGCCCATCTGATAGAGATATTCGCAGACGATGGTCTTTGCACCTTGACGTGCCGCCGAAATGGCAGCCGGTCCACCGCCGGTGCCCGCACCCGCGACCAGCACATCGCATTCAGCCAAGGTCGGCAAGGTGCGGGGACCTGAGGCGACCATGCCATTCGTGTTCGCGAGATATTGCGGCAACGTCTGTGCTCCTTCGCCGATCGTCTCTTTACCTGCAGGAGCACCACCGTTTCCGGGCTTCAGACTCACTGAGCCCAGGGGCTTACGCGCTTTGGCTTGCACGGCGGCTGCATCACCGACGCGTACGCCGACAGCCATCAGGTTGCCGGGCTTTAGTAACGCCTGCGCCGCATCGCGCGAAACATCCGCCAGCGGACCTAAAACAAAAAGATGTTCAACACCCTCGGGCTGAAACACGCCGAGATCCAAAGCCCCTGCCCCCTTCCAGGGCTCGGCTGATGTCGCCTTGCCAGGGAATCGATCGGGCGGAAGAAAGCTCATCCTATCACTGGAATCCAGTTGAGTCTTTGTAAACATCTGGTCTCGCGCCTGCTGTTCCGCTTCAGCGAACGAACGCGCAGAACCATCCTTCATGGGGAGGGTAATTTCGCAAAGATACATCCGTCCATCAATCTCGGAGGGCATTCCCTTGGGTGCGCTCACGCCACTCACATCGGTTGGGTAGACCCCCAGGAGCTCCGTCACCTTCATGTTTTCAGCCTTGGGCGGAGCTTCACCTGCGATCAGGATCCGCTGAAAGGTATAGGTGCCGGCGGGGAAAGGTGTGGCTTTCGCCCCCGCGGCACGCGCGATCAAACCGCGTTCCGTCGCATCGATGACGATCTTGGCCCGAAGGGCTTGGCGTCCGCTTCGGCTTGTAATCACCACGCCGGCTAGGGCGCCGGACTCCTCGGTGAGGATATCTGTTGCAAACGCGCCGGTCAAAAAGGGCACTCCAGCTTTGATCAGGGCCTCATCCAGCGTGCGCTTGATTTTAAAGGGGGTCGCCTCCGGGACCTGTTCCGCAAAGAGGCTGGCATAGAGCTCCGTCGAAGCATCGTCATTCGCCTGTGCCCGGAGCATCAACCGCCCCGCCATATCCTCCCCGAGATAGGGACGCGGGGCCACGAGAAAGACCTTGGCCCCGGCACGCGCCGCCCGTTGCGCGGCTGCAACCGCACCTGAGGAGCCGCCCACGACCACAATATCAGCATCCTGCGCCCATGGCAGTTGTCGGACTGGCTCGACCACAGAGGCACCACATACCATGCCAGCCACCAGAAAAGAGAGGCCAAGGGTCTCACTGAGATTGGTTCGTTTCATAGCGTTTTCACCTTAACTCGAACTTTATTTGATTTAACCACAAAGAACACAAAGATCTCAAAGATCAACTTCTAAAGTCTTTGTTTCGTAGTCAGATGTACAACTCTTTTCTCTGTGTTCTATGCGTTCCCTGTGGTAAAAATTCTTAACCAAAAACTTTTCCTCTGCGCCCCTGCCTGTCACGCCGTAGCTTACAGCGTAGGCGGACGTCTCTGCGGGATAAAGTTACGCTTTCGTTTGTTTCCAAGGCTATTCACCCTGGCTCGGCGTAGCTTCCAAGCGAAGCCGGCTGCCAACTGCCGGCTGCCAACTGCCGCCTGCTATTTCTTTCCGGCAGCCATGGCGCGCTTGACAAGGACCACGCCCTTGCCTCTCCTGAAATGCTGAACCAGCGGACGATGGGCAGGACAGACATAGGCGCACGAGCCACACTCCACGCAGTCCAGCAGCGCAATACGCTCAGCGCTCTCGATATCCTCAGCCTCAATAAATTGACTCAACTCCGAGGGGATCAAGCGCATAGGGCAAGCCTCCACGCAACGGCCGCACGAAATACAGGCTTGAGAAGCATATTGCGTCACGCGCTGATTCGAGAGGCAGAGTATCCCTGAGGAGGTCTTCGTGGTCGGGATATCCAGACCTGTGACCGCGAAGCCCATCATGGGTCCGCCGGCAATGATCTTTGTCGCATGGCCGATCGTTCCGCCACACGCGGCAATGAGATGGTGATAGTGCGTGCCAGTAGGAACCCAGAGGTTAGAGGGATTCTCAATCGCGTCGCCCGTGACCGTAACTGCACGATGGGTTAGAGGTTGTCCGTTGATGATGGCATCATAAACCGCAAACGCGGTACTCACATTCTCGACAACGCAGCCGACATCCATCGGGAGGCCACCGCGCGGGACCTCGCGTCCGGTCACCGAAAAGATCTGCTGCTTCTCCGCGCCTTGCGGGTAACTCGTCTTTAAAACAGAGACAGCGACATCGCCTGTCATCTTCTGGAGCGCCTTCTCCATGGCTTGAATGGCATCAGGCTTATTGTCTTCAATCGCCAACCGAACGGTACGGGCACCCAAAACGTTTCGCAGAATTTCGATACCGATATGAATCTCCTCCGCATGCTCGACCATCATACGGTGGTCAGCGGTTAAGTAAGGTTCACACTCCGCGCCATTGATAATCAAGGTGTCGATCGTCTTCCCAGCAGGCGGAGAGAGTTTCACCTGCGTCGGGAAGCCAGCCCCACCCATACCCACGATGCCCGCCTCGGCGATTCGCGTGAGCATGGCCTTTTCAGTTGCGCTCTGCCACTCCTTGAAAGGCTCGTAATTTTCAGACTCCTCATTTCCATTGAGTTCGATAATCACCGCAGGGCAGAGTCGTCCATTCGCAGTGGGAACCGTTGTCAACGCTGAGACTTTTCCCGACAGAGGCGCATGGACAGCAGAAGAGACATGGCCATTGGGTTCGCCAATCCGCTGATTGCGTTTGACCTCATCACCCTGCTTCACTAGGATCTTTGCTGGTGCGCCCAGATGTTGTTGCATCGGGACAAAGAGATATTGCGGAGGTTCAATCTTACGAAGTGCCGCCTCAGAGGTCAGCGCCTTAAAATACTCCGGGTGAATCCCGCCTTTAAACGTAAACTTCGATTTTTCAGTATTCATGGCTACCTGTCTATAACCTCACTTTTTGCCCACGAAACACACGAAAGTCACGAAAAAAAATCATCTTTCTAACTCTGTGCGCTCTGTGGGCTCTGTGAGAAAAATTGTTACTTCGTTTATTTCTGGAGTGTTAACTGCTACTGCCGACTGCCACTGCACGCCCCCCCCTACGCGGAGCGAATGCACTTGCCGGGACACTTGGTGATCAGTTCAGGATTATTCAGCTCCTTCGAGTAATCCACCTTGGCGAGGAACCCGTCCATGATAATCGCCTCAGGCGCGAGCTTCGCACACATCTTGCAACCGATACAGCCCGTTCCGCAGACTTTCTTGACGGCAGGCCCCTTTTCGGGATTGCTGCAGAGGACATGAATCTCCGCTTTGTAGGGAACCAGCTTGATGAGTTTACGGGGACAGGTCGCCACACACTTGCCACAGGAGATACAGCGATGCTTGTTGACTTGCGCAATCCCCTTCTCAAAACGGATCGCCTGCACCGGGCAGACACGCACACAGGAAGCGTAACCCAAGCAACCGTAAGTGCACCCCTTGTCACCGCCTGCGACGGCCTGTGCTGCCGCACACTCGGCAATGCCATTGTACTTGGAACGCCGGACTGCCTCGGTAAAATCTCCGCAACAGAGGACCAGCGCGACTTTCCGTTCCGGATTCGTTCCGGCATCAAGCCCCAACAAGACCGCGATCGCCTTCGCGCTCGCACTCCCGGCA
>CAIZQW010000423.1 GCA_903935195.1 uncultured bacterium
GGATTTACCACGGCACCACTGGTTGCCGCCAAAGCTCTTCTGCCAGTCGCGCGCAGTCACGTCATTTCCGCAGGTATAACCAAAGACATAGTCCAGGGCGTTCTCGCGGGTGGCGTTCTTGCAGGCTTTTCCGAGGATGACTACGAGTTCGGCCTCATAATCCACCTTCGTGCTGGCCAGATGGGTGGGGATGAGAATGGGGTCCAGAGGATTCTGCACGACCCAGGGACTCTTCATGAAGAGGACGGGGTGGGTGGGGATCGGCTGGTTGGTTTCGATGGCATGAGCCTTGAAATTGAGGCCGATCGCAAGGATGATTGAGGGCTGGAGGGGTGCGAGCAACTTCTTGATGGCTGTCTTTTTCCCTGAAGGCTCCCATTTGCCAAACCAAGGGTCGCCAGTAATGAGTTCCGCCGAGCCGTCCGCCTGCAGAATTCCATATTGAGGAAGCGCGGAGCCGTCGACAAGAAATCGTATCAGTTTCATGTTAAACCTTCAGAACCATGGCACCCCAGGTGAGTCCTGCGCCAAAGGCGTCAAAGACCACGACATCTCCCTTTTTGATCCGGCCCTGTTCAAAAGCTTCACAGAGCGCGATCGGGATGGTCGCGGAAGAGGTGTTCCCATATTTTTCGATATTTACAAAGACTTTTTCAGCCGGCACCTTCAGGCGTGTGGCAATAGCTTCGATAATCCGGATATTGGCCTGGTGGGGAATCAAGAGTGTGACATCCTCGGTGGTCAGGCCTGCGGAGGTCAAGACCTCGGTCGCACACTCCGACATGGTCCGTACAGCCAGCTTGAAGACGTCGTTGCCCTGCATCTGGATAAAGCTCCCTTGATGTTCGGGGAAGCGACGACAGCCACTGTTGGGCAACTTCAAGATGTCGCATTCGGTGCCATCGCCACCGAGTGTCATAGAGAGGATGCCGCGGCCCTCTTCCGTGGATGAACTGTAGACGACCGCACCGGCGCCATCGCCAAAGAGGACGCACGTGTCGCGATCGGTCCAGTTGACCGTGGAGGAGAGGATTTCGCTCGAGACCACGAGGACATGCTTCATCAGTCCGGAACGGATCATGGACCAAGCAATGCCCGAGGCATAGATAAAACCTGTACAGGCAGCGGAAATATCAAGAACCCCGGCTTTTGTGGCCCCCAAATCCTTCTGGATCAGGCAGGCGACAGAGGGGTAGACTGTGTCGGGGGTGGTGGTTGAAACCACGATCAAATCGAGCTGTTCAGGGGGTATCCCGGCCATGGCCAAGGCCTCTTTTGCCGCCTTTAGGCCCAAGGTCGAGGCCCATTCGCCCTCTGCGGCGATCCGGCGCTCCTTGATGCCGACCCGTTTGGTGATCCACTCGTCGCTGGTCTCCACCATCTTTTCAAGATCTGCATTGGTCAGGACCTTTTGAGGAAGAGCCTTTCCGACGCCCGTTAAAAGTGCTGTGAATTGCTGCATAATTTTGTCCAAATCAGCTCCGGGTATTATATACCCTCATTACCATGAGCTGAAAAGTAAGTTTTATATAATACCGTATTAGGCGTCGGTTCGCAATTTCAAATAATGCTGAGCAGATAAAAAGTGCAGGCGAACCCCCTCTGGTAAACTCCAATCAAAAGCAAGAATCGTTTTAGCATCCGAATAACGCGAACCACACGAATCAAATAAGGCTCGTTAGAGCGAAGCCGAAACGATTCGGCAAAAGCCGAAAGCGAAGCGTTAATAAGGTAATCCTATTGAAGTTTTTGCCTTCTATTGTGAAGCTTTCAGACAGGGGATAGTTGTTATTTTTTTACTATAATGTAAACGCATCATCAATTTTTTGTTACGATAGCGTAAAGCAGTAAGACTAAAACATGTTGTTTTTGTCTAAAAAGTGCTATGATTTTCTTGTTTTTATGAAATGGCATAAATCCTGCGGTGAAAGGTACTATGAAAAAAGAATTATCAATTTACCCCGTACCTGATATTGGCCTCTACAGTTTTGAAAATGAACATGACGCCTGTGGTGTCGGGCTTGTTGCTTCCCTTGAAAATAAGCCGAGCCACAGCATTGTTGAAAAGGGGCTGACGGTTTTGAAGCGCCTGATGCATCGCGGTGCGGCAGGGGGGGATCCGGACACTGGCGATGGAGCGGGCATTCTGGTTGCGATGCCGGATCGGTTTTTCCGTGCAAAGGTCGAGATGACCCTTCCGAAGCGTTATGCGGTCGCGATGATGTTTGGTGGAGAGGGGCTGGAGTCAGAAATTGAAGCGGCTTTGCATGCCAAGAGCATTTCCATATTGGGGTGGCGTGATGTGCCGACGAATCCAGAGGCGATCGGGCGTAACGCCAAGGCCAGCATGCCCCGCATTCGACAGCTTTTTGTGAGCGGGGAGGCTTTTGGATCGGACGTCGTCTTTGAACGGAAGCTTTTTGTCGTTCGCCGCGTTCTGGAAAAGCGGTTCAAGGAGCTGACCTTCTGTAGCTTTTCGTGTCGGAGCATTGTCTACAAAGGCCTGCTCATGGCCACCCAGATTGACGCCTTTTACACGGATTTGCTGGACCCGGATTTTATTTCGCCCCTGGCGCTGGTCCATCAGCGTTACAGCACCAACACCTTCCCGACGTGGAAGCTGGCCCATCCCTATCGTTTCTTGGCGCACAATGGCGAAATCAATACGCTTCGCGGAAACCTGAACCAAGAGCGCAGCCGTGAAAAACTCTTTAAGAGCGAACTCTTTGGAGAAGAGCTCAAGGAGTGTCTGCCGCTCTTCGATGCAGGGCTGAGCGATTCGGGTTATCTGGACAACATGCTGGAGCTCCTCGTCTTGTCAGGACGTTCCTTGCCCCATGCCATGATGATGCTGATGCCTCAGGCTTGGGGACTGAAATATCATTTAGGCAAGGACGTCCGTGGTTTCTTCGAATACCATTCCGCACTGATGGAGCCGTGGGACGGTCCTGCGGCCGTGGCCTTTTCGGATGGCGTGAATGCGGGTGCGCTGCTGGATCGGAACGGTCTGCGGCCTGCGCGCTACACGGTCACGTGTGACAATGTTTTTGTCTTGGCCTCTGAGACGGGTGTGCTCGACATTCCGGACAACGAGGTATTGCGTCGCGGACGTCTGAAACCCGGTGAGATGATCTACTGTGACTTGGAGAACCATCGGTTGGTCTTTGACAACGAGATCAAGAACCAATTGGCCCGGCAGAAGCCCTATCGCCGCTGGGTTGTGGATAACAGGATCACGGTTAACGGTCTCTTGGATTCGATCACGCCTGCACTGCCCATGGACAACATGGTGCATCTTCAGCGTATCTTTAACTGGAGCCGCGAGGATGTCGAGATTATTGTGAAGGCGATGGCGCAGTCTGGCCATGAGCCTGTGGGGTCCATGGGGAATGATAGCGCCTTGGCTATCTTCTCAAAGAAGACACCGTTGCTCTACAACTACTTCAAGCAACTCTTTGCGCAGGTGACCAATCCGCCCATTGATCCGATTCGTGAAGAGTTGGTCATGAGTCTCATCACCTACATTGGCAACCATGGCAATATTCTCGAAGAGAGTGCAGCCCACGCAAAACTCATCAAGTTGCCACGTCCAGTCTTGACCGACGAGGATGTCCTGCGCTTGACCCAAGTGAAGGATTCAGCCTTTGCTACAGTGGTGCTTCCGATTGGGTGGAAGGTGAATTTATCAACAGAGCTTGAGGAGCTTGCTGTTAAGGCTGTAGAGCTCGTGAAGAGCGGCAAGCGCATCCTGATTCTTTCCGACCGGGAATTACCTGAGGATGTCATGCCCATGCCCGCCCTGTTGGCCACGGTGGCTGTCAATCGGGGGCTGACCCAGGCGGGGTTACGTCCTCCTGTGGGCATCATTGTTCAGTCGGGCGAGGTGCGTGAAGTGATGCACTTTGCACTCTTGATCGGTTTTGGTGCAACGGCCATCAATCCCTACTTGGCCCTGCAATGTGTGCATGCGTTGTCGGTCTCGAACGCGGTCTCGGTTGATCCGGCCAAGGCGGCGGAAAACTATATTCATTCAGTGGACAAGGGGTTGCTGAAGATTATGTCCAAGATGGGTATCTCGACCTTGCGCAGTTACCGTTCCGCCCAAATCTTTGAGGCGGTGGGTCTGGATCAAACAGTCATTGACCGTTTCTTCCCTGGAACAGCCTCGCGTATTGGTGGCATGACACTGGCGGATATTGAACGGGAGACACGACAGCGGTTCCAAGAGGCGCAGCAAGGGTCACTCCTTAAAGTGGGGGGTGAGTATGCGTTCCGTAAGGACGGAGAGAGTCATCTCTGGACGCCCCAAACGCTCTCCCTCTTCCGGCAGGCGGTGCACGAGAACAATCTCACAAAGTATCGTGAATATGCAAAACTCATCAATGACCAAAGTCAGCAGGTTCATACCCTGCGCGGTATGTTTGAGTTTGTAGAGTCCACTCCCGCGCCTCTTGAAGAGGTAGAGAGTGTGGAATCGATCATTCGTCACTTCGTCTCCGGCGCCATGTCTCTTGGCTCCTTGAGCCCTGAGGCCCATGAGGCCATCGCGATTGCCATGAACCGTCTGGGTGCGAGGAGTAACTGCGGCGAGGGCGGCGAAGATTCGGAACGTATGACACCCGGACCGAAGGGCGAGATCCGCAGCAGCGCCATCCGTCAGGTGGCCAGCGGACGTTTCGGCGTGACGATTGACTATCTGGCGAATGCGCAGGAGTTGCAGATCAAGATGGCTCAAGGCGCAAAGCCGGGAGAAGGAGGTCAGCTCCCTGGGCACAAGGTAGATGCCATGATCGCGCGGGTACGTCACTCGACGCCAAACGTGACATTGATTTCACCGCCGCCGCATCACGATATTTACTCGATCGAGGATTTGGCTCAGTTGATCTATGATCTGCGCAACGCCAATCGCGAAGCGCGCATCTCCGTGAAGCTCGTCTCCGAGGTTGGCGTGGGCACCATTGCGGCCGGTGTGGCCAAGGCCCATGCGGATGTCATTTTAATCAGCGGACATGATGGTGGCACAGGCGCCTCGCCCTTGACCAGTATCAAACATGCTGGCTTGCCCTGGGAACTGGGACTGGCGGAAGCCCAGCAGACGCTTGTGTTGAACAACCTGCGGTCGCGGGTGCGTCTTCAGGTGGACGGGCAGTTGAAGACAGGTCGCGATGTGGTGGTTGGCGCCTTGCTGGGTGCTGAGGAGTTTGGTTTTGCCACGACGTTGTTGGTCTGTCTGGGGTGCGTCATGATGCGTAAGTGTCATGAAAACTCATGTCCCGTGGGTGTCGCCACCCAGGATCCCAGCTTGCGCAAGTGTTTCGCAGGAAAGCCTGAGTATATCGAGAACTTCCTTCGAATGCTCGCGGGCGAAGTACGTGAGAACTTGGCAAAACTGGGGTTACGCTCTCTCAATGAGGCCGTCGGCAGAAGCGATCTCTTGAAGATGAATCATGCCATTGATTTCTTTAAGTCGCGCAACTTGGACTTCAGCCGTATCTTCAAGCAGGTCGGTGGCGAACATGTTCGCTTTGAGAAGTGCGTCGAGGAGGAGCCGAGCTTCGATGAACGCCAGCTGATTCCCAATCTTCAAGGTGCCCTGCAGAAGGGTGAGGTGAGCACCCTCATCCTCGACATCCGTAACACGGATCGTACCGTGGGAACCGCCTTGTCTCGCGAAATTGTTCGGCGTTTTGGTGCAGAGGGGCTTCCCAAAGACTGCATCCGTATTGAGTTGACGGGCTGCGCAGGCCAGAGCTTTGGCGCCTTTTTGGCGTCTGGCGTTACGCTTGAATTGACTGGCGAGGCCAATGACTTTGTCGGCAAGGGCCTCTCAGGGGGTGAGATTATCATCCGGACGCCTGCGGCAGCGACCTTTGAAGCCAGCCAGAATGTGATCGCCGGCAACGTGGTCGGGTATGGGGCGACCAGCGGCACCATCTATCTCAACGGACAAGCGGGTGAACGTTTTGCGATTCGTAACAGTGGCATGACGATGGTGCTCGAAGGAGGCGGCGATCATGGTTGCGAGTACATGACCGGCGGACGCGTGGTCGTGATCGGTCCTGTCGGCGTGAACTTTGCTGCGGGTATGTCTGGTGGTATTGCTTACGTCTACGATGAGACCGGTGACTTTGATTTGAAATGCAACTTGGATACTGTTGACTTAGAGACCGTATTGCCGAAATCGCCGGACGAAGAGGAGCTGACGACCTTGCTTCAGCAGCACATCTGTGCCACAAACAGCAAGAAGGCTAAACAGATCCTCGCGACGTGGCAGGACGCGAGAAGCCGTTTCGTCAAGGTGTTCCCTGTGGAATACAAACAATTATTGGCCAAAATCGCACAAATCCAAGACTAATCAGGGGGCTACCATGGGTAAAGAATTTCAAACAACCAAACGTATCAGTGATGTGTATCGGCCTGTCCATCAGCGCAAGAAGGACTATCAGGAGGTCGAGCGGAAGCTTTCCGCCGAGGAGATTCATCAGCAGTCGGCGCGCTGCATGACCTGTGGCATCCCCTTCTGTCATGGCATGGGGTGTCCACTGTGCAACGTCATTCCTGAAATCAATGAAGCGGTTCATAAGGGTAAGGATCGTGAGGCCTACGAGCTTCTCAATTCAACCAGCCCGCTGCCCGAATTTACTTCGCGGGTCTGCCCTGCGCTCTGTGAGGGAAGTTGTACGGCTTCGCTTGGGAACGACTCGGTGATGATCCGTCAAATTGAAAAGCAGGTCATTGAGACGGCCTTTGAAAAGGGATGGGTCACGTGCGGCACGCCGAAGCAGCGGACAGGGAAGAGCGTCGCCGTGATCGGAAGTGGTCCGGCGGGTCTCACGGCTGCGATCGAGTTGAATAAGGCGGGACATCGCGTCTCGCTCTATGAACGTCAAGCGGACTTTGGTGGTCTGTTACGGTATGGTATTCCCGCCTTCAAGCTGGAGAAGAGCGTGATTGATCGGCGTATCCAGGTGATGCGTGAAGCGGGTATTGAGATGCAGGCAGACACAGAGATCGGGAAAGACATCTCTTTGGAGTATCTCTCGCGTCAGTTCGACGCAGTCCTGGTGGCCACAGGGACACCGACGCCTCGTCCGCTCAACATTCCCGGTGCTGATTTGAATGGCATCTATTACGCCCTTGATTTTTTGAATGGCCAGGTTTCTGCCGAGGGACGGAATGTGCTGATCATTGGCGGTGGCGACACAGGAAGCGATTGCGTGGGGCTTTCCGTACGTCAAGGGGCCAAGAGTATCCTGCAGATCGAAATCATGCCTGAGCCGCCAGAGGGACGCTCTGCCTCTACGCCTTGGCCCCTCTGGCCCTACAAGCAGCGAACCTCCTCCAGTCAAATGGAAGGCGGTACCCGACGCTATAACCTTCAGAGTACACGCTGTCTCGGTACCAACGGCACGGTGACCGGCGTGGAGGTACAGCAGGTGGAGTGGACCCTGTCCGAAGATGGCCGTCCGCTCAGCTTTAAACCTGTGGAGGGAACAACCGAATTGCTCAAAGCCGATGTTGTCTTTTTGGCCATGGGTTTTCTGAAGCCCTCCTTCGTCAACAAAGAAAAAAATCTCTTTGTGATTGGGGACGCAGCGAATGGACCGAGTTTGGTCGTCCGCGCCATGGCGGATGCCATCAAGGCCGTTGAGAAGATCAACAGTTTTCTTCTCGACAATACTTCAATCAATTAAGTACACTACATTTAACTTATGCAAACCCAACTTAAAACCGAAATTGACGTATTGCGTGAAATCAGCTCCGCTGTCGTCCACGAGCGTAACATTACGGCTTTGTTGGAGAAGGTGCTGGATGTGCTCCATCGCAAGATGGGAATGCTTCGCGGGACGTTTACCTTACGCAAAGGGGATGTCTTTGAAATTGCCGCCTCCCACGGTTTGAGCGAGGCCGAGCAGAAACGTGGACGTTATAAGTTGGGGGAGGGGATCACCGGGACGGTTGCCGAGACAGGAATCGCCCAGTTGGTGCCTGATGTCTCGAAAGAGAAGCGGTTCAGGAATATCACGGGTTCACGGACAGGCGCAAAGGATATCGCCTTTCTTTGCGTCCCGATCTTTTACATGGAGAAGATCATTGGCACCTTGAGTATTGACCGGGCCGTCACTCCGGGTGTTGATCTGCAAGAAGATTTGCGGTTCTTGGAGATCGTGGGTAACTTGACTGCAGAGGCAGCCAGTGTTTACCGCTCCGAGATGGATGAGCGGGAGAGTTTGATCAAAGAGAATCAGCAACTCCGTTCGGCATTAGGAGAGTCCACCGGCAATCCTGGGCAGCTCGTGGGTAACTGCCGTTCCATGCAGAAGATTTATGATCTGATCCGCCAGGTGGCGCCCAGCAATGCAACGGTCCTCATTCGTGGCAGTTCGGGAACAGGCAAGGAGCTGGTGGCCAATGCGATCTACAAGTTGAGCCCACGTGCGGACAAACCATTTATTGCGCTGAACTGCGCTGCGCTTCCCGAGAGTCTCGTGGAGAGTGAACTTTTTGGTCATGAAAAAGGATCCTTTACGGGTGCGGTCAATACACGCATTGGACGTGTTGAAGCTGCAAACAAAGGCACCCTCTTTTTGGATGAAATCGGCGATCTGACCCCTCAAACACAGGTGAAATTGCTTCGCTTCATTCAGGAGCGGACCTTCTCACGCGTGGGCAGTAACGAAGAGCTCAAGAGCGATGTACGTCTCTTGGCCGCCACGAGTCGGGACTTGGAAGAGTTGATGGTGCAAGGCAAGTTCCGTGAAGATCTGTACTATCGCCTGAACATCTTTCCGATCACCATACCAGACCTCGCAAAACGCCGTTGCGACATTATTCTTCTCGCAGAACACTTTATACAGAAGTTAAATTTGCGGTACGGTAAGACTGTGCAGCGCCTTTCAACCCCGGCCATCAATATGTTGATGATTTATCATTGGCCAGGCAATGTCCGTGAGCTTGAAAACTGTATTGAACGGGCAGTCCTTACCTCCTCGGATGACTGTATTCACAGTTACAATCTTCCGCCCTCTCTTCAGACAGGCGCCTCGAACGACTCAGAGCTGCTCAAGGACGGCAACGCCTCCTTCAACATGCTGGTGGAGTCGTTTGAACGAGAGCTGATCGTCGAAGCCTTAAAGAAGAACAATGGCAATATGTCTGCGGCAGGTCGAATACTGGGCCTCTCGCCCCGGGTCATGCACTACAAGATCAATCGGCTCGCGATTGAGCCGGATGTCTACGCCGATCACACGAAGTAAACTCGTGGTATAGACGATCAGACTGACTGCCCGAGTGACTGGTTGAGTGTTTAGGGCTGGGCTGTTCCTAGATGAGATGCTTTTCAGGATTGTCCCTCCCTGGCGCGGCGTAGCGAGCAGCGAAGTCGGCAGGTCCCTGGAGTCACTCGCTTCCCTAGCATCCCTTCCCTCTTTCAAGTAACTTAACCCTGTTTTAGCGGTCTAACTTACTTTGTCACAGGACGGTCGCGAAAAAAAATTATAAAAACTGTTTCCTATGATTGACATAGAGGCCTATTTTCGATATATTTTCACGGTTTTCTTTTTTCACGACATGGGTCATGAAGAGGTGGAAAACACAGTATTGGCAAGAATAGAGAACAGCTTAAACCGTTTTTCAGTGGCTGCTTACCGCGGGAAAACTGGGTAAGGGGTTCTTTGCCCCTTCAGGGTAAAGGCCAACATAGCTCAGTTGGTAGAGCACTTCCTTGGTAAGGAAGAGGTCGGCAGTTCGATTCTGCTTGTTGGCTCCATTTTTGTAGATACTGGAATTTAGTTAGTCAACACTCACAGGAGAAATAAAAATGGCTAAAGAGTCATTTGTTCGCGAAAAGCCACACGTAAACGTTGGCACCATTGGTCACGTTGACCATGGCAAAACCACATTGACAGCTGCTATCACGCACGTTCAGGCTCTCAAGGGCTACAACGCGCCGATCAGCTATGATCAGGTCGCTAAGGCTTCGGAATCCGCAGGCCGTCGTGACCCAACTAAAATTTTGACAATCGCAACGTCGCACGTTGAGTACGGGACTCCGAACCGCCACTATGCGCACGTTGACTGCCCGGGACATGCTGACTATGTCAAGAACATGATCACGGGTGCTGCTCAGATGGACGGAGCGATCGTGGTCGTTTCGGCCGCTGACGGACCGATGCCTCAGACCCGCGAGCACATTCTGTTGGCTCGTCAGGTCGGCGTTCCCGCAATCGTCGTCTTCCTGAATAAGGTTGACCTTGTTGACGATGCAGAACTCTTGGACCTCATCGAGATGGAAGTTCGTGAACTCCTCTCCAAGTATGAATACCCAGGTGATGATATTCCAATCATCCGTGGTTCCGCTCTTCCTGCCACCAAGGCAACGAAGGTTGATGACCCCGCATGTGAATGTATCACCAAGCTGATGGAAGCTCTGGACTCCTATATCCCTGAGCCCGTCCGCGTTCTCGACCAGGCATTCTTGATGCCGATCGAAGACGTCTTCTCGATTGAAGGCCGTGGCACCGTGGTGACCGGTCGTATCGAGCGTGGTATCGTCAAGGTTGGCGATGATATTGAAATCATCGGTATCCGCCCGACAGCCAAGACCACTTGCACCGGCGTTGAAATGTTCCGCAAGCTCCTTGATCAGGGCCAGGCGGGCGACAACGTGGGTTGCTTGCTCCGTGGCACGAAGAAGGAAGATGTCGAGCGCGGTCAGGTTTTGGCCAAGCCCGGCTCAATCACACCTCACACAGAATTCATGGGTCAGGTGTATGTGCTGAGCAAGGAAGAAGGCGGCCGTCATACCCCGTTCTTTAAGGGCTATCGTCCCCAGTTCTACATCCGTACAACGGACGTAACGGGCGACATCACCCTTCCTGAAGGTGTTGAAATGGTGATGCCTGGCGACAACATTGCGGTGACTGTGAAGCTGATCCAGCCTGTCGCTTTGGAAGACAAGATGCGCTTCGCAATCCGCGAAGGTGGCCGTACAGTCGGCGCCGGCACGGTTGAGAAGGTCACGAAGTAAGTAACTGTTTCCTGTGAGCGTGCTAGGCCGGTATGCGAACATGCCGGCCCTAGCACGGGTTCACTCTAAAAAGAGGCGATTATGCCCAGAGAATTAGCTACATTGGCTTGTACAGAGTGCAAGCGCCGTAACTATACGACCACACGTAACAAGCGGACACAGACGAATCGTTTGGAAATGAAGAAATTCTGCCCGAACGAACGTAAGCGTACCTTGCACCGTGAATCGAAGTAAGGGTTGGTTTTTGCCAGCCCGCAGGGGGAGGGGAGTAGAATCTCAGCCCACTTGAAGTGATTTTATTACAGGCCAGTAGTTCAATGGCAGAGCAGCGGTCTCCAAAACCGTAGATGGGGGTTCGACTCCCTCCTGGCCTGCCAATTTTGTGTCCAAGGGAAGCAAGCGTATGAAACAGGTTGTTCAAAACATAGGCACCTACCTGAGTGAGGTTGGTATCGAATTCAAGAAGATATCATGGCCGGAACGTCAGGAACTGATGGATTCGACCGTGGTGGTTCTTTCGTTCATTGTGATCATGGCAGTAGTTGTGCTCTGTTGTGACAAGGTGATTGATTTTGTTTTGAAAATTATTCATGGTGCTTAGTAACTCGGAGAAACGTCAATGACCAAGCAATGGTTTGTTTTACATACGCTGACTGGACAGGAACAAAAGGTTAAACGGTCCATTGAAGCCCGTGTCCGTCTTGAAGAGATGGGTGATTACATTGGCGAGGTCATCATTCCGACGGAGAAGGTGTCTGAAGTGAAGAATGGCGTGAAGACAACGGTCACCCGTAAATTCTTCCCAGGTTATGTTCTGATTAATTTATCGTTGTATGATGAAGGGCGTCAGGTTCTGGAGCCAACGTGGCGGTTTCTCAAGGAGACGTCAGGCGTTATTGGTTTCATTGGTGGCGAACGCCCAATGCCGCTTCCAGCTGAGGAGGTTGACGCAATCGTCAACCAAGTCGCTGATAAAAAGGAGAAGGTCAAGCCGAAGGTTGCTTTTGAACCTGGCGAGACCGTCAAGATCACCGACGGACCGTTCATGAGCTTTAACGGTATTGTCGATGAAGTGGATCCTGATCGGGGTAAACTGAAAGTTTCAGTGGCGATCTTTGGTCGCTCTGCCCCGGTGGAACTGGAATATTGGCAGGTTGAACGTGCGGTCGATGAGAACGCATAGTCGCTTGTGGTAGAAGGTTCGTCAACGGTGGTTCGGATGTACCAGTTGGGATGCTGGGAGAATCACGACAGACAAAAAGGTGTATCATGGCTAAAAAAGTCACGGCTATCGTGAAGTTGCAGATTCCGGCTGGTGCCGCAAATCCTGCACCGCCTGTCGGCCCAGCATTGGGTTCGCAAGGCGTTAATATCATGGCGTTCTGTAAGGAATTCAACGCCAAAACGCAAGAAAAGGCTGGTCTGGTCATTCCCGTTGTCATTACGGTGTATGCGGATCGCAGTTTCTCTCTGGTGTTCAAGAGTCCCCCCGCTTCTGCGCTCCTCAAGAAGGAAGCAGGATTGGCAAAGGGTTCCGGTGTTCCGAACCGCGACAAGGTCGGTAAGGTGACGCGTGAACAACTCCGTACGATCGTTCAGATCAAGAAGGACGACTTGAATGCATCCAACGAAGAGGCCGCAATGCGGATGATCGAAGGTACTGCACGCAACATGGGTATCGAAGTCGTTGGTTAAGGGAGAATTGAAACATGGCTAAGCATGGTAAACGTTATACAGATATTTTGAAGAAAGCGCCCACCGGGACTGTGAGCCTGGAAGAGGCAGTCGCTTTTGTTAAGACAAACGCCAGCGCGAAGTTCGACGAGACCGTCGAAGTTTCTTTCCGCCTCGGCGTGGATACCACGAAGTCGGATCAGACGGTCCGCGCTTCTGTGAGCCTACCGAATGGTACAGGTAAAAAGGTTCGCGTCATCGTCTTTGCAGCAGGTCAGCACGCTGATGAAGCGCGCGCGGCAGGTGCGGATGAAGTCGGCTATGAGGATTTAATCGAGAAGGTTAA
>CAIZQW010000424.1 GCA_903935195.1 uncultured bacterium
AGATGGCTGATTTGCCTACATTTGGACGTCCCACAATCGCGATGACACGATCCTTCTTTTTTGCTTCAGAATTCATGCGCCCTATTATAGGCGGATGGTGGTCATATAACAAGTCGCAATTCAGTCTCTAGTAGCGTCTTATCTTGCCGCTGGCGGTTTTGGGCAACTGGTCGACGCAACGGAAGGATTTGGGGATCTTGTGTGTGGAGAGATGTTTTTTGCAGAATGTGAGGAGTTCCGGCTCGTTGAGGGTTTCTGTGCCAGGGGTCAGGACCAGCTGTGCACTGGGGAGCTGTCCATACTCAGCATGGGGTTCACCGTAGACAAGCGACTCGGCAACTGCTGGAAATTGGTTGAGCACCTCTTCGACCTCCTGGGGGAAGATCTTCATGCCAGCGAAATTGATGACCGCTTTCAGGCGACCGACCAAGGTGAGGCCTCCATCGGCGTCCAATTCGCCCAAGTCGCCCGTGTCAAACCAGCCCTCGCTGGCGTGCAGAGGATAGGGGGTCCAAGGCGAAAAGTACCCGTCAAAAAGGCCTTTGCCGCGAAGATAGACGGTTCCGTCCTCCCCGCAGCGGACCGTGTAGGCCGGCAAGGGCTTGCCCAGCCGTCCGGGATGGAACTCCCCGATCTGTTGGGTGAGGAAGGGAAGTCCGACCTCAATGACGCCGTAAGCTTCGGCCAGATGGATCTGGAAGCGGCTGAAAAAGTCTTTAGCCACTTGCTCGGGGAGCCGGACTGCCGTGGAGACTGCCAACCGTAATGTCTTGAAATGCTCCTGAGAGATGGCTGTGGAGGTCGTGAGGAGGCGATAATGGATCGGACTGGCGTAGATCAGTGTGATCGGATGGTTCTTCAACGCTTGAACCATAGCATCCTGAATGGGATTGCCACAGATAATGATCGTCGCCCCTTTTCGCAGAAAGAGGAGGATGGTGACGACAAAATGAAAACTCATAGAGAGCACCCAGGCGATCGTGTCCTCAGGGGTGATCTGCAAGCCATCGTTTGCCGCATCTGTGCGGTCACGGATCGTCTCATGCGAGAGGACGACGCCCTTGCTGGCCCCTGTGGTTCCGGAAGAAAAACGGATGAACGCTGGCCGCATCTCCGCATACTGATCGCGTGTCTCAGGGGCTGCCTCACGGACGGAAAGGGCGATGGTGCGTTTCAGCCCAAGCGAAAGGGGAAGAATGTTTTCCAAGGGCGCTTGCAGCAAGGAGAGGTCTGCAAGGATAAAGTGGACATCCATGCGCTCAGGGATGCTTTGACGCTCATCAGACATGAGGTCAGGTGCAATCGGCACAATCGCCGCATCCAGCGAGAGGACTGCGAGTGAGAGAATGACGTAGTCGATGCTGTCGTGACAGAGTAGCGCAACACGGTGAAGGGGTTTGACGTGGCGAAGCGAAAGCGCTTCAGCAACCTGCTTGACCCGCTCTTGAAGGTCCCCATATGAAACAGAAACCCCAGAGTCAACAAGGGCCACTTTGTCAAGGCGGGCGTGGTTCTCTTGAAAGATCAGCTCGCTAATATTGATGCGGGACATGAGTGTGATGCTTACCTATAACTTGAAGAGTTTTTCAACTAATTAAACGAATTAAGCTAATTGGAATTCGTTCAATTCGTTTAATTCGTTGATAAAAAAGTGACGCCTTCGTTTGTTCCCGGGGCTGTTCACTGCCAACTGCTACTGCCAACTGCTACTATGCCGCCTCGGGCGGTGGGCTTGCCTATTGGGCGGTTGTCGTAGACGTTGCTCGGTTGGGTTGAACAGGAACTTGCGCTGGGAGTGGTGCTGACGGAGCATAATATTTCTTAAGGTTGGTTCCAATTTTTAAGTTAAGCGTGTTCACCAGCGTGGACCATGGACGTGAAGTCTGCGCAGAATCTTGCCACGTGGTGAGTACGGTTGAGCCGTCCTTCAGGGTGACGTGAATCCCCAAGGTCGTGGCATAGCCAATGCGCGTGTAGTTGATCAGTTTAACTAACAGCAATTTGGTGTTTGTCCCCGGCTTATGTTCCGAGAGGTTCAATAAGATACGTCCGCTGAGACCCTGCCGTGCAAAGTGCTGCGGGAGCGTACTCATCATATACCCCTCGATCTCCCCGAGTTGCTTGGCGTTGGAGGCATCGGCGTTCTTTTCAACGAAAATTTCAAAGGTTTGCGCCATGGCCGGAGAGAACTCGAGGTTCGCACGTGGCGAACGACATGCCGACGTCATCATACTTAAATAAAGGCAAGCACTGATAAAAAGGAACGATTGAATACGTATCATATAAGGAACCTCCACGAGTAAAAAATACAAAGAAATAATAGTCGAAAAAAGCGATCACGTCAAGGCTGAGGGGCGGTCGGAGTCTTGATGCCAGCTTTTTTCTTGAGGTCGTCAATATCAAGTTTTTCAAACCAAGGGGGCAGGTTGATCCAGACCTCATGATAACCATAGCCGCCCTCTTTCAGTTCGCGTAGAGCTTCCGCCTTGGTCCAGCCTTGAACCGCTACGCGATAGAGTGCGCACATGATGCCTGTCCGGTCCGCGCCATGCTGGCAGTGAAAAAGGATCGGGAGTCGCTTCTCGTCCGTCACGATTTGCAGAAAACGGATCGCCTCCTTCTCCTCTGGATGCCACGCCTTCATGTAGATGTGTTCGTAGGCGAGGCCCGTGAGCCCGATCTCGGAACGGTCGGAGTTAAAGGACCGCAGGTTAATCACGGTCTTTACACCCATCTTCTTCAGGTTCTGCATCCCTTCTTCAGTCGGTTGGGCGCTGCGATAGAGGTTGGTTGTAATTTGATTCAGATTGGGGAGCCCCACCTTCTGAAGCGGTTGAGCCCAGGTCGCCGGCCGGTTAGTCGGCGCCACCTCCTCCGCAAAAGTTGCAAAGCCTGCCAGACAGAGGGTCGAGATCATCAGTAGTCTTTTCATGCGTTCTCCGTAGTTAATAAGTTTACTGGAATGTTGGAATACTGGAATTTTGGAATGATGGGGAAAGTCGAATATCGGTTTCTGGAGGGCCACGCTCCGTCGTGGCCAGACGCGACAGAGCGCGTCCCTCCAATAGCGAATGGAACCGTTCCACTATTCCAGCATTCCAGTATTCCCTCCCTAAGTTGCTCTTGTCGTTTCATCATGCTCGATGCGTTTTGACGCTCTTTAACTCGGCGACTTCGGCGTCGGTCAGTTCCCTGAACTCCCCGGGCTTCATGTTGCAGACTTTGATAGGTCCGATTCGCACGCGGACGAGTTCAAGCACGACAAAGTGAGCCAAGGAGCACATCTTTCGGATCTGTTTATTGCGTCCCTCGGAGAGTGTAAAGGCGATCTTGTGGGTATGGTCACGACCGACCTTTAAGACCTCGACCTCGACAGGTTCAATGACATACCCGTCAATCTCAAGCCGGGACCTGAGCGTTTCGATCTTGTGATCCTCCATGTGCCCTGCGACACGGGCAATGTAGGTCTTGGTGTGGCCATAACGCGGGTGGGTCATGATATTGGTCAGTTCCCCGTCATTGGACATCAGCAGGAGGCCTTCGCTCTCCTTGTCCAGTCGTCCGACCGGCACGAGGCGCTCTTTGAAGTGGGGTTTCATGAAGTCGCAGACCGTCTCGCCGCGTTCATTGTCCGCACTGCAAATATAACCACGGGGTTTATAAAAGAGAATTGTACGATGGCGCTCAGCCTCTTGGGAAAGCGGTTGTCCATTGATACAGATGGTATCCTTTTCAGGAAAGGCTCTGAACCCAGGCTCTAGGATGCGGGTGTCATTGACGGTGACTTGTCCGGTCTGGATCAGTTCCGCAGCATGGCGACGCGAGGCGACGCCTCGCTTGGCGAGAATGTTTTGGAGACGTTCACCCTCGGCGGCTTGAGCGTCTGAAGTCAGGGTTGTGTTCCCCGCGCGTCTTTTGCTATCATTGTCCATCATGTCACTTTCTGATCGAGATTATATGCGTCGCTCTCCTCAACCTGCGCCTGCCAAAAAGGCAAGCTGGTGGGCACATATTCGGTTTTGGTTGTGGCGCCTCTTTCATCGCCGGTAGGGTCATGTCTGTAACTTCAAACTGGAATGTTGGAATATAAGAATGTTGGAATGATGAGGTAAAATACAGTCAGCAGTAGCAGTCGTCAGTACCAGTTTCAAGTTTCGAGTTTCAAGTTTCAAGTTTCAGCAATCCAAGATTCCAGAATTCCATTATTCCTATTCAGGTTGCTCCCTCGCGATACGCTTTAAGAGCCTTCATGTACGCTGCTGTCTCTGAATAGCCACACGGCTTAAACTCGGGACAAAAGCCACGATAGACGCACTCAGGAACACAGACGCTGACCAGCTCGGGCTCGCTCTTCCTCACTTCGTCCAATACGAGCTTCCAGGCCTGTATTGTTTCAGGAGATGCCTGGCGGCAGAGTCGCTTGCGAGAGATGGTGATGAGCGCCTGGGCATTTGCGCAACATTCGTGGTTCACTAAGGCCGATTGCGGGATCTCGTCACGGTTTTGTCCCGTGCGATCTGTTCGCTGTGTACTCACATAATGCTCAATGCCGATTTTATGACGGACAAAGTGAACACTGACCCAATATTTGAGATTGACCCATTTCCACTTAAAGATCATTTGTCGGATAGGGGAGTGCTCCGAGAGCAACATGCGCCGTTTCCAGGCTGAGCTAGGCTCCTTCTCTCCCTCTTCCATGTGAATGGTCGTACGAGCCGCATCTGCGACATCTCGCCAGATGGAGCGCGTCTTCGCGTATTTAATTTTGAGTTTTTCGTCCATGAAGGTAATAGCATACTTGATTTTTTCGGAGTTTGCAACAGCGAGAAAGTATGATAATATATTGCCTTTAAGGAGTATTATGGCTAACGAAAATACGCAGAAGAGCTGGTGGAAGGGTTGTGGCTGTTTCTTTATTCTTTTTTTGGTGGTGGGCATGGGCGTCTTTGTTGCCTTGATTGCGGTCGGTATTGCTGCTGTGGAGGATACGGGGAGCGGAGGATCCTTCTCCTTCTCGTCCATTGCGTCTAATCGAGGGGGAGAGGATGAAGTCCCGCGCATGAAGGAGACGTGGTCCTATGGCACTGGAGAAGTGAAGGTCGTGCGAATCCCTGTCGAGGGGCTCATTATGTTGGGCGAGGACGACTGGAAGGCGGGGAATGCGAATGCTGTGTTGCGCTCCATCCGGCGGGCCATCCATGACCCAGAGGTGTGCGGTCTGATCCTAGAGGTGAATAGTGGGGGTGGCGGAATCACCGACAGCGACATCCTCTATAATGAATTGAAAAAGTTCAAGGCTTCGCGCGAAGATCGCAAAATTGTGACGTTGATGGGGGACATTGCCGCCTCTGGAGCCTATTATATCGCCATTACCTCGGATCATATCATGGCTCACCCGACCACGCTGACCGGTTCCATCGGCGTGATCATGCAGTCTTACAACTTTAAGGAGTTGGCCCAAAAGATCGGCATCAAGGATGTGACCGTCAAATCAGGGGAAAACAAAGACCTCTTAAATCCCTTTAATGACGTGAAGCCGGAGCATAAGCAATTGCTTCAAAATGTCATCTCAGCCATGCATAATCGTTTTGTCACGCTTGTGGCCGAGAATCGAAGAATGGACAAGAAGGCTGTCTCCCTCCTGGCAGACGGACGCGTTTTCCTCGCGGATGAGGCAGTCACCAATGGTCTGATTGATGGGATTGGCTATGCGGACGATGCACGCGCTAAGATGGCGGAGCTCCTTGATGTGGAGAGCATCAAGGTCTATAAATATGAGGAGGAGCGTGGCTTCTTTGATCTCTTCTCCCGTCCTGGTATTGGGATGAATATCGATCTGAAGCGCCTGCTGCAAGGGACTGCGCATGATGGTCGCCTCTCGTATCGTTGGTCGTGGTAATAGGGGAAGTTGCAGTTGGCAGTTAATACCCCGAGCATAAACAAGCCGAGTAACTTTTTCCCGCAGAGGCGCAGAGACGCAGAGGAGATTTTTTTCGTGCTTTTCGTGTGTTTCGTGGGCAAAAAATGAAGCTATAGACAATGAGTGGCATGAAGACAGTTGGGGATAAGACAGGACATATCCATTTTGTTGGACTATGCGGTGTGGGCATGGCTGGCCTTGCCTATCTGCTTTCCTCGCGCGGTTGGCGTGTCACGGGCTGTGATGCCGCACTCAATTCCTTGGCTGTCTGGTTGACAGGCGAAGGCCTTAAGGTCCAAGAGGGCCACTCCCCCGAACATCTTGATTCCACGGTGACCTGTGTGGTCAAGACTCCTGCTGTGAATTCAGATGAACCGGAGTTAACTGCCGCACGGGCCAAGGGGATTCCTGTCCTCCGGCGTGGCGAAGTGTTGGCGGAACTGATGTCAGAGGGCCAAACCGTTGCTATCTGCGGTACGCATGGCAAGACCACGACCAGCTGCTTTACCACTCGCCTCCTGCAGGCATGCGGGTACGGTCCGTCCTGGTGTATCGGAGGCACAACCTCTACCCTTTGCCGCGTGGCAGGTGTGGGGAATGGCTCCCTGCTGGTCTCGGAATCGGATGAGAGCGACGGCACCTTGGCACTCTACCATCCAGCAGTCTGTGTGCTGATGAATCTCGATGTGGACCATCTGGAGCACTTCGCGGACGAAGCTGACTTAGTTAATTGCTTCCGGCACGTTATTGCTCAGACGCGAACCGGTGTGGCCGTCTGTGCAGACCATGCGCGTGCACATGCGATCGCCCAAGAGGCTGCGCGCGTGCCGGTGATCTCCTTCGGCTTTTCCGAACAGGCTGACTTGCGCGCGGTGCACGCTGAAATGACCCAACATGGTTCCTCTTTTGATCTCACCTTGAGGGGAGAGGTTATAGGGCGCGTCTCCCTACCCATCTCTGGCCGACACAATATCATCAATGCACTCGGTGCCTCTGCGGCCGCCTTGCATGTAGGCGTTTCGCCTCAAACCATTCTTGAGCATCTTTCCGTGGCCTGTTCGGAATTACCGGGCAGACGTTTTGAGCGTATCGCAGAGCGGGCAGGGGTCTCTTATGTTGCTGATTATGCGCATCACCCGCAGGAGTTGCATGCCGCCATCCAAATGGCGCGCTTGCAACAACCCAAGCGGCTGATCGTTGTTTTTCAGCCCCATCGTTATACCCGGACGTTAGCATTAGGTCCTGAATTTCCTGCGGCCTTCGCCGATGCGGATGAGGTCATTTTGTTGCCCGTCTATGCCGCTTCAGAGTCGCCGTTACCGGGGGGCTCGACCTGCGATTTGTATGCGCATTTCAGAAATCAACTACCCTCCAAACCGATTCTCTTGGCGCGCTCTATCGGAGAGACGTGGCACTATCTGAAACGCCATGTTCAGTCCGGTGATTTTGTCCTGATCGCTGGCGCTGGCGATGTGATTCAACTGGCAGATGAGGTCCGCCGTGCGTGCGCGGAAACCCTCGAGCCTGCTCATGTTAAACTGGCTGGGGTTTCGGGCGTCCTGGGCGCTGCAAACGGTTCGCTGGCATCGTGGTCCTATTATGGCGTTGGAGGATCTGTCCCCTCGCGTCTCGAAGTTGCGGATGAAACAGCGTTGGCTGCCCTGCTACGTACCTGTCGCGATGAGACCATTTCTGTCCATCTCTTTGGCGCCGGGGCCAACAGGTGGGTGAGTGACTTGGGGTTGGAAGGATGTGCACTTCGTTTTTCAAAAGAGGCCTGTTGTGAGTATGGGCCCGAAAAGGAGGGGACCCTTGTCCTCGGGTGCGGATGGCGTGGGCCCGCTTTACTAGACAAGTTGACAACGGATGGCTGGTCCGGTCTTGAGTTTTTAGAGGGTGTCCCGGGAACCCTGGGGGGCTGGCTGGCGATGAATGCCGGTGCGCATGGGGATGAGATCGCCAATCACCTGCTCTGGGCACGTTGTGTCGAGTCTGATGGTAGTCTTCGGGTTATGTCCCGTGATGAGCTGGCCTTCTCCTATCGCGCGTGTGCCGGTCTTCAAGGACGTGTGGCGATTGCCTGTGCGTTGCGGTTGACGCGCGCTGATCCTGAAGCGATCAAGGCGACACGTCGTGAGATTCGTGCAAAACGTATTCCGCTGGCAGGTCTGCGTACCGCAGGATCGGTCTTTAAAAATCCGCTAAACAACTCAGCGGGTCGACTCTTGGATCAGGCTGGCTGTAAAGGTCTGCGAATCGGCGGCGCCTACGTCACCGATTTCCACGCGAATATTATTGCTGTGGATGACACCGCCACCGCCTCTGACATCCTTGCCCTGTTCCAAGTCATGCAAAACCGCGTCTTTGCCGCTACGGGCATCCTGCTCGACCCCGAAGTCCAAGGGCTTTGCTCGTAAAAATAAAAGACCCTCCCGTGATTAAACGGAAGGGTCACTAAGTCAGTCACGTTAGACGGTATGACGTCTAACAGTCTGTTATTGCTGGTATTCAGCAGAGCCGAAGGCCAAGATCGGATAGAAGATGATCGGCAGGAAGATGAGTCCGACCGCGAAGCCGCCACCCTTTCCGAACTTATTGGCAAGACCGATCACTGCGAGAATAGCAATGATGAGTCCGACAAACGGAATCAGAAGAAGGAAGAACCACCACATCGGCTTACCAGCGATCTTCAGCCAGACGCAGGTGTTATAGATTGGAATCAAGCATGCCCAGCCGGGTTCTCCAGCCTTCGCAAAAATTTTCCACATAGTGGTGACCATAAAAACGATGATGGCGCAATAGATAATCCAGAACAGTGTCATGTTGCTTTCCTTTCGCACTTGATAAATCTAACAACAATCACCATGACTGTTGCTCGATTTGTTGTGTGTAGTTTACACTGGATGATTTTTCAATACAATTATAAAGTGAAGTGAGTTTTATAACACTGTCGCATGCCAGCACTGGTTAGTAGCCCTAAGGCTCGTTGCGCAGGCCCTTTCCATAGCGTTTTTTTGTTTCGCTAATATTCCATTATTTCTGTGAAGGTACGGGCATGCGAAATCTGCTCAAGTGATAAAACACTAACGCACTAACGCAATAACTCACTAACGCACTTCTTTTATCTTCCCCCTTGCATATCGGCAGTCAAAAAGGCATAATAAACACCTTATTTTATAACCCCAAGGAGTCATACACCATGCGCACAAAAATCGTTGCAGGAAACTGGAAGATGAACAAGACCGCTTCAGAGGCGGCGTCACTGATCGAGGGCATTAAGAAGGAAGTCGCAGGCATCACGAATGTTGAAGTGATCGTCTGTCCTCCCTTCACAGATCTGAAGGATGCCGCAGCCGCATGTGCAGGTTCAAATGTGAAGCTGGGCGCCCAGAATATCCATTGGGAGGCCAATGGCGCCTATACTGGCGAAATCTCCGCCTCCATGTTGAAGGATTTAGGGGTGACGCATGTGATTATCGGTCACAGCGAGCGCCGTCAGTATTTCGGTGAGACGGATGAGACCGTCAACAAGCGTACCAAGGCGGCCCTTGATGCCGGACTGGTCCCGCTCGTCTGCGTGGGCGAAACCTTGCAGGAGCGCGATGGCGGACAGATGGAAGCCGTTGTGATTCGTCAGACCAAGGCAGGGCTGGCTGGACTGGACATCTCGAAGGTCGTCATTGCCTATGAGCCAGTATGGGCCATCGGCACAGGCCGCACCGCGACCCCTGAGCAGGCGCAGGAGGTTCACGCCCTGATCCGCCGCACATTGGCTGAGATTGCTGGTAAGGCTGTCGCTGATACCGTCCGCATCCAGTACGGTGGAAGCATGAAGCCTGATAATGCAAAAGAACTGATGAGCCAGCCTGACATTGACGGTGGACTCATCGGCGGTGCCGCATTAAAGGCGGATACCTTTGCTGCAATCGTCAAAGCAGGTGTTTAAGCTTTATGAATATTGTCGAGAAGATCCTCTCCAACCATCGGATCTCGGGTGAGCTGAAGCCTGGCCAGGAGTTGGCCATCCGGATTGATCAGACGTTGACCCAAGATGCAACCGGCACTATGGCCTATCTTCAGTTTGAGAGTATGGGCCTCGAGCGGGTCAAGGCGGACTTGGCTGTCAGTTATGTAGATCATAACACCATCCAAGTCGGTTTTGAAAATGCTGATGACCATGCCTATCTGAGAAGCGTCGCTCAGCGGTATGGAGTGGTCTTCTCGCGTCCCGGGAATGGAATCTGCCATCAGCTCCATCTGGAGCGTTTTGGCAAGCCCGGTGCGACCCTGTTGGGAAGTGACTCGCATACACCGTCTGGCGGTGGCATCGGGATGATCGCCATTGGGGCTGGTGGGATTGATGTGGCTGTCGCCATGGGGGGCGGACCCTTTTACTTGGTTGCTCCCACGGTACGGCGTGTATGGCTGACTGGGACGCTCAAGCCTGGGGTCTCCGCAAAGGATGTTGCGCTCAAGGTCTTGTCTGTCTATGGCACACAGGGCAATGTGAATTGCATGATTGAATACGGCGGGCCCGGGGTGGCGACATTGAGTGTCCCCTCGCGCGCCACGATCACAAACATGGGCGCTGAACTGGGTGTGACCACCTCGGTATTCCCAAGCGATGCGACGACCCGCGCCTTCCTGAAGGCTCAGGGACGCGAACAGGATTGGACCGAGCTTGTCGCGGACGCGGATGCGGCCTATGACAAGGTTCTGGAACTTGACCTCGCGCAGGTGGAGCCCATGGCAGCCTGTCCCCATTCGCCCGGCAATATCGCGACGATTGCTTCGCTGGCCGGCAAGAAGGTCAATCAGGTGATGATCGGTTCCTGCACCAACTCGTCCTATCGTGATTTAAAAACCGTTGCACTGATGCTGCGCGGCAAGAAGATCCATCCGGAAGTTGAAGTCGGTGTTGCACCAGGCTCCCGTCAGGTTGTGGAGATGCTTGCCAAGGAGGGCCTGCTGGGCGACCTTGTCAGCGCAGGTGTCCGCATCCTCGAGAATGCTTGCGGTTTTTGTATCGGCAACCACATGTCTCCCGGGACGAATGCGATCAGCCTTCGGACGAGCAACCGCAATTTCGAGGGACGCACCGGTACGCAGTCGGCACAGGTTTATTTGGTCAGTCCAGAAACAGCCGCTGCCGCAGCCTTAACAGGGTGCTTCACGGATGCGCGGACAGTAGCGCTTGCCCAGGCGGTTACGGAGCCGGCAACATTTTCGATTGATGATAGTATGTTCCTCTTCCGTGAAACAGCCGGCAAGGGAGTACCTGGGACAGAGATTGTCCGGGGGCCCAATATCGGCAAGGTGCCCGCAGGGGAGTCCATGGCTGAAACCTGGAAGGGTGTTGCGGTTATTAAGGTCGGTGATAAAATTACGACCGACCACATCATGCCGGCTGGTGCGCGTTTGAAATATCGTTCCAATATTCCGCAGTATTCCAAGTATGTCTTTGAGCATGTGGATGAAAAATTCTATGCAACAGCCTCTGCTAACCGTGACGCAGGACTTGCCAATGTGATTATCGCAGGCGAGAGCTACGGTCAGGGGTCAAGCCGCGAACACGCGGCGATGTGCCCGATGTATCTCGGGGTCAAGGCGCTGATCGCCAAGAGCGCAGAACGTATCCACTTGGCAAACCTGATCAACTTCGGGATTGTGCCCTTCATCTTTGCCAACCCAGCCGACTATGACACGATTCAAAAAGGTGATCGGCTGACCATTCCAGACGTCCGGAAGGCGGTTGCTGGGGCGGGTAAGGCAACGGTAGTCAATGAGACGCAAGGGACCTCGTTTGAAGTCGTTACCTCGTTGTCGGAACGCCAGAAGACCATTCTGTTGCATGGCGGCCTGTTGGCTGCTGTGGCCGCAGGCGCAGTCAAGTAAGAGAAAGCGGAATAATGGAATAGTGGAATAGAGGAATAATGGGAAACAACATTCCAAGATTCCTGTATTCCATCAATCCGTTGATAGCATGAGGTGTTTATATGGCTAATAAAAAGAAGATCGTAGATCCCCGGCCGAGCTGGGATGAATATTTCATGGAGATCGCGCTGGTCACGGCCACGCGCGCAAACTGCAGCCGCCGTAAAGTAGCCGCCGTGGTGGTCCAGGACCATCAGATTGTTTCCACGGGCTATAACGGCACGCCACGCGGGGTGACAAACTGTTTCGAGGGTGGCTGTGCGCGGTGCTCAGGGAATGCCCCGTCAGGATCTAGCCTTGAAGAGTGTATCTGCGTGCATGCCGAGCAGAATGCTATTTGCCAGGCGGCGTATCACGGGACACGGCTGGCAGGCGCCACAATCTATGTCACGATCAGTCCCTGCCTCACCTGCGCCAAACTCATTATTAATGCCGGCATCCGTGAAGTGGTGTATGGCGGCGACTATGCGTTTACCGAGCAGACCGAGAAGCTTCTCAAAGCCGCTGGCGTGAAGTGCCGCCGCTTTGCAAAGAAGGATAAATGAGATTGGAATAATGGAATGATGGAATAGTGGAGTGCTGAAACTGGAAACGTGAAGCTTGGTGAAAAATATGCGCAATGACTAAATCTTCCCATCATTCCAAAATTCCAATATTCCAGCATTCCAACAAAGTGGCAGGCACTGCCACTTTAGTTGAGTCCATGCCTGTGGCTGATGTGAAGTCGGATGCAACGGTCGGAGCCTTCAACCACTATCTTGAAGCTGAGCGAAATGCTTCACCTCACACGATTTCAGGATATATTCAGGATATTGGGCAACTATCAGCTTTTGTTTGGCCCGCTCCGCAGACTAGCGGGACGCATGCGTGGACAAGCGTGACCCGCGATCAGGCGCGCGCTTTTCTAGTGGCTTCTCACCGCATGGGGGCATCGCCTGCAACGACTCGGCGCAAGCTTGCCTCCCTACGTGCCTTCTACCGTTTTTTGGTCCGTGAAAAGAAATTGGAAGGCAATCCCTTTGTTGGCATCCGGGGTCCGCGGATGGGAAAACGGTTGCCGACTGTATTAAGCGTGCCCGAGATCGAAAAATTGTTGGCCGCGCCACTCGATGACCTTCGGGTTTATCGGGAGCGGCATGGTGGCGCGGTTCCACCCGCTGTGGAGTTCTCCGCGCGTCGTGATGCCGCAATCTTTGAAGTGCTCTACAGCACGGGTTGCCGTGTCAGCGAAATCGTTGCGCTGACATGGTCCGACATCAACTTTGAACGGGGCACCACCATTGTCGAAGGCAAGGGACGCAAGCAACGGCTCTGCGTGCTGGGCGCACCAGCTTGCGAGTCGCTCCAGGCGCTCCGTCGGACAACGGGTTATTTATGGCCAGAGAAGGGTGGGGCAGGGGATGCCCTTTTCCTCAATCTCAAAGGCGGACCCCTGACGGTCCGTTCAATTGAACGCCAGATGAAGGTCTGGCTTGCCGCGTCTGGACTTCCGCCAGAACTGACCCCTCATAAGTTGCGCCACAGTTTTGCGACCCACTTGCTGGATGCAGGCGCTGACCTGCGAAGTGTCCAGGAGATGCTCGGCCACAGCAGCCTTTCGACGACACAGATCTATACTCATGTCTCGATCGAGCGCCTCAAAGAAGAGTATGACAAAGGCCACCCACGTGCTTAACGCTCGTGTGATTGCAAAACGGAAAGGAGGTTCAGGAAATGATTCGGATCGCTCTTAAAATGCTTTTCGGGGATCGTGGCAAGTATGTCATGCTTGTCAGTGGTATCACTTTTGCGACACTGCTCATGGTGCAAGGCATGTCACTCTTTTGTGGTCTGATGTCCTGGACTTACTCGACCATGCGCAATGTCCGTGTCCCAATTTGGGTCGCTGATCCCAAGGTTGAACAGTGCAATGACAATAAGCCGATGCGCGATACGGATATCACGCGTGTCCGCTCAGTTGAGGGCGTGGCTTGGGCTGTTCCCCTCTATCAGGGGATCTCTATGGCCCGGCTTGTGGATGGCACATCGAAGATGATCACGCTGGTGGGGCTTGATAATAATACACTGATCGGTGCACCCACGCGCATCATCAAGGGCCGTCTGGAAGATTTGCGCATGCCCAACACGGTTATCCTAGATGATTTTGGTGTGGAACGGTTAAGTGCAGGCCGCTCCCGCCCCATTGGGGTCGGGGACGTTTTTGAAATTAATGACCGCGAAGCGCGTATCGTCGCGATTTGCAAAAGTTATCGATCGTTCACAGGTGGACCCTACGTCTTTACAACATACGATCGGGCGGTTCAGTATGCGCCCAATCAACGCAAGATGCTGAGTTTCATCCTTGCGGCGCCGCAGCCCGGTCTTTCGGAACATGAGGTTGCCCATCGCATTGCTGGACAGACAGGGCTTGCTTCCTTTACGCATCAGGAGTTCATGTGGTCGACCATCATGTGGTACGTCAAGAACACAGGTATTCCGATCAACGTGGGGACCATCGTCATCATTGGCTTTCTCATTGGTGCGGCGATCTCCGGACAGACCTTCTACTCCTTTGTTTTGGAGAATACCCGCCATTTTGCAGCACTGCGCGCCATGGGCGCCAGCAGTGGCGAACTCTGTGGGATGTTGATCGCGCAGGCGCTTCTTGTTGGATTTATCGGCTTCGGAACCGGACTCGGCCTTGTATCGTTTATGGGCAACAACCTCTTGCGTCTTGGTAAGGTCCCTTTTCTGATGATCTGGCAGATCCCCGTGATCGTAGGGGTTGCTGTACTGGTTATTGTTGTTATCTCCGCACTCATCGGCATCATCCGCATTGTGCGGCTTGAACCGGCGATTGTCTTCAGGTAAGAACTCACATGAACTCACGCGGCATCCATGTTCAATCGGTTGATAAAAGCTTCGGTCGTGGCCAGGCTCGTACGGTCGTGCTCAAAAAGACCGACTTTGTGGCCGAGACTGGCCTTCTCACGATGCTCGTTGGCCCTTCGGGTTGTGGCAAGACCACGTTGCTGAGCATTATAGCCGGCACGCTCCATGCTGATGGGGGTGCGATTGAAGTTTTGGGCCAGCGCTTGGACAAGATGGGTGCTAACGCGGTCGCCAAGTTCCGGTCGCGTAACTTGGGCTTCATCTTTCAGCAGTTTAATTTGATCCCGACGCTGACCGCCGCAGAGAATGTCTCGGTGCCGCTCGTGATTCAGGGGTTTGGCTATCGCTATGCTGAACGTAAGGCACGGGAGGTTCTGGAGTGGGTCGGTCTCGAGGATCATGTTAATTTTCTGCCCGCAAAGATGTCTGGAGGTCAGCAACAGCGGGTGGCCATTGCGCGGGCGCTCGTGCACGAACCGCCGATTATTCTTTGCGATGAGCCGACCTCCTCGCTCGACAGCGAAAATGGTCAGCATGTCATGACACTCTTGCGCAAGGCCGCAACCCAGAAGGATCGGCTTGTGCTGGTGGTGACTCATGATAACCGGACGTATGGCTTTGCGGACCACATGTCTGAAATGGAGGACGGAAAAATATTTCGGACCCTCACGACGCACGAGGAAATTCTTCGTCATCATCCCCCTGGTTCTTAACCCGTACAAGGAGAACGCCTATGTCTATGCTATTGACGCGCTTCAGCTTCTATCTTTCGCTGGCCGGTATGATCTTTGCCGGACTTCTGGTTCTTCGTCTCTCGGCGCAGGACCCTGTGCCGTTGCCACCGTATAGTCCACCGACCAACCCCTTTCAGCATTCGGTTGCAGCAGCGGGCATTGTTGAGGCCCAAGGGGAGAATATTGCGCTGGGTGTGCCGGTTGCTGCTTTGATCACCGGGCTCTATGTTCGTGTCTGGGATAAGGTCGAGGCGGGGCAGCCTTTATTACAGCTCGATGACCGGGAACTCAAGGCCTCATTGATTGGTCAGCGCGCCCGGGTGATCGTGGCTGAGGCGACAGAGACGCGCCTACGTGGCATGTTGACTCGTTTGGAGCATGTGACGGACAGTCGGGCCATCACGCGCGAGGAACTTGAGACGCGCCGTTCGGATCTGCTGGTTGCGACGGCCGAACTGAGCGCTACCCGGGCCGCTGTGGAGCAGACTGAAACATTGCTCTCCCGTCTTGTGGTCCGTGCGCCTCGCGCGGCAACGGTCTTGCAAGTCAATACCCGGCCTGGTGAGTTCGTGACACCAGGTTCCCAGCGCGCACCTCTTATTCTTGGGGATCTCACTTACTTCCAGATCCGTGCCGATATCGATGAGCAAGTTGCACCGCGTGTACGTCGAGGGATGAAGGCAGTAGGTTTTCTCAAGGGGGACACTCAGAAGCCGCTTCCGTTGGAGTTTGTCAGGGTCGAGCCTTTTATTATCCCCAAGACCTCGCTGACAGGCAGTAGCGTCGAACGTGTCGATACGCGCGTCCTGCAGGTCATCTACCGTTGCCCGGCCTCGACGAATACAACCCTTTATGTGGGTCAACAACTCGATCTCTATTTGGAAGAGTAGCTTTTTTGAATATCCAATATCCAACACGGAATATCCAATGGTGGAAGGAACATGATGAGTCTGTCAAAAACTTCAGCGTTAAGAGTTAAGCGTTCAGCGTTGAGCGTTGGATGTTTGATGTTTATTTTCACTGGTTGCGTGGCTCATCCCGAGAAGCCTCTGACGACTCCAGCGCCAGCTCTGGACATGGCTGTCGTGCCACTCTCGACTAATGCGCTTGAAGAGATTACGCGCCCTTTACCCAAGGAGTGGTGGACGGCCTTTGATGATACAGAACTCAATCGTCTCATTGCACGCGCTCGGGAGCAGAACCGAAATTTGGCACAGGCTGCTGCCCGTATAGAAGCGGCACAAGCGACCGCCCGACTGGTGGGGGCGGACGCTGCGCTTCAGGTAAGCGGTTCGGGGAATGTCAGCCGTTCGCGCATTTCTGAAAATACGGTCTCTTCTCCTTTGATTCCTCTTTATCAGACCCGACTAGGGATAGGCTTTCAGTTTGTCTACGAGGCGGATTTGTGGGGCCGTATTCGCGCCTTGCGTGAAGCCGCGAAAAAACAAGTGGAACTCTCCGTTGCTGACCGTGCAACAGCCGAGATCGCGCTTTGCGCTGAAGTGGCAAAAGCGCACCTCAACCGGCTTGCAGTGCTTCGGGAGCAACGTGTGGTCGAACGCCAGTTGCTGGCCTATGCTGAAACTGAAAAAATCCAGACGATTCGCACGGATGCTGGGTTTTCCACGGACCTAGACGCCTCTCGGACGCGCGTGGAGGTTGCGACACGCGAGGGGGAGCTGGCTGTGTTACGTGAACGTGAACAAGCGCTTCGTCTTGCACTGGATATTCTCTGTGGCGATGCAGCTGGCGCAAACACCTTTACCAATCAGCCTTCCCAAGAGCAAAGGGTTCCTCTCATTCCGCGAACCCTCTCGCTCGCCTTGCTTGAACAACGCCCGGATGTTGCAGCCAAACGTCTGCGTTGGGAAGCCGCATTCCAGCGCGTCTGTGCCGCACAAGCAGCACGCTATCCAGCGCTGACGCTCTCTGGAAAAATAGGAACGGAATCCGAGCGCCTCTCAGACTTGTTAGATTGGAAGAGTCGTCTCTGGTCCGTGGTTGCTGGTCTTTCCGCGCCGCTCTTGGATGGTGGGCGGCTCAAGGCCGCAAAGGACGTGGAACAGGCAGGCTTAAAAGAGGCAGCAGCAGGTTATGAAGTCGCTGTTCTCACAGCTTATCGCGAGGTTGCAGATGCATTGAACACACTGCGTGGCATTGAGGAACGACAGACTGCAACAGAACGTGCGCGGACAGCATCGTTGCGTACGCGTGAGTTAGCGAAAGAACGCTACGAGAAGGGTTTTGTCACTTATTTAGAGGTGATTGAGAGCGAACGCTCTGTGTTGACAGCCGAACGAACCCTCGTTCAACTCATCGCCTCTCGCCAGACAGCCATTATTGATCTTATTCGCGCACTTGGAATTCCATAGGGAATAACTGTGTCTGCGCATCGAACAGGGAATGGTCTTAGGAAAGGCCACGCTTGTCGAGATCGTCTTCTTCAAGTCCGAGGTAGTGGCCAAGCTCATGCAGGAGTGTCTTACGCACTTCGTGCCGGAAGCGTTTAGGGTCGTCCTCTGCCTCGTCTCGGATATTTTCAATATAAAGTCGGATGGCACTGGGGAGTGGATCGCTATCGTTTTGGGAATCGGCATAAGCCGAGCCGACGAATAATCCGAGCAGATCTTCCTGGTCATCCGCTTCAAGCTGCTCACTTTTGCGCGGCTGGGGATCCAGCGTGATGAGGAGATGGGTAAGGCACTCTTGAAGATCCTGCGGCAAGGCCTTGCAGACGGTTTGCACTTCTTGATCCGCTATCCCGTACCAATCTATCTTCATGTTCTACCTTTAGCCATTGTCCGTGTTGATTTGTTTTCTCACAGAGCCCACAGAGCGCACAGAGAGCAACATTGCTAGCGTGTTATTAAATGCTTACGCCTCTGTGTCCTCTGTGCCTCTGTGAGGAACAATACAATAGCTTCAAATGCGTTAACGTGTTACGCGGACTGTTCCAGATGTTCCCGAAGAGACCTCGCCGATGATTGCAGCCTGCGAGACGCCTGCTTGATGAAGGTCATTCAACAGGGAAGGTGCCTCCTTGGCGGGAACCGCAATCAGCAGGCCGCCTGATGTTTGAGCATCATAGAGGATGGCTTGCTCGGCCTCGGTCAGACTCGCCTCCCATGTTGTATGCTTTGCGCTAAAAGAGGCATTGCGCTCATTGGCGCCGCTGTACATCCCTTCGCGCGCGTATGCAAGTACATCAGGGAAGAGCGGCAACGTATGGAAATGGATTTCTGAAGCGGTTTTGCTCTCAATCATCATGCGTGTCAGATGTCCCAGTAAGCCGAAGCCTGTAATGTCGGTTGCGGACTTAACAGAATACCGCGCCATGATTTCCGCCGCTTTGCGGTTCAAGGTCGACATCGATTCCGCAACAGCAGCGAGGGAACGCTCTGAGGCGCGATTGAGTTGGCCTGCAAGGGAGACAATGCCGGTGCCCAGGGGCTTGGTAAGGATAAGCTTATCTCCCGCACAGGCATCCGCATTCGTGGTGAGGTGCTCACGGTTGACGACCCCTGTTACGGCGAAGCCGAACTTGACCTCTTCATCGTTGATGCTATGACCTCCCACCAACACGCACCCGGCTTCCTGAAGGACATCCATGCCCCCTTTTAAGATCGCTGTCATGGCCGTGTGGGGCAGGGTATGAATGGGGAATCCGATCACGGAGAGCGCGGTGACAGGCTTGCCGCCCATGGCGTAGACATCGCTGAGGGAGTTGCAGGCGGCAATACGGCCAAAGGTGTAAGGGTCGTCAACACCTGGCGTAAAGACATCCACGGTTTGGACCAGTAGAAGTCCGGGTTGGATTTCGAAGACGCCGGCATCGTCAGCGGTGGAGAGTCCTACAACCAAGCGGGGATCACTAATAACGGGTAGACCCGCGAGGACGGCATGCAGATCTTTCTGGCCAATCTTACTGGCACAGCCTGCGCTGCGGACATGCTGGGTCAGCTTGACGGGCGCGGCGCCATCCACGGGCAGATGTTCCCCGGCGCAGAGACAGACATTTTTTTCCTGGAACAGGGGACACGGGCAGGGTTTAGCAGGATCACAGACGCAGTGACCTAAACGGATACTTCTGCCCATGACTTTTTTACGGTTTTCGATTTGTTCAGGATTCATGCATTAATACCTTTATAATTTTCTTAGTGTTTGAAGTCGCGCAGGTGCCCCAAGATGGAGCGGAAGCCGCGCCAGAAAAATTTGATATCCTCAACGGGGTTACGCATGGAGGCAAGTCTGCGAAGGATGGTCTCTGGATGGAGGAAGCCGCGGTAGACATCCCGGATGGCAGTCTTGATGCGCTCCTCCGAGACGCCGGATTTCATGACCTGCGTGCGCATGTCATATTCGTCCCAGTCGCGTGTCAGTAGCAGGTTATCCTTTTCCAGCTCCTTGAAGAGGGGCGTGCCAGGGTAGGGGATAACCATAGTGACTTGGAGTGTATAGGCGTAGCTCTTTCGCAGAAGATGGCGTGCAAAGCAGACGGTCTTCTCGATCTCAGCTTCGCGTTCCCAGGGATATCCGAACATGACCGTGACGTGGACAGCTAGGCCGGCTTGAGCCGCAGCCTTTGCGCCCGCTTCAATCTGTTCGACCGTGACAGCCTTTTTCAGCCGGTCCAAGGTGGACTGATTTGCAGATTCGAGTCCGAAGAGGACGAGGCGGAACCCGGCCTGCTTCATCAGGCGGCAGAGTTCCTCATCCAAGGCGCCAAAGCGCATGTTGCAGTCAATCTTGACCTGCTTGTTGAGTTTACGGGCGATCAACTCATTGCAAAAAGTCTTCAACCAGGCACCGGCAGGCAGACACCCGGTGTCATCCATGATCTCCTGTACGTGATACTGTTTAACGAGGTGTTCGATCTCATCCACGACCTCTTGGGGTTCACGCGTACGGAAGGTGGGGTAGAGCGTCGTCCACGAACAGAAGGTGCACTTGCCATGCCAGCAATCCCGGCCGGACATGATATAGGTCCCTGGAATCCGGCTGTAGTTTCCGTTCTTCGTGGCATAAAGCTCCCATTGCGTTAGCTCACGGTCGATCCAGGGGAGGGTCTTCAGGTCATGATCAAGTTTAAAGGTTCCACTGTTCTTGATTGTGCCATCGGGTTCCCGCCAATAGATGCCTGCCTCCAGTTGGACCGTGGAGGGCGTTGCGAGGTGGGCGAGCAGGTTGACGAGGAGAAAGTCATAGTCCCCACCGGTGAGAATGTAGTCCACAGGACAATTGGTCATGGTCTCCTCGGGCATCGCGGTCACATGGTCGCCGACAATGACGAGACGCATCGACGGATACTTTGCCTTGAGCTCCTTGATGAGTTGCCAATGGCGCTTGATGACAGGGGTCTTGGTTTCCAACAGGAGGAGATCAGGGTTAAAGGATTCGAGTTTCTCCAGGAACTGCTCAGGTGTCCACTCAGAGGCGATGCCATCGAGCCAGGCGACCTCGTGTCCGGCCTTCTTTGCTTGGGTTGCGGCCAGGGCCGGGACGACAGGATAGATGAAGGTCGGACGGTTAAACCACTGGAATTGGCGGTTCTGGCCCAGCAAAGGTACACCCTTTTCAGAAGGCAAGGGCGGATAGGCAATCGCAATTTTCATAAGTTTTTGGCATTAGAATGGCAATTAGTGCGCGAATTATACTGTTTTTAACAAAAATGGGCAAGTAATCAAGCAGAGGCGCGTGCATTTTCTGGCATAAATATGAAAAGTGTCATCTTGTTTTTTCGGAAGCGTTTTGATAAAATTTCCGCTTCTATTTTAAAACGTAGGAATTTTAAAACGTAAGGAAACGTAGAAACGTATGAATATTCACATCGCTGGGTTCGGCGCTGGCTTGCCAGAGCAGAAGGTAACGAACCACGAGTTGCCGAAATCGATAGATACGACGGACGAATGGATTGTTTCTCATACAGGCATTAGTTCCCGTTACGTGGCCTCCAAAAATGAAAGCTCGGGGTCACTGGCAACTAAAGCAGCCCAAGAAGCCTTAAAGATGTCAGGTGTAAAGCCTGAAGAGGTGGGGATGGTCATTGTCGCGACCAGTACGCCTGACTATAACGTCTTTCCCTCTTGTGCCTGTTTGGTGCAACACCATATTGGCGCAGTAAATGCAGGAGCCTTCGATCTGCTGGCTGCCTGTTCCGGGTTTGTCTATGCCATGCAGGTGGCTCGTTCGATGATGCTTTTGGATCCACGTCCCGTGGTGGTGGTTGGAACCGATGTGATGACCCGGACAGTCGACTGGACCGACCGTAACACATGCGTTCTCTTTGGCGACGGAGCTGGTGCCGTGGTGCTGAAGGCTGATAAACGTCCTGGCGGAATTTTGCAATCCGTTTTACGTTCCGACGGGGGTGGCGAGCGTGTCCTCTATTGCGACGGCGGATACCGCCATCCGAAACCTGAAAATATGACCCCCGGCTTCCTTCACATGGACGGCAAGAAGGTCTTTAATTTTGCGGTCAAGGCGTGTGAAGAGGTCATCCGTGATCTGGCTCAGAAACAGGGATTGTCCTTGGATCAGATCACCTGGGTGGTCCCGCATCAGGCGAACTTCCGTATCCTTGATGCTGCGGCTCGCCGCCTCGGTATTGATATGAGTCGCTTCTACATGAATATTTCCGAGTTGGCGAACACCTCGTCGGCGACTGTCCCTCTCGCGTTGGCACAAATGAGCAGGGAAGGTCGTTTCAAGTCCGGGGATTATATTGCGCTTGTCGGTTTTGGAGCAGGGTTGACGTGGGGTGGCGTGTTGGTTCAAATGTAACATCTGAACCAAGCTATTGAAAGGGGTTTCTATGAAATATCATCTGTGGACATTGGCGCTCACTGTTGCCATTTGTACGTTAGTTGGTTGTAAAAAAGGTGAGACAGTCGCACCGGGCGACCAACCTGCAAAAACGGTGGTAGCCGTGGTGAATGGCAAGCCTTTCTTGTTTGGGGAGATGAGCAGACGAGCGGATGGTTATTTGAAATATGCCATTGCGGAAGAGCATTTAGCCTTCGCCTCCAATATGTTAGGCCAGGCCAAAGAGCATTTTCGTCAAAGAGCCATTGAGATGTATGTCTATCGCACGGTGATGCTGGATGAGGCCACTCGCTTGAAGATTTCGATTGGCGAACAGGAGCGCACCCTTGGGCTGCAACAGCTCGCTTTTGCGCTTGCAAAAAAGAACTCCAACACGAATACCTTCTTTAATCATGGGCCACAGCCACCGGAGATCATGACGCGCGACTTTGAAGATGGCCTCATTATTGAGAAACTCCTGAATCAGGAAGTTCAAAAGAAAATTCGAATCGACGACAACGCGGTCGAGGCGGTTGCTGCAAAGATTGCCGTATCGAATGAGTTGCGACGTGCAAAACTTGAGACCATCCGTACCCAGATTATCAATGGTGCCCCATTTGAGGATGTCGCCAAGACCATTTCAGAGTGTCCCAGTGGAAAGAAGGGTGGCGATCTTGGCGAGTTTACTCGAGGCAAAATGGACAAGGCATTTGAAGAGGTGGCTTTCAAGTTGAAGGGGGGCGAGCTGAGCCATGTATTTGAAACCAAATTTGGTTATCATCTGGTGAAGGTCGTTGCCCATAACAAAGCACAGCTCGCAAAGAACGGGGTACCTGCGTTGCCTGAGACCGTTCGCGCCTCGCATATATTGATCCGTCGCCTCTCGGATGATCGTACAAAGATTGCTACGATGCTTTATAAGGCGCAATATCAACACGAGTGTCAGAAGTTTTTTGAAGCGCTCAAGGCGAAGGCGAAGATCGAGTGCAAACTCTTCCCGGCGATGACTTTTACAGGAAACGGCAACTAATGTCATGCGCCTTGGGATTGAAAACTTAGCGTTGACATCCTTCGGCTTACTCAAAAATCGCCGTGTGGGATTGCTGAGTCATCAGGCTGCGCTCTTAAAGAACGGAGCCACCTCAGCTCAATGTCTTCATCAGGCCCGCGGTGTTAATTTGGTCGCCCTCTATGGTCCCGAGCATGGTTTTTTTGGACAGGCCGCTGCTGGCGAACAGACTGCCTCTCGGCTCCATCCCGACTGGAATATTCCCGTTTATTCCCTCTATGGTGAGTTTCGCAAGCCAACCCCGGAAATGCTCAAAGGCATTGAGGTTATGGTTTGTGACCTTCAAGATTTAGGCGTTCGTTGCTATACCTACTTGGCGACGCTTCGGAATGTCCTTGAGGCCTGCGCTGAGTCGAATATCCCTGTGATTATTGTTGATCGTCCAATCCCTTTGCCGGAGGTTGTGGATGGACCCATGCTCGACGAGCGCTTTTCCAGCTTCGTCGCCCCTTGTCCCTTGCCCATGGTCTATGGGATGACCCCCGGCGAGGCTGCAAAGTGGATGGTTAAAAAGTTCGCCTTATCCCTTGATCTGACAATTGTGCCGATGGAAGGGTGGGGGAGAAATGCTGAAGCTTGGGATGCAACCTATCCGGATTGGGTGCCACCTTCGCCTGGGATCAAGAGCTGGGAAACAGCCATGACTTATTCCTCCACTGTATTCTCCGAGGCACTGCCAGGGATTGATTGTGGACGAGGGACCAATCTCGCCTTCCGCGTCATCGGCGCGCCATGGATCAGAGCCGAATATGCCTGCCAAGCGTTAAAGCAAATAAAACTGCCAGGCGTCACCTTTAATCCGTATCGCTATGTTGCAGGGACAGCACCCTATCAGGACTGCGAGCTGGATGGCATTCGCCTCTGCGTAACGAACCCTGCCACCTTTAAGCCCGTCAAAACCTCCGTCATGCTTTTGGATACGCTGGCGTCGCTCTATGGGAAGAAACGTGTTTGGAAGCACGACGGCATTCGTCCAGAGTGGTTTGATAAACTGTATGGTACGTCAGCCACGCGTCAAGCGTTGGTGGCGGGGCAAGCCTCTGAGCACGTGCGTCAATGGACGCGTGCATCACGAGCCTTCTTGAAAGAACGTCAGAACGTCTTGATTTATCGCTAGGAGAAGTATGAAAAAAGAGGCGCTTTCCATTCCCGGGATTATTGATTTAGCCAGCGCGTATTATGGCTCGGCAGTACTCTTTGCAGCTTTAGAGGCGGAGCTCTTTTCGGTGATCCAGTCGTTAGGGAGTGAGGCGACCGCGCCTCAAGTCGCTAAACGTCTTGACGTAGCAGAACGGGGCGTTGTCTTGTTACTTGATGCCTGCGTCGCGATTGGTTTGGTGGAGAAGGAGGGTGTCCTTTATTCGAACACGCCTGCAACACAGCTTTCCTTAGTCTCGGGTGCGCCTCATGATTTGACGCGCGCGATTCGTTATAACCGTGATGTCTATCCTGCATGGGGACGCGTTGCTGAGTTTGTTCGCACCGGAAAGCCTGTTGAGTCTCCAGAGATTCATTTGGGAGAGGATAAGGCGCGTACGCGTCGTTTTGTGATGTCCATGCACGGCCGCGCCTTGGGGATCGGCAGGGAGATCATCCCGCTGCTGGATCTGAAAGCATGTCATACCGTGCTGGATCTGGCAGGCGGTCCTGGTACGTATGCGGTTCTGATGGCCACGGCGCATCCACAGCTCACCTGTGTCACCGTTGATCTTCCGGGTGTCTCTGCTGTCGCGTCGGAGTTGGTGGCTCAATCAAGTGTGGCCACGCGCGTCACCTGCAGAGCTGGAGATTATCACACCGATCGTTATGAGTCAGCAGCGTATGATGCGGTGACCATTTTTGGTGCGCTTCATCAAGAATCACCTGAACAGATCAAAGACATTTTAGGACGAGCCTACACAGCACTCAAGCCAGGTGGAATTCTTTATGTGCTCGACATGATGACGGATGCGACACATACAGCACCCGCCTTCTCTGCGCTATTTGCACTGAACATGGCCTTGACAACAGAGAATGGCTGGGTCTTTTCAGATGACGAGCTCAAAGGGTGGATGAAAGAGGCGGGCTTCCGCGACTTGGAAACACGGCAAGTTCCGCCGCCGATGCCGCATTGGCTGGTGAGTGGACGAAAATAACCCCGCACGCGTCTAGAGGATATGTGCCTCACCTGAATAGACAGAGAGAGGCCCCTCTTTCGTCTGTAACAGAAGAGACCCGTCTGCTTGGATGCCTTGTGCAACGCCCTCAACAGGAGTGCCCGCCAAATCAATGCGAAGCGCTCTTCCGCGCAAGGCATCAAGCGCATTAATCGTCTGGAGTAACGGCTTGAAGCCGAACGCACGCCAGCTGTCGTAGAGGGGCTCTAGCCGATTCAGAAAGGCCGTCAAGACCTGCTCGCGCGCATGCTCCTCGCCACTCTCGATGAGGATTGAGGTTGCGCGTCCTTTCAGCTCCTCAGGAAGCATGGCCTCGGTCAGATTGATGTTGATACCGACGCCGACCACCACATAATCAGGCTTATCTTTCCGGGTCTGGAGTTCGCAGAGAATACCCGCAATTTTTTTATCATTGACCAGAATGTCATTGGGCCACTTGATTTTCGGGAGTACCGCAGGGGCGCACGCAACAAGTGCCTCAGCGACTGCCAATCCAATAACCAGCGGCAGTGAAGGAACCGCAGCGAGTTCGATCTCGGGGCGGAGCAAGAGCGAAAAATAGAGATTGACGCCAGGAGGTGAGAACCACGTGCGTGTCAGTCGGCCCCGGCCCGCGCTCTGCGTGTCCGCCATTACAAGGAGTCCTTCAGGAGCTCCTGCTTGTGCGGCAGCATCAACCTCGCGGTTTGTCGAAAGCGCCTCCTTTAGGAAGCGCAATTCGCCTCCTAGACGTTTAGCAGATAACTCAAAGGTTTTTTTTTGCATGAAACGAAAATCCTTAACAGCACACCCGATCGAACCACGCTTTTAATTTTACAACTCTTGACCGTAAAAGCAAGTGGAATTTTTTTTAAGTGTTTCGGTTTTTTCAATTCAGGTTTATTTTAAAAACAAAAAAAGCAATTGTCGTAAACGCGGTTATACAGTATACTACAAACTTAAAGTAGGACTACGATTTAACATAATGCGAGCACTAAAGGGAAATGGGGAATGATGTTTTTTAAACAGCTTCTGAAAAAGCTGGGGAGCGTTACCTTTTTAAGCGGAGTCACTCTCCTGCTCTTTGCTTCAGCGTGCATGACGCCGACGCGTGCGAATCGTGAGACGGAAGAAGTCGCTCATCGTTTGGCCACGATCTTTTGGCAAGTTCAAACGGGGCGGACCAATAATCTTGATTTGTCACGACCGGCAGATGCCCTGACGCTTCGGGTGGCGTTGCAGGCTATGGCACGTGGAGAAGAGTCTGTGGTGTTTCCCGCCATTCCGAATATGGCAATTAATTTAACCAATGGCAGTTGGCGACTTACGTTGTCGGAGGCTTTGAATGTGGGTGCTCGTAATGACCGAGCCTATCAGAGTCTGAAGGAGTCTGTTTTTAGTTCAGCTCTCGATCTGGATTCCCAATTGTTCCGTTTTGATACGACGTTTAGTGGTATGCTTGTTGGAGCGTTAAGTGACAACGTGACGGACTCAGACCCTCGGCTGGCAGTGGCCTCGGGTGCGGCAGTTGAACGTCAGCTCGAAAGCGGAACGGTTTTGGCTGGAAATTTGGCGTTAGATGTCTCACGCTTGCTCAGTAGCGACTGGAGTTCCTTGGGCATCATTGGGGATCTCTCCATGAGTATACCCTTGCTTCGTGGCGCTGGACGTGAGATCGTCCGCGAACCCTTGACACAGGCAGAGCGTCAATTGACTTATGCCATTCGCAAATTCGAATATTATCGTCAAACCTATGCGATTGCGGTCACGCTGAATTTTTATGATGTCCTTGAGTATGCTCAACGATTGAAGAACGCTCAAGACAACGAGCGCAATCTGACACTGAACAGTAAACGTGCGACCATGCTCTTCCAAGCAGGTCGTCGGAGTAGTATCGAAGCGGACCAGGCCACCTCGCAACTCCTCTATGCACGCGAGAGCGTGGTGGCGATGAAACGGTCGTATGATGCGAAGTTAGACAATTTTAAGATCTTGCTGGGGTTGCCACCAGAGGCGCTCATTGATGTAGACCCCCGAGCGCTAGATAGCTTGCGCGCTGAAATTCAACAATCGGCTGATGAGGGGACAGGCGGCGGACGGCTCTTCCCAGACGAAGAGGAGGTCTGTTCGATCGCCTTGTCTAATCGGCTCGATTTGATTAATACACGTGATAAACTAGCCGATGCTGAGCGTGCTGTGAAGGTCGCTGAGGATATGTTGCGTGCGGATGTGACCATTGTCGGGCAAGGTGAAACATCGCGTTCGGTTGCCTTGAATAGGGTAGCGAGTGACAGTGGTGGTGAAGGCTGGCGACTCAGTCTACGAGCGGATTGGCCGTGGAACCGGAGAGTGGAGCGGAATAACTATAAAGATAGCCTTCTGGCCTTGGAGCAAACTCAACGGGAGATTCATGAAAAAGAAGACACGGTCAAGTTAGCCGCCCGAAATGGTCTTCGTAATCTGGCTGCCGCCGAATCAACCTATAAAATCCGTCTGGAAGGACTTCGTGTTGCAAAGATACGTGTGGAGAGTACGGCGATGTTTATGGAAGCGGGTCGCGTGATCATGCGTGATGTCCTGGAAGCACAGAAGGCACTTTTAACAGCACAGGATGATTTTTGCGCTGCGGTCATTAGTTGGCGGATGAGAGAATTGGAGTTGCGGCGTGATATGGGCATTCTGGAGATTTCAGATGCCAATGTGTGGTTGCGTACGGCACGCCTAAAAGGATTAGAACAATGATAAAAAAATCAAACAACGGCAAAAAGAAGATTCTTTTCGGTTGTACCATTTTGTTGGTCATCGGGACATTTTTAGCCTTCCGAAATCGGAAACCCAAGGAGCTTGAGGTTCCTGTTGTGAAGGTTCAGGAAGGCCCGTTGACTATTTCGGTCACCACGGCAGGCTCTATTCAGAGCCGCGACAAGGCGGTTGTTGCAAATGAGTTGGAAGGGGCGAGCACGATCATTTGGGTTGTTGATGAAGGGACACCCGTAAAAAGCGGTGACGCGCTCATCGAATTTAATGCGAGTGATTTGATTGAGAAGCGGAATGAACAAGAGATTGTTGTTGGCAATACGGAATCGGCAGTCACGGTCACGAAAGAGAAACTCGAAATTGTCAAAGGGGATTGCGATGCGAGCCAGTTGGACAGTGAAGTGGAGCTTGCACTGGCTAAAATGGATCGTGAAAAATATAGGAGTGGCGATTATCCGCAGCAACTGCGACAGTTTGAGTCGGACATCACCTTGGCAGATGAAGAGGTCCAGCGTGCTCTTGAAAAGCTGGAATGGTCCAAGCGTCTTTCAGAGTCTTCCTTCTTGACCCGAACGGATTTGCAGGCAGATGAGCTCGAGCTAAAACGCAAACAGATCAATTATGAAATGGCCAAAACAAAGCTCTTGGTCTTGACCAATTATACGGTTGTCCAGCAACAGGCGGTCTTGGGAAGCCGTTTTCGCAAGGCTGAGCGGGCTCATGTACGCGTGGCCTGGCAGAACAAGGCTACCTTGCGTCAGGTTCAATCCGAGTTGCGTGCGCGTAGTCGCGAGTATGAGCGTGCAACCAATCGCTTGGCTGAACTAAACGTGCAGATTCAAAAGAGTAAGATTGTTTCGCCGACGAACGGCATTGTCCTTTATGCCTCCACGGTCCAGATCTCCAGACGCCAGTGGTGGGTTAAGCCGTTGGCGGTTGGGGTGTCTGCGGTAGAACGTCAAGAACTGATCTATATTCCGCTGGAATCAGGCATGGTCGTCGAGACGATGGTTCCCGAAGCAAGTTTGACGAAGATCACGAGGGGGATGCTGGCAAAGATCAAGATAGATGCCTTCCCTGGGCGGGAATTTGATGGAAAGCTCGTGAAGATTGGTGTCCTCCCGGATGGGCAGAGTGCCAGTCTGAATCCAGATCTGAAACTGTATAAGTGCGAGATTGAATGTGACTTTCAGGATTTAACCATTCGCCCCGGGATGAGTTGCGATGTGGAGTTGATTAAAGAGTCATTCAACAAGGTTCTCTATGTGCCGGTCCAGTGCGTTGTACGTGAGAATGGCGTTCCGATGATTTATGTGCGGAAAAAGGGGAAATGGACGCCTCAAATGGTTCGTGTTGGATTTGACAATAATCGAATGATTCATCTGCTGGGAGGCGTTGTGGCAGGGGATGAAGTGATGCTGGCCCCGCCGATCAAAGAGGTGACATCCGAGGAGAAGGAGGTTTCCCAGAAGGAGTTGGAGCGCCGCAAGAAAAGAGCGGCACTCGAAGAGGAGGAGGCCTCTGATTTTGATTCGCGCGAGCCGATGAAAAAAACAACACCTCGTCGTCCCCGGGATAAAGGTGTGGGAATTCGTGATGTGCCAGAGAAAAAAAACGGCGATATCAAATTGGAAACGTCAACGCCGGTTACGCTGGGGGACATAAGCAAGGAGTCTAGCCCATGAGTGTTTCTCGGATGGAAGAGGTTGTTCGTCTTGAGCAGGTCAAACGCCACTATCATGTCGGTGATGAGATGGTGCATGCTTTGGACGGTATCTCCTTTTCCATCCAGAAAGGCGGCTATTGGGCCATCATGGGGCAGAGCGGTTCTGGTAAGAGTACTATGCTCAATATTCTCGGGTGCTTAGACCGTCCTTCGAGCGGGGCCTATTGGCTCAATGGTGTGAATGTTGCAGAGATGGATGATGATGAGCTGAGTGATCACCGGTTAAAAAATCTGGGGTTCATCTTTCAGAGTTTCCATTTGATTCCCCAACTGACGGTTCGTGAAAATATCGAGGTCCCCTTGTTGTATCTCGGACTTCCTGCCCATGAGCGTAGTGCAAAAGCGAATGAGTTGGCCGAGCGTGTGGGTATGGCGCATCGCTTGAAACATTTACCCACCGAGCTTTCAGGGGGCCAGCGTCAACGTGTGGCGGTCGCGCGTGCGCTTGCCAATGATCCAGCAGTCCTGTTGGCTGACGAGCCTACTGGAAATCTGGATACGGCCACCAGTATTCAAATTATGGGGCTTTTCCAGGAGTTGCATGAGCAAGGAAAGACTGTGATTATTGTGACACATGAACCGGATATCGCCAACTATGCGAAGTCGCGGATCGTGTTGAAGGATGGCCGGGTTGCGACGATAACGGAGGCTGCGATATGAGCCAGCTTTTTTATGTGTGGCCCTTTGTACGGCTTGGTCTGGCCGATGTCTGGCGACATAAGACACGTTCCTTCCTCACTATGTTAGGGATGGTCTTCGGTGTTGCGAGCGTGATTGCCATGTTAGCGGTTGGGGAGGGGGCTAGCCAACAGGCACTGGAGTCTATCAAACGTCTGGGGAGTCAGAATATTCTCCTCTCCTCTGAGAAACCTCCAGAGAGTTCAGGGTCGGGCGCAGGGAGAAGCAAGTTGGCGATGTACGGATTGTTGTATGAGGACGAACAGCGCATCCGGGAGACCGTCCCAGAAGTGCTGTTGACCGTCCCTGCACGCATGGTGCGCAGAAATACGCGATTTAGTGACCGCCAGATGGAGCTTCGCGTGGTAGAGACTGAACCGACGTGGTTTGATGTCGTTGATCGCCCACTGCTGGCTGGACGCGTCTTGCGAACGCATGACCTCGAGGTAAATGCGAATGTCTGCGTGTTGACCGAACTTGGTGTACGTCGTTTATTGGCAGCCGAGGAGATGGTGGGGCAGTTGATCCGTATTGGCTCGGGCACCTTTGAGGTTGTTGGTATTGTTAAGAATGCGGAGGGTGGCGCGGTCCAGGCTCCCGACAGTGAAGCGGATGTCTACATTCCGATCTCGACCGGCAAGAAACTTTTTGGAGATACGGTCATTCGGTATACGACGGATGGCCATCCGGAAGGGGAGCGTATTGAATTGGGGCAGATCATTGTGAAAATGTCCAGTACCGAAGCTGTTGAGGCTGGGAGCAAAGCGATGGAGGCCATGCTCGCACGTTTTCACAAAAAAAGAGATTATAAGATTAATGTGCCGTTGACTTTGTTGCGGGAAGCAGAACGTACTAAGAAGACTTTCAATGTCGTCTTGGGAGCAATTGCGGGTATCAGCTTGCTGGTCGGGGGAATTGGCATTATGAATATCATGCTGGCATCTGTCACAGAGCGTACGAAAGAGATCGGCATCCGGCGTGCGATTGGTGCCCGGAAAAGTCGGATCATCGTTCAGTTTTTGATCAACACCTGTGTGCTCTCCATTGGTGGTGGTGGCCTTGGCATCTTGTTAGGGGTGGCTATCCCGATGGTGATCACCCTGACAACGGACATGCCCACAGTGATTCAGCCTTATAGTCTCTTTCTCGCTTTTGGCATCAGCGCCGGGATCGGAATCCTCTTTGGGCTCTATCCTGCGATGCGAGCCGCATCCCTTGATCCCATCGAAGCCCTTCGACATGAATAAAGGTTAAAAATCATATGAAAGTAGTTACTCTTCAAAATAAACGTGAATACTCAATCCTGCGTCGCCATCCCTGGATCTTTTCAGGGGCTGTCGCCACGGTTGAAGGTGATCCCTGCGCAGGCGACACCGTTCAGGTAAAAGCAGCGGATGGAACCCTGCTCGGTATGGGAGCCTACTCACCTGAATCGCAAATCAGAGTTCGTCTCTGGACATTTGAAGCTTCCGAGATCGACACCACGTTTATCAACAGTCGAATAGCGCAGGCCATTAGTGGACGCTCGATCTTTCTTGCTGAAGGCGCGACCAATGCCTTTCGGCTTGTTAATGCCGAAGCAGATGGTATTCCAGGGCTCATTGCGGATCGTTATGGTGAGTGGATCGTTTGCCAATTCACAACCGCGGGAGCTGAACGTTGGAAAAAGGAGATCGTGGAAGCCTTGCAACGGTACTCACCTTGCAAAGGGGTCTATGAACGTTCAGATCTGGATGTCCGAACGCGCGAAGGTCTACCGCCACTGATGGGTGTTTTGGCAGGTGAAGCGCCTCCTGAGCGTATAGAGATCGTTGAAAATGGGACGCGCTATTATGTGGATGTTCTACAAGGACACAAGACCGGCTTTTATCTGGATCAGCGCGACAATCGCGCCATGGTGAAGCGTTATGCGAATGGGTTAGATGTCCTCAATGCGTTTTCATATACAGGTGGCTTCGGGGTCGCCGCAGTCACGTCGGCTGCGGCTTCAGTGACGCATGTGGATCTCTCTGAGCCTTCTCTGGCTCTTGCTCGAGAGAATACCGCACTCAATACCTGTCATGTGGAGGAATCTACTTTTATTTGCGGAAATGTCTTTGAAGTCCTTCGCTCCTTCCGCGACGCTGCAAAGACCTTTGATATGATTATTCTCGATCCGCCGAAGTTTGCAGATAGCAAAGGCAGTTTGATGAAGGCGGCGCGTGGCTATAAAGATATTAATCTCTTGGCGATGAAGCTATTGCGACCGGGTGGACTTCTCGCCACCTTCTCGTGTTCAGGCTTGATGACGAGCGACCTGTTCGACAAAGTTGTCTCTGATGCTGCCGTGGATGCAAAACGGGACTTCCAGGTTCTCAAACGTCTTCAACAAGCTGAAGACCATCCCGAAGGCCTCTGCTTCCCTGAAGGCCTCTATCTCAAAGGGCTCTTCTGCCGCGTAATGTAAATCGTTTTTAAAGACAGACTCATTTAAAAAGGTGCTCATGATAAAAGACAAAAAAATATTCGGTCTCGAGAGAAATGTTTTCTTTACCGGCCTGACCAGTTTCTTTACGGACACCTCAACAAAGATGGTCTACAGTGTGATGCCGTTGTTTCTTTTGTCCATCGGCGCGTCTAAGACTTCCATCGCTATGATCGAGGGAATCGCAGAGAGTACAGCCTCATTGTTTAAGGCCTTCTCGGGTTATTGGAGTGACAAGATAGGGAGAAACAAGCCCTTTATGCTCATCGGATACGGTATCACGGCCATGGTGACGCCCTTGTATGCTTTGGTCACAGGATCCTTCCAAGTCTTGATCTTTCGTTTTATTGAGCGGATTGGCAAGGGATTAAGGGCTGCCCCGCGTGATAGCCTCGTGAGTGGCTCTGTCTCGAAAGAAGAGATGGGGATTAGTTTTGGTTTTCATAAGGCGATGGATAATAGCGGCGCCATTTTCGGCCCCTTAGCAGCTTTTCTTTTGCTCTATCTTTTCCCGGTCAACTATAAATTTATCTTTCTCCTGGCGACGATTCCAGCCTTGCTCGGGGTTCTCACGATTATCCTCTTTATCAAAGAGGCGAAGTCGGCGAAAAAAGAGGAACGTCCAGCATTTCATGTCAGACAGTTGCCCAAGAAGTTTTATCTCTTTCTCGCCATTGTATTTGTTTTTACGCTTGGAAATTCAGCAGATGCACTGCTTCTTGTGAAGACAGCGGAGACCGGTATTAATAAAGCATACATCCCTTTCGTCTATATGGTTTTTAATATGGTCTCGGTCGTTCTGGCAGTGCCGATCGGGAAGCTCTCCGACAAGGTTGGGCGAGAGATTTTAATCATTTTAGGTTTTTTGGTCTATGCGCTTGTCTATTTTCTGTTTGGCCGGTACAACAGCATCAATGTTTTTTTCTTTCTCTTCATGCTATATGGACTCTACAGCGCATTGGTGGATGGCAGCCAGAAGTCAATGGTGGCTGATCTTGTCAGCAAGGATTTGCGCGGAACAGGATACGGCATCTACCACTCGGTACTTGGGATTACCTTGCTTCCGGCAAGTTTGATTGCTGGTTTGCTCTACGATAAGGTCAACTCCAATGCCCCTTTCTATTTTGGGTCAACCATGGCTTTTATCGCAGCGCTCTTAATGATCGTGCTTGCTGTGCTGGATAGAAGGGATAAAGCATCTGTCGCTAGTCGAGCGTCTGGAGGATGAGTTTTCTCGGTGCTGGTTTGTCAGGGGTAAGCTTGACGGCGGAACATGCGGTGGCAAGGTGAGCTGCTGTTAGCGAGCTGTTCTTCGCCAGCAAGCACATGAGCGGTTCGCCCTTCTCAACATAGTCTCCCTGTTGGACAAGCGCTTCTATACCTGCGGCATAGTCAATCGTGTCGTCGGTCTTTGTTCGTCCACCGCCGAGTTGGAGGACGATACGGCCGATGGCCAAGGCATCGACATCCGCCACATAACCACTGCAAAGGGCTTTAAGCCATTGACGATGGCCCGGCTGGGGCAAGGCGGTCGGATCATCAATGAAACGAGGGTCACCACCCTGTGCAATGACCATTTTGCGGAAAACATCCAATGCCCTTCCGTTATCAAGATGACGCGCAAGTTCGACTCGGGCGCTGTCCATGTTGGCATGGAGTCCAGAGACGACAGTCATTAAAGCAGTCAGCTCAAGCGTCAGTTCACGGGTGTCAGCAGGTCCTTTGCCTTTGAGCGTTTCAACCGCCTCAGCCACTTCGACGGCATTGCCGATGGAACGTCCGAGGGGTTGGTCCATGTCGGTAATGAGCGCAGCCGTCTTACGGTTCAGGGCGCGTCCAATCCGTGAAAGGCTCTCGGCCAAGCTACGGGCGTCTTGGAGCGAACGCATAAAAGCAGCCCGACCACACTTGACATCAAAGATGAGCGTCTCCGCTCCTTCCGCACCTTTTTTGGACATGATGCTCGCCGTGATCAGGGGTATGCTGGGAACCGTACCCGTCACGTCACGCAAGGCATAGAGTTTCTTGTCCGCGGGCGCCAAACGTTCGGTCTGTCCGATGATGGAGCACCCGACAGTTGCAATGACCTGCTTGAAGGCCTCTGTGGTCAGATGCGTGTTATAGCCTGGAATCGCCTCAAGCTTATCGAGTGTGCCACCTGTAATCCCGAGGCCACGACCAGAAATCATGGGTACAGCTAACCCAGCTGAGGCGGCAAGGGGAGCGATCATCAGGGATAGTTTATCGCCGATACCGCCAGTCGAATGCTTGTCAGCCGTGGGGCGTGGCCACCCTTCAAACGAGATCCGTTCGCCTGAACACATCATGGCGTCCGTCAGGACAGAGATCTCGGCGTCGGTCATCCCCTTGAAGTAGATCGCCATCGCCAGCGCCGCCATCTGGTAGTCCGGAATGGTTCCCAAGGTGAAGCCCTTGATAAAGGAGCGGATGTCGTCCTCCTTTAATGCAAAACCATCTCTTTTCTGCTCAATCAGCCATTGTGGAATCATGGTTAAGCCCCTGTTTCAGTTTGCGAGTGACTTCAAGAATAGCATATTATGACGCCCTGTCCAGCCCCATAAAAGAATTAAGATGCAGTTCCGAGATGTTTGTAGGGACCTAGGTTTCTCTCACTAACTCACTTCTTCTCTGTTTTACTTCTCTTGGGTGATCCGGCCGGTACGCATCTATCGCCTTCCAGAAACGGGCCGGAGTTTGCGTCTGAATACGCGGCTGGGGCGGATGAGTATCCAGCGCCCAGCCGCGCATCCGCAAATCCGTCTCCGCTTCCGTTCGGCGGATGCTTGGATACCCCTGCCGGATCACCCGAGTACAGTGTCGGTCTCCTGTGTCGCGACGCCTTCGCTCCGCGTTCGGGCGTGTCCTGCGGAGTCATCGGGCTGCGGACGCGGAGGAGCCACCTCTGAGCGGCCCCCGAATACAGGACCCCCGCTCATAGATGACTCCCCGCATTCCTCGCCTTCGATGCCTCGCGTCCACGCCTGTCACGCGCCCGCTCACGCGTCTTGCCCCAGTCGGGCCTCTTAGCGGCTCCTTTCCTTGGAGCCGGGCAATGCTGCGAAAAAAGTTCGCTTGTGATACGTGGTCAACTTACACATCATTGCTCGCCGCCCAAAGAAGGGGTGGCGCTAACGGCGGTACCGGCATCGTGTTCCGGACTCCCCTTAAACGCCCGCAGATACATTAGACAGTATCCAGTAATCAATATTGAACTGCCCCCAAACAATTATCAGGGATTGACGGAAGGCCAAAAAGGAGCTAAACTACAAGAAATAGCTGAAAGTAGCATTCCTTACTTTTGGTTATTTAGGGAGATTATTATGATTCAAACAACTCGGCCGCCTATTCGCATCGGTATCGTTGGCCTCGGACGAGCTGGCCTTGAGACCCACTGCGCTGAGCTAGATAGCTATCCCCATCTTTTTAAGATTATAGCTGTCTGCGACCCTGTCAAGGAGCGCCGGGATCAGATCCTTGCACGTTATCCCGACTGTCGTGCCTATCGTCGGATTGAGGATATTCTCGCCGACGTTGATGTGGAGCTTATTGATATTGCCACGCGTTCTGATGAACATGTGACCCATGCGATGCAAGCCCTCAAGACAGGAAAATGGGTTCATGTTGAACGTCCGATGTGTTGTGACTTTGAAGAGGCCCAGCTCATGCGAGCCGCGGCAATTAAATCAAATAATCGTTTGACGGTTCGGCATAACTATCGGTATGAGCCTGAATTTCTGATGGCTCGCGAGATGATGCAGTCCCCTCTGCTGGGGGAGATTTACGATATTAAAATGCGCAGGGGTGTTTACGAGCGCAAAGATGACTGGCAGACGGTCAAGCGTTGTGGTGGTGGTGCGGCCCTTTTGCATGGTACAGCGTTTCTAGACCAAGCGTTGGAACTACTCGGCACGCCTCCTGTCAAGGTTTGGTCTGATTTTAAACGTGTCGCCTCCGTGGGTGATGCAGAGGATTTTTTCCGGATCATTTTGAGGAATCTTGGCGGCCTGACCGTTGAGCTTGAAATATCGGGTGGACGCATCAACACGGAGCCCTTGTTTGTCATTACTGGCACGCGCGGCGAATTTCGATTAATGCCAGGCGCGACGGAAGGACATATTCGTTATCTGGATCCTAATGAAAAGCAGGACCGCCGGCGTTCAAGTGTCCGAACCCCTCCATTGAACAGTCAAACACCTGTTGAAGAATTTAAGTGGCTCGAGAAGATGGTCCCGATGACACCCCGTGACGATGCGGGTTTGACAATCATTTGGGAACATGTCTATAATACGATCCGCGAAAACAAACCGTTCCCGATCCCGCTGGATAATGCGATTGAGGTTTTGCGCATTATCTCATTGGTTCGGAAGGAAAGTTTGTTTGCGTAACAGCAACAGTCTCCAAGGTGATGACTGTGCGCCTCTATGAGTAAGATCGTAAAAAAAGTAGCTTTCTGGAATTGGTTCAGTCCGAATGCTTTGATCGCCTTCAGTTTTCTCTCTCTGATTGCCTCGGGGGCCTTTCTACTCTGGCTCCCTGTCTCCAGCGCGAACGGAGTTTCCATTGATCCCGTTGCGGCGATTTTTACTGCGACCAGTGCGACCTGTGTCACAGGACTATCGGTCATTGATATTGGGACGCAACTCTCTCTGTTTGGTCAGTTGGTTGTGCTCGCGCTGATCCAGCTGGGTGGACTGAGCGTCATGACCCTGAGCACCTTTTTTCTTGTTTTGATTGGACGACGCCTCGGCATGCAGAGCGAGTTTGCGTTGATGGATGCCTATGGTGTTGAAGAGGTGAACGGAATCCACTCGCTTTTAAAATGGGCGGTGGTCATGACCTTTGCCGTTGAAGCAATTGGGGCTGCACTGCTTTTTTGGCGCTATCATCTAATTGATCCATCCATGGCCATTACGAAGGCGTGGTACTATGCCGTGTTTCATTCGGTCAGCGCCTTTTGTAATGCGGGCTTATCTCTCCATGCGGACAACTTTATCGGTTTTCAGAAAGAAATCGGGTTCGTAAATATTATCGGCGCACTGATCGTTTTTGGTGGCTTGGGCTTTTTGCCGCTTTATAACTTGGTCACCATTCGGTTTTGGAAGCGTGACCTGCGCAAGCGCGGTCGAATCGCCCTACATACAAAGATTGTACTCAGTGCCACAGTTCTTTTAATAGTTGCTGGTACAGGAATTTTCCTTCTTCAGGAATGGAATAACGCCTTAAAGGATCTTCCCGTAGTCCATAAAGTCAATTGCGCGCTCTTTCATGCTATAACCCCCCGTACAGCTGGCTTCAATGTGCTTCCCATGTCGAGCCTGAGCGAAGGATCACGTTTTGTCACGGGGATTCTTATGTTCATCGGCGGTTCTCCGGGGTCAGCCGCTGGTGGTATTAAAACAACAACGATTGTCGTATTGCTTTTTACAGTCATTGCCATGTGCAAGCGCCGAACAGAGATTTGCATCTTCTCCCGCACTGTCTCAAACACAATCGTGCGTGAAGCTTTCGTCATCTTCTTTGTTTTTCAACTCTTAATCCTTTTTTCCTTTGGCGCATTGCTCCACACGGAGGCTGCCACAGGAAAGGTTCCTGAAGCCTCAAAACTATTATTTGAAACGATCTCAGCCTTTGGAACCGTCGGACTTTCAATTGATTATACGCCACAGTTATCCTACTGGGGGCAGTGGATTATCATCTTCAGCATGTATGTCGGACGACTCGGTACTGTTGCGGTAGCGCTTTTCATTGGCCGTGAAGGCGATACCATGCGTATTCGCTATGCTGAGGAAGAAGTCGTTGTGGGGTAGGGCAGAGGAATTAAAAAATTAACACTACTCTCGCTTGACTCTCGATAACAAAACCGCTAATATACACCCTCTTTTTGCGGGCGTAGCTCAATGGCAGAGCTCCAGCCTTCCAAGCTGGCTACGAGGGTTCGATTCCCTTCACCCGCTCCATCCCCGCCAGGGTGGCGAAATGGCAGACGCAGCAGACTCAAAATCTGCCGCCCGAGAGGGTGTGAGGGTTCGACTCCCTCTCCTGGCACCATCGTTAAAACCTCAATTTTATTGGGGTTTTTTCGTTTAATAGGGCTTTTTGCCCGTCCTCCTTCTAACACTTCTCAACTCCTTCTTGTCTGTGTTTATGCCATGCATTACCTCGTTTTTGTATGCAATTTGTATACACTCAAAAATCTAGGCATCATTTTTTGCGAATCAGTATTGACTTTGGACACTGAATTCGATAAAGTACCCAAACTTTTTCTGAATCATCCGATTCACGAAGTGGCGAGGTAGCTCAGTTGGTAGAGCAGCGGACTGAAAATTCGCGTGTCGTCGGTTCGATCCCGACCCTTGCCACCATTTTTTTTAAGCCTGAAAACCCATTTAAAACCTTGATTTTATTGGGTTTTTTTCATTTCCTGCGTTTTGAGACGGCACTATTCAGAAATCTACCTTGTCCTTGTTTTTGCCCCGGTAAACTTCCTTTTTTACTTGCCTATAACTTCACTGGAATGTTGGAATGTTGGAATACTGGAACGGTGGAATGATGGGGAAAGACTGTTCGACATGCTGGCGTGCAGGCGTCCTCGCCTGCACACGTACGGGCGAGGACGCCCGTACGCCGATATTGAAAC